>CAZLTV010000009.1:26436-52746 GCA_964562545.1 uncultured Mycobacterium sp. | reverse complement strand
CACCAGCGCGAGGTCGAGCCAATAGCCTTGCACCGAGCGCTACCTGCCGCCCACCGTCGTCCTGGTCACGCCTACGACCCTGCTTGGCAAGCGCGCTCAGCGCAAGGGATAGCTTCGCCCACCGGCACCGATGAACTCACTTGTGCCGGATCGCCGACTCCACATCTTCGGCCGGGAGCTGCTTGGTGCAGAAGAACCAATCCTGGCAGTCAACCCCGTCGTCCGGGCCGTTCATGCGGTCCTTGGCCGTCCCACAGGAGCCGGCCGGGGGCACGATCACTGGGTCTCCGGGACGCCAGTCGGCCGGGGTCGCCACATCGAAGTGATCAGCGGTCTGCAGCGCCTTGACGACGCGAAGCAGCTCGTCAAAGTTTCGACCGGTGCTCAGCGGGTAGTAGATGATCGTTCTGATCACGGCCTTCGGATCGATGACGAACACCGCGCGGACGGCCTTGGTGGAGGCCTCACCCGGCATGATCATCCCGTATTTCTGGGCGATCTCCATCGACACGTCGTCGATAAGAGGGAAGGTCACCTCGACGTCGCGCATATCGCGGAACGCGATCTTGTCCTTGATGGTGCGCAGCCAGGCGATGTGACTGTACAGGCCGTCGACGGACAGTCCGACCAGTTCGGTGTTGTAGGCGGCGAACTGGTCCTGCATCGAGGCGAAGGTCATGAATTCGCTGGTGCACACGGGCGTGAAGTCGGCCGGGTGGGAGAACAGGATGACCCATTTGCCCACGTAGTCCGAGGGGAAGTTGATTTCACCCTGCGTCGTTTCCGCGGTGAAAGATGGTGCTGGATCACCGATTCGGGGCATCGTGAAGGTAGGAGCGGGATTTTCGATGGTGGTCATGACAGGGGTCCTTTCTGGCGAGTGCTTCACCCATGACTATACCCCTGGGGGTATAGATTGCAAAGGGTCGACTAACTTTCGGGAACTCGGCGCCATCGCGCGGCAGCACAGTCACACCGAACCGAAAGCCCAGCGCGGCACCGCCGACACACCCGAACAGTAGCGACCGGACCCCCATGATCTTGAGGTCCAAAGACCCTAATAGCTGCGACGAACTGCTCCGGATCGGCGCGACGACTCCGACTTAGGGTTTTGAGTATCCAGGCTGTAAGCCCCGAGGACGCCGGGCTGTAAGCCCCGAGGACGGGAGTGCCAGATGACCGACCAATCACCAACCCGCGAGATCGTGGTGGGAGTAGACGGATCCGCCCCCTCTGCCGCCGCTATTACCTGGGCCGCACAGAACGCCGCAACCCGAGGTGTTCCGTTACGCCTTGTTCATGTCGTTCCGCCGTTTGTGCCGGCGTCATCGCCCATCGACATCCCTATCGACTACCTTCAGGCCGAAGAAGACCAGGCGCGACGGATCGTCGAGGACGCGCGCAAACTTGCCACCGAGGCCGCCTCGGCGCACCACATCCTTCAGATCAGCACCGAGGTGATCACGGCACCGATCGTGGCAACTCTGGTTGAGCTATCGAAGACGGCCGAGATGGTGGTCGTCGGGTGCGTCGGCGAAGGAGCCGTGGCCAGGGTGCTGCTGGGATCGGTCAGCTCCGGGCTCGTGCACCACGCACATTGCCCGGTCGCGATCATCCACACCGAGCGCACGCCTTCTCCGCAGGCACCCGTACTAGTCGGTATCGACGGCTCCCCGGCATCGGAGCAAGCCACCGCGATCGCGTTCGACGAAGCGTCACGCCGAGGTGTCGACCTCGTCGCCCTGCACGCGTGGACCGACATGGGACCCCTCGAGTTTCCGCCTCCCAACTGGGCGCCCATCGAGTGGGCGAACATCAAGGAAAGCGAAGAGGAAGTGCTCGCCGAACGACTGTCCGGCTGGCGGGATCGCTACCCGGACGTCACCGTGCATCGGGTACTGGTGTCCGACCGACCGATCCCTCGTTTGCTCGAACACGCCGATACCGCACAGCTGGTCGTGGTGGGGAGCCATGGGCGCGGCGGATTTTCCGACATGGTGTTGGGGTCGGTGAGCTCCGCGATCGCGCATTCGGCCGAGATCCCGGTGATCGTCGCCCGCAGCAACTGAAAGTATTTGAAAAAACGGAACTTTGGGCCCCAGGGTTCCAGTTCGGCCGCACTGGAACCTTGAGGCTCTGGGGTCTTTTGGGGCTGGCTGCCGCGTATGCGATCCTGGGAAGCGCACTGCGGTTCCACGAGGTGCTCGGGCTCGTGAGGCATCTCCCGCGCTGGCCAGGCCACGCGGTGCGAAAACGAAGGTTTAGGGTCAGCCGGTCATCTCGTCCGGACGCCCGAGTTGCACCGTGGCCTCGGCGACAAGACCCGACTGCACCAGAGCATCGGTGACGAACCGCTGTACCGGCCGGGACTGGAAAAAACCGGCATGGCCACCGCGGTACCACTCGATGTCGGGCCTGCCCCAGTGCTCCCACAACCGATTCACCTGATGACGAGGGTGAACCACCTGATCTGCCAGGCCCGCATAGATGAACCGCCCAGCCGCGGGCACCTTGGGGGTCAACGAAAGCGGTGAGATCATCCGCCCTAGCGGAGCGGCAAGGGTGAACGTCTCGCGCCGGGGGTCGTCACGGCGCAGGCCCGAATGGCGACTCAGCAACTCGATCAGATCCGCAACCGGTACGCCTAGCACGGCGCAGAGGAGGTCATCGTCGAGACTGGCTACCAGTGCAGCGATAAAACCGCCCAATGACAGTCCGTACATACCGATGTGCGCATCGGGCTGCTCATGACGAATCCAGCCCAGTAGACCGCGCACATCGTAGACCGCGTTGGCGGTCGCATGGATGTCGTCGAGCACGTCTTCACCGGGGAACACGGCTCCCTTGGGCAACCCCTTGGCCCGCGGCCCGTGCATGGGAAGTACCGGGAGCACGACATTGAGGCCCAACTGCTCATGCAGGTGCCACGCCCGAAACAGGGCGAGATCGATAGCGGCGCGGCCCATTTCGGTCCCATGAATACACATCAGCCATGGGCGCGGTTCGCGGTGGCGCAACATCAGCCCGTAGCCGTGCCGAACGGCCGGGTATCCGAGCCAACGACTGGCACCTGGTTCGCCGGCCGACGGACGGTATGTACTGTCCCACCTGAGCCGAAAGTACGACCGGTTGCGCCGCTGGACGGGCCGCACCTCGATATCGGTTAGCGGTTTTGGCTTGGCGAAAAAACGCTCCGGCTTCTCGAGCCAACCTCGCTTTCGGTAGAACTCGAGTGCAGCGGCGACTTCGTCGTCGATCCGTCGGAACGACTCCGGGTCACTGACCGGCCGGCGGGCTCGCAGCCCAAGCAGCACCACCTCATCGCGCAGTGCTTCGGCAGCGAGGGCGACCGTCGGTCGCGCGATAGGCATCTGTTGCGGCACATCGTCCAAGTAGTCCCGCCACGACCGCGCGTAGTACCGCCCCGCCCTGGTCAAGGGCCGAACGGCACTACGCAGCTGCGCCGACCCTGGTACGCGATCGATCACAGAACGGCGGGGGGTTTGCCCCGAATCGCCGACGTCGTCGAGTCCCACCCCACCGACGCTAGCGGCACGCTCGCAGAACTCACAGGAGTCCTTTGTCACACGTCATGCGACCCATGCGACCCCATCTGTGCACCGCCAACCGTCGGCAGCACGTCACTTCGCGCTGCGCGTGCCGGTTGCACCGGCCGCCTGACAGGTGCACCGCTGGGAAGGCGGGACGCTGCGCATGACCTCGTCGACGTGCTGCCCGCAGCCTTGCCAGCCGGTCTTGCCACATTTCGTGCAGGTGACTTGATAGCACATAAGATCCTCCAAAGTGGTTGTGCGGAAGCGTTTCTACTGGTGGCCCGCGGCAGCTTTTCGCTCGGCGATCTTGGCCCTAACCTGTTCCATGTCCAGCTCCTTGACCTTGCCGATCAAGTCCTCGAGTGCGGGGGCCGGCATCGCGCCGGCCTGGCTGTACACCAGCACACCCTCGCGGAACGCCATGACCGTCGGGATCGACTGAATGCCGACGGTCGCGGCGAGCTCCTGTTCGGCCTGGGTGTCGACTTTGCCGTGCACGACGTCGGGGTTGGCGGCAGCAGAGCGCTCGTAGACGGGCGCGAATGCGCGGCACGGGCCACACCATGACGCCCAGAAGTCAACCAGAACAATCGGATTGTCGGTGACGGTGTTTTCGAAATTGGCCATGGTGAGGTTGGTGGTGGTCATCGTTGTTTCCTTTCGAAGTAATCGGTGGGTGACGAAGTGTGGGGGTTACGCGGGCACGTGCGCCTCTGCCCAGGCGTTGAAGCCGCCTTCGAGGTCTGCGACGTTGCCGAAGCCCTCGGCGCGAAGCAACGATGCGGCAACACTGGAGCGCCAGCCACCCGCGCAGTGCACCACGATCGGCCGCTCCGCCGGGATTTCGGCCAAGCGTGCCCGCAGGTTGGCCAACGGCATGTTGGTCGCGCCGGGGATGCTCCCTGCCTCCACCTCACCGGGGTTTCGGATATCCACCAGCGTCACCGCGTCCTCGGCCAAGAGCCGGTCAAGTTCTGCGACCGTGACGCGGGGGGCGGGGCGAACCAGGTCCGAAAGCTCGGCGGGAAAGGCGGCGTCTCGGTCGACCGCGAGGTAGCCGACCACATTGTCGGAGCCGACGCGGGCCAGCCGTAACGCGGCCTCCTGTTCCTGCCCGGGGTAAGCGATCAGCGCGATCATGTCGCCAATTCCGGCCACCATGCCGCCGGTCTCGGCGAAGCGTCCGTCGAATCCGACGTTGACCGAGCCTCGCAGATGTCCGGTGGCGAAGTCCTCCACGCTGCGCGCGTCGACGACCCGGACCCCGTCGTACAGCGCCTGACGGATCTGCGCGGGCGTCAGCGGCGCGACGGTGCGGTTCGGCGCCAACAACGGATGTATCCGTTTGTTCATCGCAGCGTCGACCGAAAAGTACGCCGGCGCAGCGGGCTGACCGTGCGTGACGAGTTCGACGAAAGTCGCCTCGCTCATCGGCTGCACCGACGGGTTGGTTCTGCGTTGTTCACCGATCGTCGAGGTCAGTTCGGTCGACAGGTTTTTTCCACACGACGACCCCGCGCCGTGGGCAGGCATGACAGTCACACTGTCGGGTAGCTGCAGCAAGGTGTCGTGGATCGAGTGATACATGGCCTTGGCCAGATCGCTGGTGGAGCTCTCGCCGATGTTGACCAGGTCGGGACGGCCGACATCACCGATGAACAGCGAGTCGCCGGTCAACACCGCGGTCGGCGTTGCACCGGGGCGCTCGCGCACGAGCACGCTGATCGATTCCCAGGTGTGGCCGGGAGTCGCCAGGATCTCCAGGTCGACCTCTCCGAGCGAGATGTGTTCTCCATCGGCGAGCCGACGGATCGGGTAGTCCGTCTCGGCGGTCTCGCCGAATCCGATCCAAGCGCCGGTGGCCTCGACGAGTTCGAGGTGGCCGGACACGAAGTCGGCGTGGAAGTGGGTGTTGATGACACCCTCGATGGTCAGGTCGTACTTCTGGGCGTCTGCGAGATAGTCGGTGATGTCGCGGCGCGGGTCCACAACGATTGCGCGCCCGCTGGTTTGGTCGCCGATCAGGTATGACGCGTGCGACAGGCACTCGATGTAGTACTGCTCGAGAATCATCGCGTTCCTTCCTTGATGTCCACGGGGCGGAACCCATCGTCCTCAATACCCCTACGGGTATATAAAGTACCCATAGGGGTATTAATATTTCCGCTTGACTATACCCCCTTGGGTATGTATGAATAGTGACAGCAATATACCCCATAGGGTATTAGAAGAAAGGACTCCACCATGACGGCACCGATGCCTGCCACGATCGACTCGGCCGACCTGAACCGCCTGCTGGCCTCCCCGTCGGCACCCCGGGTGATCGACGTCCGAACTCCCGGTGAGTTCGAAACGGTGCACATGCCCGGCTCGTACAACGTGCCGCTCGATCTCCTGCGTGAACACCGCGACGAGATCCTGGCTCACGTCGACCAGGACGTCGTACTGGTGTGCCGCTCAGGACAGCGCGCAGCCCAGGCCGAAGAGACGCTGCGCCGCGCCGGCCTGTCCAATGTGCATATCCTCGACGGCGGAATCACCGCATGGACAGCCAACGGATTCAACGTCAAGCGTCGCGGCCAGCGGTGGGACCTGGAACGTCAGGTCCGCCTCGTCGCCGGCCTTATCGTCGCGATCAGCGTGCTGGCCAGCATTTTCGTGCCCGGTTTGAAGTGGGTGGCATTCGCCATCGGCGCGGGCCTGACCTTCGCGGCCGTGACCAATACCTGCGCTATGGGAATGATGCTGGCCAAGCTCCCCTATAACCGCGGCGCGAGCTGCAGCCTGCAGTCCGTGGTCAACCAGTTGGTGGACGCAAAATGACCGCCATGCTCGCGCTGACCGTGGGCCTCGCGGTCCTCGTCGGCGTCTCCCTCGGATTACTCGGCGGAGGCGGGTCGATCCTCACCGTTCCGCTACTGGCCTACGTGGCCGGCATGGACGCCAAGCAGGCGATCGCCACCTCGCTTCTCGTCGTCGGAGCCACCAGCGCAGTCGGTGCCATTTCACACGCCCGCGCAGGTCGGGTTCAGTGGCGCACCGGCCTGGTGTTCGGCGTGGCAGGCATGGCCGGCGCCTACGCCGGCGGTCTGCTGTCCAGGTTCATCCCGGGCACGGTGCTGCTCATCGGCTTCGCGGTCATCATGGTCGCCACCGCGGTGGCGATGTTGCGCGGACGCAAGGAGGTCGATCCCTCTGCCGCGCCGACGTCGATGCCACTCGGCAAGATCGTGCTCGAGGGCCTGGTCGTCGGGCTGGTCACCGGCCTCGTCGGGGCCGGCGGCGGCTTCCTGGTGGTCCCCGCGCTAGCGCTGCTCGGCGGGCTACCCATGCCGATTGCGGTCGGCACCTCGTTGGTCGTCATCGCAATGAAGTCGTTCGCGGGGCTGGCCGGATATCTGTCGAGCGTTCAGATCGACTGGGGCATCGCCGGCGCGGTGACGGCAGCAGCGCTGGTCGGAGCACTGATCGGCGCCCGGCTCACAGCAGTGGTTAACCCCGATTCGCTTCGTAAGGCGTTCGGCTGGTTCGTGCTGGCGATGTCGTCGGTGATCTTGTGGCAGGAAGTGCATGCCGGGGTCGGCGCCGCGGCAGCCGTGACCGTCGCCATCGCCGCGATCGTGAGCGTGGTCTGCGCCCGGCGTTCGGGGTGTTCGCTGCGACGACGGACCGGCCCGGCCAGCGCCACCGCGGCGGCAACCTGAGCAGCACACCTATATATACCCCCATGGGTACTATGGAGTCATCGCAAGGAAAGAAAGGAGTTGCGCCATGATCGGAGACGAAGATGCCATGGCCGCAGTACTCAACCGGCTGCGTCGCGCACAAGGCCAACTGGCAGGCGTGATCTCAATGATCGAGGGCGGCCGGGACTGCAAGGACGTCGTCACCCAATTGGCTGCCGTGTCGAGTGCGCTCGACCGGGCCGGGTTCAAAATCGTTGCCACCGGGTTGCGTGAGTGCGCCACCGGGGGCACGGGTGCCGGCACGCCGATGACCGAAGCCGAACTGGAGAAGCTGTTCCTCGCGCTAGCGTGAATAGACGCCACGAAAGGACGCCCCATGGGATTCGCTCTAGCCACCGTGCTGCACACCTCGTTCGACGACGCAGTGGCCCGCACCCGCGACGCACTCGCGGGCGCGGGCTTCGGTGTGCTGACCGAAATCGACATGCAGGCCACGCTCAAAGCCAAACTCGGCGAGGACATGGAGAACTACCTCATCCTCGGCGCGTGCAACCCGCCGCTGGCGCACCGCGCTGTCAGCGTCAACCGCCGGATCGGCTTGCTGTTGCCGTGCAACGTGGTCGTGCGGGCCGACCCCGACGACGACACCGCGGTACTCGTCGAGGCGATGGATCCGCAGGTGCTGGTCGACGTGACAGGCGAAGAACAGCTCAAACCTATCGCCGACGAGGTTGCCGCCAAGCTGCGTGCGGCACTGGCCACCTTGCAGGACTGATGGCGGGGCGGATAGCAGCGTCCCCACCGCTGACGTTTCAGGGAGGGCCAGCCGTTCTAGGGTGAGGTGCGCGCACTGGCCGGCGCCAGCACACCGGCCTCCATTGCAGCGCCGATATTGGCCATGACACGGTTAAGCAGCGCCTCATAGGCGGAGCCGTCCTTGTGTAGCCGGTGGTGCCCGCGGCGGCTCAGGAACCTGTCGAGTCGCCGGTCGATGGTCCAGCTCAGATAGACCGCACCGGCAAATTCCGAACGGAGAAACTGCCAGGCCACCCCGTCCAGCCGATCCTCGGCCGGCCGGTGCCAGTCAGCGGCCAGGGACTCGAAGGGCTCAAAGGACTCGAAGGGGTCGGTCAAAGCCACTCGGCACTCCTTCTCGGCAGGTTCTCGGCAGGCGGTTTGACCTCATCGTTTTCCATGTCGCCTGCCGCCGATAGGGACGAAAGTCCCATTCCAACGGACAGGTGTCTTTAGTCCTTTCGAAGTCGGTCCACCCGGCCCTGCCGTAGGGACTGGTCCGCGACGACCATCACAACATGTCACACGACACGCTGAGCCCGGCCAGGGACGCGGTGCGGATGTTCAACAAGCACATACTCAACCCAGCGATGCTGCTACTCGCCGGTCGGAAACACTGGTATGCGGCGGTGATCCACCACGTCGGCCGAAACTCAGGGCGGACATATGCCACCCCTGTCGTGGCCGACCGGGTGGCCGACGGCTTCGTCGTCCCACTGCCCTACGGCCCCGACGTCGACTGGCTGCGCAACGCACAGGTCGCCGGGACGGCGACGATCACCATCGGTGGAACGTCCTTCGAGGTGGCACACCCCCGAATCGTCGACGCCTCGGTCGCCGCCGACTTGCTGACGTCTTCGCGTCGGAACCTTTTTCGCCGCTGCGGCATCGATCATTTCGCCAAATTCGATCTGACGCCCGGCTCCAGTGAGGAACACCATGGATAGCAGACGGCTGCGCAAGCTCGCGCAGGTCCCGGGCCCCTTCGTTTCGCTGGTGATCGATGACAGCCGAGACACGCACGACGCGGACAAACAGGCCGCGGCGCGCTGGACCACCGTGCGCCGCACTCTCGAGCAACAGGGAGCGGCCGAAAAGATGATCTCGACACTCGAGCACGCTGTGTTGCACGGGCACCCGGGAGTGGGGCGCGAGGGACGCGCGATCATCGTCGGCGCCGAGGGCGTGCTGATCGACGAACTCCTCGACACCGCCCCGAGCACTACCCAGCTGCGCGTTTCTGAGTACCCGTACGTGCTACCACTTCTGGGACACGGCACTTTTCGACCCAACTATGTGTTCGCCGGGGTCGACCATCTCGGCGCGGACATCACCTGGCATCACGACGGCACCGTCGAACACGAGACCATTGAAGGTGCCGGATTCCCTGTTCACAAGCCCGCGACGGCCGGATGGCAGGGCTACGGCGACGTCTCCCACAGCGCCGAGGAAGCGGTGCGGATGAACATGCGCGCCATCGCCGACCGACTCACCGAAGTGATCGATCGAATCGGCGCCGAAGCGGTATTCGTGTGTGCAGAGATCCGCGCCCGCGCCGACCTCGTGTCGGCACTGCCCGAGCGGATCGGCGAGCGGGTAATTCCGCTGACCCCTCGGGCTAGTGGCACCCGGACCACCGAACACGATGTCGCCACGTTGGTCGACGACGAGTTCGAGCGCCGCCGAATCGAGGCGATCAACATGGCGCTCGCCAGGTTCGACACCGAGGAAGGACGCCACTCCGGGCTTGCGGTGAAAGGACTCGAGGCGGTGTGCGCGGCACTGCGCGACGGCGCGGTCGACACCCTCATCATCGGGGACCTCGGTGGAATCACCGTTGTCGCCGGCGAGGACCGGACCCTGATCGCCCCGAACGCCGATGTGCTCTCTGAACTCGGCGAAGCGGCGCGTCACGTCGCCCCAGCCGACGAGGCATTGCCGTTCGCTGCGCTAGCCACCGATGCCTGGGTGGTCCGTCTGCCCGGCGACACCGCACTCGGCGACGGCGCCGCGGCACTGTTGCGCTACGCGCCGGCCGGCAACGCCCAAGTCGATGAGCCCGGCCACCGCCCGACCCCCCACCCCGCATGAGCACCGTTCTGCCGCACCATGCGGTCACTTCGCAGCCACGCCGCGACGGCCGCCGCACGCTGTGCGCGGCGGAGGGGATTCTCGTCGCCTTGCGACAATGCGATCTCGACGACGCGTTCGTCGAGATCGTACGGACCGCGCGACAGCACAACGTCGCGCCACTGCGCTTGGCCAAGGCGCTGATTGCAGCGGCACAAGGAGAGTCGTCGGCGGTCGACGGTTCGGTGATCGACATCGTAGATGCACAGTGGGGTTCGCTGCTTGGGGCGGATCATCCCAGGCGATCGAGCCCAGCATACTGAGCGCTGTTCGGGGCGATCCCGCGCGGTTCCCGCAACACGTCCGTCGGCGCCGTCAAGGCCCGACGAAAGCCCCATCACAGATCGATGAAGGCCCAATGGCCCTAGTCCAAGTCCCCAGTAGCAGAAGATAATCCAACAGAAGGTCCGGGAATGTGACCGGAATCGCAAGCAGTGAGGAGGCCGCCATGAGTACCGCGCGCGAACTCATGCATCCTGGCGTGACCTGCGTTCGCGAACACGAGCCTGTACGCTCGGCAGCTCGACACATGGCGGCTAACGGCGTTGGCGCTCTGCCTATCTGCGGAGACGATGGCCGGTTGCACGGGATGATCACCGACCGAGACATCGTCGTCAGATGTGTCGCCCGCGGCCTCGACCCCGACATCACGGCCGTCGCCAGCATCGCGCAGGACACCACCTACTTCGTAGAGGCTGATGCGGGTGTTGAGGAGATTCTGGAGACCATGGAAAAGCACCGGGTCCGCCGCCTACCCGTCATCGACAACCATCGCCTGGTCGGCATTATCGGCGAAGCCGACCTCGCGCAGCACCTACCCGAACACTCCATCGCCGAGTTTCTCAAAGCAATCTGCGCCCCGCAGGCTTTCTCCACCCACTGACTTCGAAGAAAACCGGTGACCAACGATGAACACACCGAACTACGCGAGCGGTCCCGCCGCGGGCGAATACAGTTTCGACAGCGAGAACCAGTTCCAGCCGGCAGACACACTCGACGAGCGTGGCGTCGATGATGCACTCGATGAGGGGATGTCCCCGCCCGAGCAGCCTTACGGACCTGGGGCATACGGCCCTCCCGAAACCATGGCACAGATGCTCGCCGAAGAGGAACCAGACCCGGCGGCGCGGGTCGGTGTCCTCTTCGATGACGCCGAACAGCAACGCTCGGACGAGGCAGAACGTGCAGTGGAATTCCCGCGACACGATGAAGTTGGGCGGACACGCGCGGGCAGGCTGGTGGCACCGGACCTCGGATTCGGGGAGGACACCGAGGCCGACATGGTGGCGCTCGACGTCGGGATCAACGGCGGCGCCGCATCGGCCGAAGAAGCCGCAGTCCACATCGTCGAGGGCGAGGAATGAACTCCACCCCGGTGCGCCCTTCGGGCATCGGAAAGCCCGCAAGCCCAGACTCGCCCGCATCAGATGAATAGCGATAACGCGGCCCGGATCTGGGACGCAATTGCCTTGCGGGCGCAACAGGACCACACCTCGATATCACCGCAGTACGCCTGTCACGAGTGCCGGGACGCGCTGGCCGTCACCGGAGTGGGTCTTATGTTGTCGACCAACTCGGCGTTACTGGAACCGGCGTATTGCAGCGGGTCTGAGGCCGAGTCCGCCTGCCACCTACAGGCGTCCCTTGGCGAAGGCCCGGCCGTCGACGCGCTTAAAGGTGGACGCACCGTCCTCGCTGACGATCTGGACTCGCATGCCTGGCTGGATAAGTGGCCGGTGTTCACCGGGGAAGCCACCCGGCTTGGTGTACGCGCGGTGCACAGCTTTCCGCTGGCACTCGGCGCGGTTCGGGTCGGCTCGCTCAGCCTCTACAGTGACAGTGCGCGCGAGTTGACCGGCGACCAACTCGTCGACGCACTGATCTACGCCGACACCGCACTTCTGCTGGCCATCGACGCCCGCAGCGGTATCGCGACACCGGCCGACGGTGGCGTATCCGATGGCCAGGGCCCGGCGCTGTGGCAAGCCGAGCTTCACCAAGCGGCGGGAATGGTGTCGACGATGCTCGATACCTCGCCCCTGGATGCGCTGGTGCATCTGCGCGGGTACGCCTTCAACCACGAATTGAGCCTCAGCCAAGCAGCACGGGCGGTGGTCGAACGACGGTTGCAGTTCCAGCCCGATACTCCTGACAAGGTTGCCGGGCATTCCCTCAACGCGACGAACGTTTGGCCGAACGGCCTCAGTGGCGGCGAGCCACAATCACCGGGGCTCGGGCGCCCTGGGCTACCGCCGCACTGACCGAGCCCAGCAGCGCGCCGCCCACGGTACCGCGGCCATGGCTTCCGACGACGACCAGCTGAGCTCGCTCACCCTGAATGAGTAACTGACGCACCGGATTCGCGAACCGGATGACGTGGTGGACTTTGACCGTGGGGAAGCGTGCCCGCAACTCCGACAAAGACCGCGTGAGGATGGACTCGGCCGCCTCGATCAGCGCGGGTTCTCGGTGACCGGTGGCGGGCGGGGACTCGGTGTCGTGGCACACGTGCATCGCCAACAGGTCCACACCTCGCCAGTAAGATTCATCGAAAGCGATTGCCGCCGCAAGCTTCGAGGCGCGCGACCCGTCGATACCGACCAGGACCGGCCGATGCCCCTGCCAGGATGGGGCATGGTCGTCGCGGACGACCGCAACCGGACAATGCGCATGATGAAGAAGTCCACGGGTGACCGACCCCAGTTCTCGACGGTGTCGGCCAGTGGCTCCGTGACTGCCCACCGCGAGCATGCCAACTCTTCTGGAGAGCTCGGCGAGTGTGGATACCGGTCTCCCAAAACGCCGGGTGGAGGCGATCTCGGGCACCAGCCCGTCGCCGCCCCTGGCAATCGCCACGGATCGGGCGATGGCATCGTCCGCAACGCCCTCGACGTTGCGGTCCCGAAGTTCGGGCACCTGGTCAGGGACCCGACCCGTCGGCCGGGTCGGCTCCGAGGGCTCGGCGACAACGTGCACCACCATCAGTTTCGCGCTGCGATATCCGGCTTCACGGGCGGCCCACCGCACCGCTAAGAGCGAGCCGGGGGAACCATCGGTTCCCACCACGACTCCCTCGATACCGTCTTGATCGACTATGGCGAGTTCCCTTCACCGGTGGATATGTGGAAACTTATTTCATTGCTCGCGAATGGTCGCCTGCATCGACGATATCCGTGCCCGTGCACGTTCATCGGCAATTCGCTGCGCGGCGGCGGTGACAACAATCGCGTCCGGACCCGGAAACACCGTCGCCTCATGGCCAGTGTCGAGCCAACGCACCACGTACGGTGGCGATCCGTCGACGGAATGCACTTCGGTGATCAACCCCCGCTGGTCCGGTCGATCGACCGTTGCGCCCTTGATCACCAACCAGTCACCAGTCTTGGCCTTCATCAGCTTTCCTTTCTTCTCGCACGGGCTAGACCCCATGGTGCACACCAGCGCTGGCGGTAGCCGCGGAGGCCTCCGCCTGAACTTGGCCCTCAACCCGACGTTTGATGCCCAGCAGCATCCCCCTGGTGACGAACGCCCTGGCCGGCCCGATGAGCTCGGCGACGAGCACTTCCGCGGGGTGGCGAAGCGCCAGACGCGACCGGATCAGGAGTCGACACCGGTCATCCCAGTGCGGGAACACATGAAACGACCACACCACGTCCCATGGCATTTGCCGCTGCGCGCGCAACACAATCGACTGCCCTTCGGCGATGTCGACGACACGGAGTTCGACACCGTCGGCGAGGCCAAACCATCCCTTGGGGACCAACCTCACCGCGTCGCCGACAGCGAGGTGCTGCCATTGCGGATGAATGCAATCTGCGTTGTGGTAGTCCATCCCCACCGCGTTCTCCAGCTTGCCGAAGCTGTAAAGGCCACCGCGGTCTTGGCCCATCTGGACCAGCCACGGCCACACCTTCTCGGCAGGCGCATTGATCCACACAGCCTCCGTGGCCTGCAGTACGGGAGGCGAGAACAGGCAATCACCGGGCATCTCGTCGCTGGATTCGGCCTTGGTGGTACCCCAGTCACGGAAGTACCGCCTGGCCGCGTACAGAAACGCACCCGCCGCGAGGGCCTTCACGATCGTGTTCCGCATGATTCGAGCTTCGCCCGCCGACATCAGCGGCACTAGGGCCGGTAGTCCCCAGCCCGCGGCCGCGACCACCCCGGGCTGACCGGGCGACAGTCTCAGAGCAGGGACTTCGGTCCCTAGTGACCCGGAGTCGGAGGTGATCGGATCCTGTTTGGATTCACCATCACTGCAATCCATCCGAGAATCGCTGGAGGGAGCATCATGAACAACGTCGCTGTAACACAGCAACACCGCGCTGCCTGGCCGGACATCTCCGAGTTCTTCGCGGGCTTCCCGTCGTGGGCATCGAATTTCCGCCCGATGTTCGGCGGACACCCCATCAAGGTCCAAGATGACATTAAGGACGGCAAATACGAACTGCAAGCCGAGATTCCCGGCGTTGACCCGGACAAGGATGTCGACATCACCATCCGGAATGGCGTTTTGACCATCAAGACCGAACGCAGTGAGAACACTGAAACCAACGGGCGATCTGAGTTCACCTACGGCTCGTTCACCCGCTCGGTGACGCTGCCGGCCGGCGCCGAGGAAGATGCGGTCAAGGCGAGCTACGACAAAGGCATCCTCACCGTCACGGTCCCGCTCAAGGAGCCCGACGTTCCCGAAAAGCACGTCACGATCGAGTCCACAAACTGACCTGATTCCCGGTCCCGGGGCGAGGAATCGGCCCGGGACCGACCGGGTTCTCGTCCTGGGCGGCGCTTCGCGCAACGCCGACCTCCCCTGCTCGTTGGAGTTTGAACGGCCCCGCACTCATGACTTCTGGCTCTAGGCCCGGCAATTGGACGGTACCTAGCCTTGACGGCATGGGAAAGTACCGACCGCTTCTCGCGGACGCGATGGCCGCCCTGGGGGTGATCGCCTGGTACCAGGGCCACCTGCGGCCCTGGATGTACACCTGGGGCGCCCACGACGACGAGGTCGCGGCGACACTGCCCGGTGACGAACTGGTCGTCTCGAACTCCCGACGGACCACCCGTGCGGTGACGATCGACGCACCGATTTCCGACGTCTGGCCATGGTTGGTCCAGATCGGTGAAGACCGCGGCGGTTTCTACAGCTACGCGCTGCTGGAACGCGCGGTCGGCGCCGACATCCGCAACGCAGACCGGATCCACCCGGACTGGCAGAAGCTCAGCGTTGGCGACACGGTCTGGCTGGCCCGCCGATACGGGCCCAACGCCCGCCAGGTCGTGGCCTCCGTCGACCCTCGGTCCCATTTGGTGCTGATGTCACCCGACGATTTCGAACGACTGCGGCACGGACAGAAAGCCGCCGGCAGCTGGGCGTTCGTCCTTCGCCGGAACGTCGGTTGGACGCGCTTGATCGCGCGAGGGGCCGGCGGCGCGTGCGGCCACTTCTGGTTCGATATTGCGCACTTCGTGATGGAGCAGAAGATGCTTCGCGGCATAGCCAGGCGCGCCGAGCGCTCACGCCGGCAAGCGGCCGCCATTCACTGCCGCGACACCACCCACACCCACCTCGCAACGGCTCGCCCGACCTGATCAGCCGTGCACCACCAGCACCGGACGGTGCGAACGATGCACTGCCGCCCTGGCAACGCTGCCGAGTAGGACCTCGCGGACCGTCGAACGTCCACGTGAGCCGACGACCAACACGGCGGCGTTGCGACTATCTGCGCACTCGACTAGCAGATCTGCCACAGCGCGCGATTGCGAACCGAACAAGTGCGGTGCCGGCAGGGAGACCATCTCCAGGCCTTCGGCACAGGGACCCGCCGCAACCTGCTCATCCTCGCCGTGCACGACAGCCAGCAGCAATTTGCGGTCCGGAAACAAGCGGCCGGCCTTGGCGACCGCTTGTTCGGCGCCCTCGGAGCCGTCGTAGCCCACCACGACCGGACCGCTCGCCAATGATTCGAACTCGTTGACCAGCAGCGGGTTTGGAACCACCAGCACCGGCACCATGGCGTAGTGCACCACCAGGTCCGAGACGCTGCCCAAAACGGCGTCGGTGCCGCTGAGACCACGGCTACCGACAATCACGACATCTGCGCGCAGCCTCCCGGCAACCTGCGCCAATCGAAGACCGTCCGACCCCATCGTGCGGTTAACCAGCGGCTCGGCGTCCCATTCGACGGCGGTGGCCAGCGCAACACCGGCAGCGGCGAGAGCGTCGGCCTCGCGCTCCCCCTCCTGCTCGATCAGCTCGACCAGTTCGTCCACACCGCTGGCAGACGCGCGAAGCCGCCTGCGTAACCGGGCGCTACCGAACGGCGGCGCCCAGATGTGAACCACCCAGGCATGCGCATCGCCGAACAGCTGGGCCCCGGCGTTGATGGCCTCACCGGCTGACGCCGAGCCGTCGTATCCGACCACCACGTTCGTCGTCACGTGTTCACCGTAGGCCGCGCGATCGGTGCCCGGAAGAGCCCAAATGCCCCGGCCGCCCGTGCGGCCACCCGAACACAATTTCCGCTGGACACAGGGCGCATACTTGATGCGATGCCTGGACTTGAGCACCAGCCGCGAAAACCGGTGATCCTGACCGTCGACGACGACCCTGCGGTGTCCCGCGCCGTAGCCCGGGACCTACGCCGGCATTACGGCGAGAAGTACCGCATCGTGCGCGCCGAGTCGGGTCCCGATGCGCTGGAGACCATCAACGAGTTGAAGCTACGCGGCGAAACGGTGGCTGTGTTCGTCGCCGACTACCGAATGCCGCAGATGAGCGGCATCGAGTTCCTCGAAGCGGCCATGGATGTCTTCCCGGCGGCCCGGCGCGTGCTGCTCACCGCCTACGCCGATACCCACGCCGCGATCGACGCCATCAACGTAGTCGACCTCGACCACTATCTGCTCAAACCGTGGGATCCGCCGGAGGAAAAGCTCTATCCGGTGATCGACGCGCTCCTTGAGGCATGGCGGGCAGCCGGTGAGCACGCCATCCCGCACACCAAAATCATCGGACATCCGTGGAACGCTCGGTCTTCTGAGGTGCGCGAGTTCCTGGCCCGAAATCGGCTTTACTACACGTGGTTGCGCTCCGACGAGCCCCGTGGCGCCCAGTTGCTCGAAGCCGCCGGGCAGGACGGCATGACGCTGCCGGTGGTGATCACCGAGCAGGGCGAGACGCTGATCGACCCGACCGACGCCGAGCTGGCCGGCACGCTGGGTTTGACGACTACGCCGGCGGGCGACTTCTACGATCTAGTCGTCGTCGGAGGTGGACCGGCCGGCCTGGCCGCGGCGGTCTACGGCGCCTCGGAAGGCCTCAAGACCGTGCTCATCGAGCGCACCGCCACCGGCGGGCAGGCCGGCCAAAGTTCGCGCATCGAGAACTACCTCGGCTTCCCCGACGGGGTGTCCGGCTCCCAACTCGCCGAGCGGGCGCGCCGGCAGGCCGAGAAGTTCTCCGCCGAGCTGATTACCGCGGCCGAGGTCATCGGCCTGGAAGTGGACGGCAACGCTCGCACGGTGCACCTGTCCGACGGCCGGGCGATCGGCACCCGCGCGGTGATCCTGGCCATGGGTGTGTCCTACCGGCAACTGTCCGCCGAGGGCTGCGCGGACCTAACCGGGGCCGGGGTCTACTACGGAGCCACCGCTTCGGTAGCCGCGGACTGCGAGGACGACGAGGTGTACGTCATCGGCGGCGCGAACTCCGCGGGGCAGGCCGCGATGCACTTGGCTCGAACCGCCAAGTCGGTGACCATCGTCAGCCGGCGCACGCTCGAAGACTCCATGTCGCACTACCTGATCGAGCAGATCCGAGCCCAGGGCAACATCAAGGAGATGCCGTACACCGCGGTCCACGCGGTCAAGGGCAACGGCCACCTGGAACGGATCTGCCTGGAGAACACCCGCAGCGGTGAACGCGACGAGTTCCGCTGCGGACGTATGTTCATCTTTATCGGCGCCGAACCTCGCACCGACTGGCTCGACGGCATCGTCGTCCGCGACGACCACGGATTCATCGTGGCCGGTCCCGACCTGCGCGACGTCAGCGGCTGGACGCTGGATCGACCGCCGCACCATCTGGAATCCAGTGTGCCCGGAGTTTTCGTCGCCGGGGACGTGCGCGCCGAGTCCGCCAAACGGGTGGCCGCCGCGGTCGGTGAAGGATCGATGGCCGTGATGCTGGTGCACCGCTACCTGGCCGAGACCTGAGCAGCCGGCAGCCGTCATGGAGTTCACCGAGGCCTGCGACACCGCCGAGGTGCGCTCGCTGTTCCTGTTCGAATCGCTGTCCGACGAACAGATCGACCGGTTGTGCCACAACGGGTCGATCGTGGATGCCGACGCGGGTCCCCTTTTCGCCGAGGGAGAGCCGGCGACGTGTTTTTTCGTCCTCATCGACGGTGAGATCTCTCTGACGAAACGCTCCGGCGGCGTCGACATCGAGACGATCCGTACCTCCCAGCGAGGGGCCTACTTCGGCGCCTGGTCCGCTTTTCTCACCGACGCCCAGACCTACGAGACGTCGGCGCACGCCACGCTGCCGTCCCGGATGTTCCTCATCGATGCCGCCAGCCTCGGCGAGTTCCTGCGCACCGAATTTCCGATGGCCTGCCACTTCCTCGTCGGGTCGACGCTTGGCCGGTTCCATCAGAACCGGATCATCGGTCCGCACGACAGGCTGATGCAGCTCGCGCAGTTGACGGCGGGACTCAGCCACGAACTCAACAACCCCGCGGCCGCCGCCCGGCGCGCCACCTCCGAGCTACGGACCAGGGTTGCCGGCCTGCGCCATAAGCTGGTCCTGCTCGCCGACGGCGCGATGAGCCTGCCCTCGATGCGCGCCCTGGTCGACATCAGCGACCGGGCGGCCGCCAACCTGGCCGAGCCGCCGGCCCTGACCCCGATGCAGAAGGCCGACCGGGAAGAGCAGCTCGGCGAGTGGCTTGACGAGCATCGGGTCAGCGACAGTTGGAACATTGCGCCGGTTTTCGCCGAAGCCGCACTCGACACCGACTGGCTCACCCACGTCGCAGCCGTGATGTCCGACACCGGTGGCGATCTCGACCACGCGGTCCGATGGCTGAGCCACTCGATCGAAACCGAGCTGCTCATGACCGAGATTTCCCAGTCGACCGAGCGGGTATCGCAACTGGTCACTCAGGCCAAGCAGTACTCACAGCTCGACCGGGCTCCCTACAACATCGCCGATTTGCGGTCGCTGCTGACCGACACCCTGGCGATGCTGTCGCACAAGCTCGGCCCCGAGATCACGGTGGTTACCGAGTTCGACGACTCCGTGCCACCGCTGCCCTGCTATCCCGCCGAGTTGAACCAGGTGTGGACGAACCTGATCGACAACGCCGTCACCGCGATGCACTCGGCCGGGCGCCTCGGCGGAACGCTGACCATCCGCGTCTGCCGACAGGGTGAATGCGCCCGCGTGGAGGTATGCGACGACGGCCCCGGGGTGGCCGACGATCTCAAACAGCGGATCTTCGACCCGTTCTTCACCACCCGGCCGGTCGGCGAGGGCACTGGGTTGGGCCTGGATTTCGCGGCTCGGACCATCGATAAGCATCGCGGCAGCCTGTGGGTGGAATCTATTCCCGGCGATACGCGTTTCATCTGTTTACTGCCTTTGCACACCGCGACAGAGCCCGCACAGGCCCCGAGCTGACGTCTGGAAGGACACCTATGGGCGAGAAGTGCCTGCCCGACGAGCTGCGCAGCCTTTTCCTGTTCGAGGCGCTGTCGGACAGGCAGTTACAGACGCTGTGTGACAACGGCCACATCGCGACGTTCGAACCGGGCCCGATCTGCGCCGAGGGCGATCCGGCAACCTGCTTTTACGTACTCATCGACGGTGAGCTGGTGATGTCGAAACGGTCCGGAGGGGTGGATATCGAGACCAACCGGACATCCCAACGAGGTGTGTACTGCGGGGCCTGGTCGGCTTATGTACCGGGTGAAGAGCACGTCTACGAGGCGTCGACGCGGGTAACCCGGCAGTCGCGGTTTTTCGTGCTCGACGCCGAGGCGTTCGCGCAGTTCATGCGGGACGAGTTCCCGATGGCGGTACACCTGCTCGAAGGCCACATGGTCGGCGGCATGCGGCAGCGCCAGATTCTCGGGCAGCGGGACAAACTGCTCGCGCTGGGCCAGCTATCGGCCGGACTGACCCACCAGCTCAACAATCCCGCGGGCGCAACCGCCCGCGCGGTGTCGGACCTGCGCGACAGCGTCGGCAAGATGCGTCACAAGCTGGCGATGCTGGCCGACGGCAAGTTCACCCCCGCCGCGCTGAAGACGCTGGTCAGCATCCAGGACGAGGTGGCTGAACAGGTGGCCAAGTCCAAATCACAGGAACTCACCGCACTGGAGACCTCTGACCGGGAGGACCAGATCGGCGACTGGCTGGAGTCACACGGAATCGTGAGCGCCTGGGACTACGCGCCCACGTTTGTCGAGGCCGGCTTGGACGTGGACTGGCTCGAACGAGTCGAGGCATCGATCGACGACGTCGACTGCTCGGCAACCCTGCCCGGCGCGATCGGGTGGCTGAAGTACACCATCGACAACGAGTTGTTGATGAACCAGATCGCCGAGGCCAGCAAGCGGATCTCGGCGCTGCTGGCCGGGGCCAAGCAGTATTCGCAGATGGATCGCGCTGAGTACCAGAGCGCCAATATCCACGAGCTGATCTACAGCACTGTCAAGACGATCTTCGGTGACAAGGTCGGCAAGGACAAAGCGGTTCAACTGGTCTGGGACAAGGACAAGACCTTGCCGGAGCTGCTCTGCTACCCGGGCGATCTCAACCAGGTGTGGACCAACCTCATCGATAACGCGATCCAGGCGATGAATGGTCAGGGCACCTTGACCATTCGGACCATGCGCAAGAACGAGGACACGATCCGGGTGGAGGTCTGTGACACCGGCCCGGGCATTCCCGACGACGTGGTGGAACGTATCTTCACACCGTTTTTCACCACTAAGCCCTTCGGTGAGGGCACCGGCCTCGGGCTGGATCTAGCCTGGCAGATCGTGGTCAAGAAACACCACGGCAACCTGTCGGTGCAATCGAAACCTGGGGACACCAGATTTATCGTCTCCCTGCCGCTGCAGGCCCCCGCACCCACTGGGCCCGGTTCGCCCGGATGAAAACCATTCCCAAACCCGTCAGATGACAAGTTGACCGCAGCATTCAACGCCAAACAGGGCTCGCCCGAGGAGAAGAATTGACCGAGAACGTTTCCCTCAAGCCCGCGCTCGGACGCTTCGGGGTGTGGACACTTGGTCCGGTCACCCCGGAGCAAGCGGTGGACATCGAACGACTTGGCTACGGAACGGTGTGGGTGGGCGGGTCACCGACGGCCGACCTCGCCTTCGTCGAGCCAATTCTGGAGAAGACCGAAACCCTGCAGGTTGCCACCGGCATCGTCAACATCTGGTCTTCCGATGCGCGCGAGGTCGCCGAGTCCTACCACCGCATCGAAGCCGCATTCCCCGGCCGGTTCCTGCTGGGGGTCGGCGTCGGGCACCCCGAACACTCCCAGCAGTACCGGTCGCCCTACGGGGCGCTCGTCGACTACCTTGACGTACTCGATGAAGCGAAGGTCCCGACCAGCAGACGCGTGGTGGCCGCACTGGGACCCAAGGTCCTTGAGCTGGCGGCTCAGCGCAGTGCGGGTGCCCACCCCTACTTGACCACACCGGTGCACACCGGCCAGGCGCGCGAGCTGGTAGGACCGGCAGTGCTGCTCGCGCCGGAACACAAGGTGGTGTTGGCAGAAGACGCTGCCGCGGCACGCGCGGTCGGGCGCGAGACCGTCGGCTTCTACCTGGGATTGTCGAATTACGTGAACAACTGGAAGCGGCTCGGATTCACCGAGGACGATCTGGCGGGCCCTGGCAGTGACCGGTTTATCGATGCCGTCGTGGCCCACGGTTCACCCGATCAGATCGCTGCGCACCTCTCCGAGCATCTCGCCGCAGGCGCCGACCACGTCGCGATCCAGGTGTTGGGTGGACCCAGCGAACTGCTGTCGACGCTGGAAGAGCTGGCCGGACCACTGGGACTGTCGAGCTAGCCCCTTTGACGGCACAACTCAGGGTGGTCGCGGCGCCCTGCCACGCAACCCGTTAGTCTTGCGGACTATGCGGCTGCTCGTCACCGGGGGAGCGGGTTTTATCGGCGCAAATTTCGTCCGTGCCGTGGTGGGCGATGCGCGCGCGTCGGTGACGGTGCTCGATTCACTAACCTACGCGGGAAGCCGCGAATCGCTGCGCCCCGTAGAGAATGACGTCAGGTTGGTCGAAGGGGACATCACCGACGCCGCGTTGGTGGCCAAGCTGGTGTCCGAGTCTGACGCGGTGGTGCATTTCGCGGCGGAGACGCACGTTGACAACGCCATCGCCGACCCCGAGCCGTTCCTGCACTCCAATGTGATCGGTACGTTCACGATTCTCGAGGCGGTGCGCAGCCATGAAGTTCGGTTGCACCACGTCTCGACCGACGAAGTTTACGGGGACCTGTCTCTCGAGGACACCAGCCGTTTCACCGAGTCGACGCCGTACAACCCGTCCAGCCCCTACTCGTCGACCAAGGCGGCGGCCGATCTCATGGTGCGCGCATGGGTGCGCTCTTACGGTGTGCGCGCGACGATTTCGAACTGCTCGAACAACTACGGCCCCTACCAGCATGTTGAAAAGTTCATTCCGCGCCAGATCACCAACATCCTCACCGGCCGCCGCCCCAAGCTCTACGGGCGCGGCGCCAACGTACGAGACTGGATCCACGTCGACGACCACAACAGCGCGGTATGGCGCATCCTCAGCGACGGCCAGATCGGACGGACGTATCTGATCGGCGCGCAGGGGGAGCGCGACAACCTGACGGTGATGCGCACGATCCTTCGGCTGATGGGACGCTCGCCCGATGACTTCGACCATGTCACCGACCGGGTAGGTCACGACCTGCGGTACGCGATCGACCCGTCGACCCTCTACGGCGAGCTCGGCTGGCGTCCCGAACACACCGACTTCGAGCGCGGACTACGAGCCACCATCGATTGGTACGAGGCCAATGAATCGTGGTGGCGGCCATTGAAGAACGCGGTGGAAGCGGCGTACGAAGGGCGGGGCCAGTGAACGCGCGCGAGCTCGCGGTCCCGGGTGCCTGGGAGATCACGCCACGACTGCACGACGACTCGCGGGGAATGTTCTTCGAATGGTTCACCGAGTCGGGCTTCACGCATTTCGCCGGGCACGGGTTCAACCTGGCCCAGGCCAACTGTTCGGTGTCGGCCGCCGGCGTTCTGCGCGGACTGCATTTCGCCCAGCTGCCACCAAGTCAGGCGAAGTACGTGACCTGCGTCCGCGGCGCGGTATTTGACGTCGCTGTCGACATCCGCCTTGGCTCACCCACGTTCGGACGGTGGGACTCGGTGCTGCTGGATGACCGCAGTAGGCGCACGATCTATCTGTCCGAAGGACTTGCGCATGGATTCCTTGCGCTGGAAGATAACTCGACGGTGATGTATCTGTGTTCGCAGCCCTACGCCCCTGCACGGGAGCACACGATTTTGGCCACCGATCCGGCTATCGGCATCCAGTGGCCTATCGAAGCGCAGCTGTCGCTGTCCGACCGCGACGCAGCCGCGCCCACCCTCGCCGAGCTGGAGTCCAGCGGCGTGCTTCCGGGTTGGGCCGACAGTTGCACGTTTCTCGATGACCTGCGTAACCAGGTCCGATGAACCGACAAACCGCCCAAAGGATTTTACCTGCGAACGCGAGTTCGCTATGAAGTCACCGCAGTAGCCTTTCCAGATCTGATCGGGTCAACCACAACCGATTCGAGCGCCTCGACGATCTCACGTTGGTAATGGTCCAGACCAAACCGTTCGTTGACATCACGCTGGCCGCGACGCGCCAACTCGGCGGACTCGGCGGGATTCGCCACAACCCATCGGCACCTTCGCGCAAGCATTGCGTGGTCAGCAGAACGGAACGTCATTCCGTTGCGACCCGACTCGACAATCTCAGTCAGACCCTCGACCGCGGAGACGATGGTCAGTACCCCCGCCGCCATGCACTCCGCTGCCACCGTCGCGAACTGGGCGATTCGAGATGGCACGATCGCAATATCGGTATCACTGAGGATCGACCGAAAGTCGTTCTGAAACCCCGTGAATCGGGTGCGATCCAGAACATCAAGTGTGCGCGCTAAGTCGATGAGTTCACTCCAGACTGCCTCATCACCCTCGCAGGCATCTCCGACCAGAGTCAGGCGCGCCGGACAGCCCTGGCCGATCAGCTCCGCGAGGGCTCGGATCGCCACGTCCTGGCCGTTGCGGTGACTGAGCCGTCCGATCACCGTGAGTTTCGGCCCTTCTCCCCCGGCGGTACCAACACCGTGGCCCTTACCGTCGGTCCGATAATCCGACCAGTTCCTGCCGTCGTAGATCACCGTCGTTCGGCCCCACGGGACGTGGACCATCTTGAGGACCTGTGTGCGTGTCGCTTCGCTGTCGCAGATGACCAGGTCGGCCAGCGACAGACATCCGTAAAGCAGTCTGCGTGCCCCGGAAGGCCACCGGCATTCCGAATCACGGACGTGGACGACCACCGGCCGTCGCACTAGTTTTGCTGCGACCACCCACGACGGCTGCAAGACCGTGTTCACGTACAGCACGTCGGGGCGTTGCGCTCGGATCGCACGTGCAACGCTTCCGAGCCCCCGGAGAAGCTGCCATAGCAGCACGGCGATCCGGACCGGATGCAGGTCCGCTGTCCGCGCCACGGGGACGTTCGCAACAGCGACGGAGGCTTTGGCGTCGGCCAGCGCTCCCGCCATCGGCCCGGCGATGGGCACGACGGCGTGAACCTCATGTCCCTTACCGATGAGAGCCTCAATTGCCGACAGTATCTTGTCGGCGCCACGCAGATCGGCCGACGGGTGAGCGAGCAGGATCCTCATGCATGCTCCCAAATGCGCCTGATGACGGCCCGCAACGTTCTGGCGACGATCACCAGATCCATAGCCATCGACCAGGTGTCGAAGCGGAGCGGGTCGAGTCGAACGGCGTTTTCCCAAGACGGATCGCGACGGCCGCCGACCTGCCAGAGCCCACTCATCCCCGGGTTGACGAGCACCGGGCGGCACATGCCGTGGCCGTAGGTTTTGAATTCGCGACGTAGCGGTGGCCGCGGCCCAACCACGCTCATCTCATTGCGCAGAACATTGATGAACTGTGGCAACTCATCGATACCAAGCCGACGTAGAACGCGCCCCACCGAGGTGACCCTGGGGTCGTCTTTCGTCGTGAAGGGCGAGCGGGCGACCTCGTTTGTTTTCATCAACGCCGCCACCTGCCTATCGGCGCCATCGACCATCGTTCGGAACTTCAACATGGTGAAGGGCTTTCCGTCGATACCGATTCTCTCGGCGGCATAGAGCACGGGCCCCTTACTGGTGAGTTTGATCGCGGCCGCGGCAGCGAGCATGACCGGCGCGATAATCGCCAGTGCCGCCATCGCGAAGCACACGTCGAAGGCCCTCTTGCCGAATTGTTTTGCTTGTCGGTAATGCGGCTTATCGGTATAGAGCAGTGAAAGCGCTGCCGAGGGGCGCATCGCCAGCCGCTCCAGCGGAATATCGATGGCTCCTTGAGAGACCACGAGATCGACACCCGAAGGCTCCAAATCCCAAATCAAACGCCGGATCGACTGCGCGCCGAAATGCTCGGTCATCGCTATCGTCACAATGTCGGCGCCGCAACAGGAGACTGCTCGCAGCGCGTAGGATTCATCTCCGATCACCGGAACGTTCGCACCGTCGATCTCGATGCACTCGCCAAGTGGCCGACCGTATTCTGGAATGGCTACTCCGACAATGCGATAGCCATCAGCCTTCTCGCGGGTCAATTCGTTGACGATGTCGACAGCAGCTGCGCGGTCACCGACAATGAGCACCGCGGTCTGATACTCACCCTGCACCCGTCGACGACGTACGTGGTGGCGCCACGCTGCCCGACTCGCCACCAAGCCACAAGTCCCGCATGGCAGTGCCACCGCGAGGTAGCCCGCGGCGACATCCGGCTTGATGGGCAGGGTCACGATTGCGGTGACGATTG
>CAZLTV010000009.1:5422-26336 GCA_964562545.1 uncultured Mycobacterium sp. | reverse complement strand
GGTGACGATTGCAGCGGCGCCGAAGACCCCGAGCGACGCCGCGACGACGCGGCGGTACTCCTCGATTCCGGTCCCGATGACGCGCGGCGACCTGGTGCGAAACGCGCTCAACGCGAGAACCCAGCCGACGGCGAGCACCGCCGAGACAGCCAGCGGATGATGCTCGGGGCCGCGTGGCCAGGTCACGTCGAAGATGAGGTTGAGGTGCTGGGCAACCGCCACCGATGCACACACCACGGCGATATCGGTGACGACCAACTTCGCGGCGTATCGCGACTGCCACATAGACCTACCGGTTCCCCCCGGCAGGGACCTACCCGCGGCCATCGGCTCGTCCAGCACATTCACGCCGACGGCCTCTGCCCATGCCGGCGCGACGCTCCGGCTCCAATGACCAGCCGGCGATTTGTTGTCAGGTTCGATGCGAACCTCTGCCATATCCCACCCCGATATCCATCGCGCTGACGCGCGACCCCTATTTTCGCAAATAAATCACCGTTCGCTGAGTTATCGCCATCATGTGGTTTTTGTTCGTGTGTCGCTGAACGTATCAGGGGGTGCCACAGCCAACAACCCCAGCGGCGCGATGCCGGCTCCACACCGCTCCCCCGGGCGTCCCCGACAGGCGCAGTGCGCACCAGTCGCGTGGCTCCCCTCGCAACTAAAACGCCGTGACCTGTTCTTTCATTGCCAGATTCGCCACTGCGGCCCCACCCACGCACGAAGGCGGGGCGCGCAACGCATGACGCTCCCGTTAACGTCACTGAGTCCAAAAGTCGCCCGATCAGCGCCATCCACAACTGGCATTCTGGCGCGGCTGGCACTTTCTGCCAGTGGTTTGCCTAGATCAGGATCGCAATATCATGATTTCCGCAACAGCCAGTAACCCAATTTGCCGATGGAGACGACGCGCTCCAAGATTCGACGGTCTACGAGGTTCGCTGCGTGCACGGTTGCCGCGCCTAAGCCGATCGACAAAGGTCCCGGCCGGCGAAGGACCTTAGAGTCCGGTCAACGAGCGCGAAAAGCACGCCTGGTCGACGAAATCGCCTGGACCCGTCCGCTTGATGGATTGGCCAATGCGGCAATTCCTCCGACAAGGCGGGGGGGCTCCGATCGGCCACCCCGCACGTCCAGCAACCTCCCACCGCACCTCTTGAGCGCTTGCCGCGCCGGGAAATCCAATGCCTCGGTTTCGGATTTCGCACTGGGGACCCAGTTTGCGCCCGAGAGTCCGCACGACCCGCGTTCGTCGGCGGTCCGGTTGGACACCAGCCCCCACCGACCGCCACCCGGATCCCACAGACAGCGCAGCAGCGAGGGGCCGCAGACGGTTGAGTTGTTCACAGAGAATTCACCCTGGAAGACGTTCGGCTCCCCCAGCCCACCACCGTCGTCGACACCTCATCACGCGGCCCGCGTGACCGATTCGGCGCGGAGCCTACGTTTTCAACACCGCAGGACTCGACCGCCGGGCCGAGATAGCCACGGGCTTCAGGGGCACATTCGATTGCCGTTGTGCGTCCACCACAGAACAGGCCGGTCGAGTGTTCGCGCCGGCCGCCCACCACACACTGCCCGGGCAGCCCCGGAAGGGCCTCTTCGTATGGGCTGTTCAGGCCTCTTGCCATCGCCGCCAACGCATTACTAGGATATCCAAGTATCGACACGGCGGAAGGCTGAATCAAGTGTCCTCACAGACCGCAACCACACGTATCCCTCACTTCATCGACGGCAAGCGCACCGATCTCGCGTCCACCAGGACCGCAGACGTGATGAACCCCAGCACCGGCGAGGTCCAGGCTCAGGTCGTGCTCGCCAGCGCCGCCGACGTCGACACCGCCGTGAAGTCCGCCGTCGAGGCGCAGAAGGAGTGGGCAGCCTGGAACCCCCAGCGGCGGGCCCGGGTGATGATGAAGTTCATCGAACTCGTCAACGCCAACGTCGAAGAGCTGGCCGAACTACTCTCCCGCGAGCATGGCAAGACGATCCCCGATTCCAAGGGCGACATCCAGCGCGGCATCGAGGTCATCGAGTTCGCCATCGGCATTCCGCACCTGCTCAAGGGCGAGTACACCGAAGGCGCCGGCACCGGCATCGACGTGTACTCGCTGCGCCAGCCCCTGGGCGTCGTGGCGGGCATCACACCGTTCAACTTCCCCGCGATGATCCCGCTGTGGAAGGCTGGCCCGGCGCTGGCGTGCGGCAACGCGTTCATCCTCAAGCCCTCCGAGCGCGATCCCTCGGTTCCAATCCGCCTGGCCGAGCTGTTTCTCGAGGCCGGGCTGCCCGCCGGGGTGTTCCAGGTCGTGCAGGGCGACAAGGAAGCCGTGGACGCGATCCTGACCCACCCCGACGTGCAGGCCGTCGGTTTCGTCGGCAGCTCCGATATCGCGCAATACATCTACTCGACCGCCGCCGCCAACGGAAAGCGCTCCCAGTGCTTTGGCGGCGCGAAGAACCACATGATCATCATGCCCGACGCCGACCTCGATCAGGCTGTCGATGCCCTGATCGGCGCTGGTTACGGCAGCGCCGGCGAACGCTGCATGGCGATCAGCGTCGCCGTCCCCGTCGGTGAAGAGACAGCCAACCGGCTGCGCAACCGGCTGGTCGAACGCATCAACCAGTTACGGGTCGGGCACAGCCTGGACCCCAAGGCCGATTACGGTCCGCTCGTCACCGAGGCCGCACTCAAGCGGGTCCGCGACTACATCGGCCAGGGTGTGGCAGCCGGCGCCGATCTGGTCGTCGACGGACGCGAACGCACCACCGACGAACTGACTTTCGACGATGCGAGCCTCGAAGGCGGCTATTTCATCGGGCCGACGCTGTTCGATCACGTCACCACCGATATGTCGATCTACACCGACGAAATCTTCGGCCCGGTGCTGTGCATCGTGCGCGCCAACGACTACGAAGAGGCATTGAGCCTGCCCAACAAGCACGAATACGGCAATGGCGTGGCACTGTTCACCCGTGATGGCGACGCTGCCCGTAACTTCGTGTCCCGGGTCCAGGTCGGCATGGTCGGCGTCAACGTGCCGATCCCGGTTCCGGTGGCTTACCACACCTTCGGCGGCTGGAAGCGGTCCGGATTCGGCGACCTCAACCAGCATGGCCCGACGTCGATCCAGTTCTACACCAAGGTCAAGACGGTGACTTCACGCTGGCCCTCGGGCATCAAGGATGGCGCCGAGTTCGTCATCCCCACGATGAAGTAGAGCTGAAGCATCCTGATGGACTACTTCGGTCTCGACGAGGACGAACGCGTGATCGCCGAGACGGCGGCCGCGTTCGCCGATAAGCGGCTTGCCCCGCATGCGCTGGAATGGGATGAGACGCATCACTTCCCCACCGACGCGCTGCGGGAAGCAGCTGAACTCGGCATGGCGGCGATCTACTGCCGCGAGGATGTCGGCGGCAGCGGGTTGCGCCGTATCGACGCGGTGCGCATTTTCGAGAAGCTGGCCACCGCCGATCCGACGGTGGCGGCGTTCCTGTCCATTCACAACATGTGTGCATGGATGGTCGACGTGTTCGGCACCCAGGAGCAGCGCAAGTCATGGGTGCCGCGGCTGGCCTCGATGGATGCCATCGCCAGCTACTGCCTGACAGAGCCAGGAGCCGGATCCGATGCGAGTGCGTTGCGCACCAAGGCTGTCCGGTCCGGTTCGGACTACGTGCTCGACGGCGCCAAACAGTTCATCTCCGGCGCTGGCTCATCGGACGTTTACGTGGTGATGGCCCGCACCGGAAGCGAGGGACCCCGGGGCATTTCGGCCTTCCTTGTGGACAAGGACAGTCCCGGTCTGAGTTTCGGCGCCAATGAACAGAAGATGGGTTGGAACGCTCAGCCGACCAAACAGGTCATCTTCGAGGGTGTCCGGGTGCCCGCCGAGGCGATGCTCGGTGGCACCGAGGGAGAGGGCACCGGGTTCGGGATCGCGATGAACGGGCTCAACGGAGGCCGGATCAACATCGCGGCATGCTCGTTGGGCGGCGCTCAAACCGCGCACGACAAAGCCGCTTCCTACCTGGCCGACCGACACGCGTTCGGCGGGCCGTTGCTCGACGAGCCAACGGTGCGGTTCACCCTCGCCGACATGGCTACCGCCCTGGAAACCTCCCGCATGATGCTGTGGCGGGCCGCACACGCCCTCGACGACGGCCATCCCAACAAGGTCGAGCTGTGCGCGATGGCCAAGCTCTACGTCACCGACGCCTGCTTCGAGGTCGCCGACCAAGCGCTACAACTGCACGGGGGCTACGGTTACCTGCGCGAATACGGACTGGAGAAGATCGTCCGGGACCTGCGGGTGCACCGCATTCTGGAAGGCACCAACGAAATCATGCGGGTGGTCATCGGGCGAGCAGATGCCGCCCGCGCACGCGCGTCATAAGAAAGGTCCGTCAATGGGGCGAGCGAAGCGACGGGAGAAGTAGACGATGACGATTGCATTCCTGGGTCTGGGCAACATGGGCGGTCCAATGGCCGCGAACCTGGTCGCGGCCGGTCACACTGTGCACGGGTTCGACCTGGTGGCAGCGCTGAGGGAGACCGCGGCCGCCAAGGGCGCCACCGTGTTCGACACCGGTGCCGGTGCGGTCGCCGAAGCCGATGTGGTGATCACCTCCCTGCCCAACGGCAACATCGTCAAGAGCGTGTACGACGAGGTGCTCCCCGCCGTGAAGCCGGGCGCGCTGCTCATCGACACCTCGACGATCTCGGTCGACGACGCTCGCACCATCAACGCCCAGGCGGGCGAGCGCGGCCTGGCCCAGATCGACGCACCGGTCTCAGGTGGCATCAAAGGTGCCACGGCCGGGACGCTGGCCTTTATGGTCGGCGGTGAAGAGTCCGCGTTCGAGCGTGCCAAGCCAGTGCTGGAACCGATGGCGGGCAAGATGATTCACTGCGGTGCCTCTGGAGCGGGCCAGGCTGCCAAGCTGTGCAACAACATGGTGCTTGCCGTGCAGCAAATTGCGATCGGTGAGGCGTTCGTGCTTGCCGAGAAGCTCGGTCTGCCGGCGCAGTCGCTGTTCGACGTCATCACCGGCGCGACCGGCAACTGCTGGGCTGTGCATACGAACTGCCCGGTGCCGGGGCCTGTTCCGACTTCGCCGGCGAACAACGACTTCAAGCCAGGCTTCGCGACAGCGCTGATGAACAAAGACCTCGGCCTGGCGATGGCCGCGGTGAACTCGTCGGGTTCATCGGCGCCGCTGGGCGCGCATGCCGCCGAGATCTACGCCGAGTTCGCCGCGGACCACGGGGACAAGGACTTCAGCGCGATCATCGAGATGCTGCGCGGCTAACAGGCGGCCTGGCTGACAGGTCGGCCGAGTTTTTACCCGGAAGCCGATCACGAGCTCGGTTTCGGCAGCAGCCCACAGGCGACGCCGAGTCAGGCTGCGGACGGGGCTCGGTGCGACTCAAGCCATCTGTCGTGTATTCGCTGGCAGTCGGCAACCCGCAGCGGCGCGTCTCCGGAATCGCTGCCGGCTGCGCCGGAGTCGATCAAGACGCTGGCCAGACCCGCAGCGGCAGCCATGCGCTGGTTCGCCGGCGACCCGACGAACGCAATGCCCTCCGACGCGGGGAGGTCAAGCTCGGCCAACACCGCGCGATAGAGCCCCTCCGGTGGCCTGTCGTCAGTGGTGACCACTGCGCTCACCACTCCGTCACCGACGAGCTGGCGGACCAGGGGCTCGACCCACGTGCGAGCGCCACGGCTTACGATTCCGATTGCGATGCCCGCGCCGAAGCCTTCGGTGATGAGGTCGAGCAGTCCCGCGTGCGCCGCGATGTCCGCGTCGAGGATGGTCTCACCCAAGATCATCTCTTTGGCCGCGCACACCTCGTCAACCAGTAACTCAGCGAGCACGTCGCATTCGGTGCTCACGCCGCGCTTGCGGAGTTCGGCCGCAACTCGGCGTCGTTCGTCACTGAGCGCCATGAGTTGCCGGTACCTCGCCTGCGACCACTCGATATCGAGCCCGAGCTCGGCAAATGCGGCGTTGAAGGCGGGGCGGTGTCCGGCCTCCTCGATGTCGGCGAGCGCGTCGAGATCGAAGATCATCGCGCGCAGCGGTGGCACCTTGGTCTCGGTGGGAGCAGGCCAATCCCACCAGAATCGACCGGCTCGCCATGCTTTCTGCTGTATCGGCTGCACAATGACATGGTGTCGCAGATCACACCCGATGCGCCTCCCCCATGTGGGGGATTCCCGGCGCCAACTTGGCGGGGACAGGCCGTGCCCGCGCTTAAGGTGAGGCCATGGGTTCAGCGCCTCCGGTGCGAATTGTCCTGGTAGACGACCACGAAATGGTCATTGAGGGACTTAAGGCGATGCTGGCCGCCTTCGAAGACCGCGTGATCGTGGTGGGCCAAGCCGTCGGTGCGGACCAGGTGCTCGGCGTGGTCACCGACCTCGATCCCGATATCGTGCTTTGCGACGTGCGCATGCAGGGAACCAGCGGTTTGGATGTATGTCAGCAGCTCAGAGCACGCGATCCGGACCGGAAGGTGGTGATGCTGTCCGTCTACGACGACGAGCAGTACCTGTTCCAGGCCCTGCGCGTCGGTGCCGCGGGCTATCTACTCAAAAGCATCAGCAGTGAGGAGCTGGTGCGCCAGCTGGCGTTCGTGCACAGTGGCGAAACGGCCATCGATCCGGGCATGGCCGCCAGGGCGGTCGACGCCGCCGCCCGTATCCAGCGAGACGAGTTCTGGCCGGGCGCCCGGCAGGGTCTCACGCAGCGGGAGAGCGAGATCTTGGCGCTGGTGGTCAATGGCCTGTCCAATCGGGCGATCGCCGCCAAGCTCATTATCGGGGACGAGACCGTCAAGACCCACCTGAGTTCGATGTACCGCAAACTTGGCGTCAGCGACCGGACCGGCGCGGTGGCCACCGCATTGCGCGAGGGCATCTACCAGTGAACCCTCGTCCGTTGCTGACCGCCGACCGCGAATTGGCCCTGCTGCGGGAACTGATCCAGGCCGCTTCCAGCGGTCCCGGCGTGGAGCCGCTGGCTGCCGCTGCGGCCAGGATGATCACCGCGGCCACTGAGAGCGATGTCTGTTTCGTCCATGTTCTCGATGACACCGAGCGGTCGTTGACGTTGGCCGGGGCGACCCCACCGTTCGACTCCGAAGTGGGCAAGATCAGGCTGCCACTGGGGCAGGGCATTTCAGGATGGGTGGCCAGTCATCGAGAGCCGGTGGTGATCCGCAACGACAAGGAGTCCGACCCGCGCTACCTGCCGTTCCAGTCGCTGCGCGGTCGCGACTTCACCTCGATGGTGTCGGTGCCGATGGAGACCGACCCCGGCGGTCTGGTCGGTGTGCTCAACGTGCACACCGTGACCCAACGCGAGTTCGGGGACCGCGATGTCGAGCTGCTGCTGGTCATCGGCAGGCTCATCGCCGGATCGATGCACCAAGCGCGCCTGCACCGTCAGCTCGTGGCCCGAGAACGAGCCCACGAGAACTTCGTCGAGCAGGTCATCGAGGCCCAGGAGCTGGAGCGCCGCCGGCTGGCCGGAGACATCCACGACGGCATCTCCCAACGCCTGGTCACCCTGAGCTACCACCTCGACGCCGCCGCGCACGCCGCGCAATCCACCGAGGATCGGACGGCGCTGGCCGAGCAGCTCGATCGGGCACGCGGGCTCGCGGAGCTGACGTTGCAGGAAGCGCGCGCGGCGATCAGCGGGTTGCGGCCACCGGTGCTCGACGATCTCGGGCTATCGGGCGGCTTGGCCAGCCTGGCACGGTCAATACCCCAGGTCGGGATCGAGGTGGATCTCGCCGACGTCCGCCTGCCCGACCACATCGAGCTGGCGCTCTACCGCATCGCGCAAGAATGCCTGCAAAACGTCGTCAAGCATGCTCACGCCACCGGCGCCCGGTTGACGTTCGCCGTCAATGCCGGTGAGTACGGCGAGGTGGCCAGACTCGAGATCGCCGACGACGGGATCGGGTTCGACACCCTGGAGCATCCGCTGGGCAGCGACGAGATGGGTGGGTACGGGTTGCTGTCGATGGCCGAGCGCGCCGAGATCGTCGGCGGCCGGCTCAACATCCGATCCCGTCCTGGGACGGGCACTGCGGTCACTGCGACAATCCCGATCCCTGTGTTCGTGGAATAGCGTCCCGGGTCAGTATCGGCCCTGTCGGGCGCACCGCAGGTTCGCGTCGCCGGGGTGTTTCCGCGGCTCAGAAGTCGCCCGCGCTGTGGCGCAGCGTCTGGATGGAAGCCGCCAATGCGCGCAACTCCTCATCGGTCATGCCGATGTCGGCGAACACGTCCTCATTGAGGGTGACGGTGGCATCCTCGACCGTCGAGCGTCCGAGCTCGGTGATCTGCACCAGGGTGGTCCGCCCATCGGTCGGGTGAGGCAAACGCTCGACCAGACCGTCGGACTCCAAGCGCCGGATCGCGTGGGTGACGCTGGTGACATGTACCTGCAGGCGGTCGGATGCCTTGGTAATCGGGAGAGCGCCGCTGCGGCTGAATGCCAGTAGTCGCAACAGCTCGTAGCGCGAGAAGCTCAGATCGTAGGGTCGCAGTGCTGTCTCGACACGAGCCAGCAGGATCTGGTGCGCCCGCATCACCGAGGTGACCGCGACCATGCCGTCGGCTACGCCCGCCCATCCGGAGCGCTCCCAGTTTGTCCGCGCCACCGCGATGGGGTCGGGCTTGTCACGCTCGCCGGCGCTGTTGGGGAAGGCCACGCCTCTTCATACCGCAAACGGGCGGCGTTTCGATTCACGCCGGTCACGTGAGTGAGGAACGCCGCAAATCACGCGGCCGTCAGAATCCTCGGACCGTCGTCGGTGACGGCGACGGTGTGCTCCCAGTGCGCGGCCCGCGAGCCGTCGGTGGTCACCACGGTCCAGCCGTCGTCGAGCACCACCGTCTGGGTTGTCCCCAGCGTGAGCATCGGTTCGATGGCCAGTACCGACCCGGGCACGAGGTGGGGTCCCCGCCCGGGTGCACCCTCGTTGGGCAGGAAGGGGTCCATGTGCATCTGCCGGCCGATGCCGTGTCCGCCGTAGCCGGCAACGATCCCGAACTTACGGTCGTAGCGCTTCTCTGCCGCCCGGGTGGCCAGCTCGATCGCATGGGACACATCGGTGAGGCGGTTGCCCGGCACCATGGCCGCGATGCCCGCCTCCATCGACTCTCGAGTTGCCCGGGACAGATTCTCGTCGACGGCAATGACCGCTCCGACACCGAAGGTCAGCGCCGAGTCGCCATGCCAACCGTCGAGGATCGCTCCGCAGTCAATGGACACCAGATCCCCTACGGCCAGCGTTTCCGTCGCCGACGGGATGCCGTGCACGACGCGGTCGTTGACCGACGAGCAGATAGTGGCCGGGAAGCCGTGATAGCCCAGGAACGATGGAACCGCGCCGCCCTCGCGAATCACCGTTTCGGCGACCTGGTCGAGTTCGAGGGTGGACACCCCCGGTGCTGCGGCCTGCTGCACTGCCTGCAAGGCGGCCGCGACCAGCGCACCCGCTGCGGCCATCGCATCCAGTTCGTCGGCGCTGCGCTGGGGCACTACCTTGCGGCCGCGTAGGCCTGGGAGGGAAACCATCTACTGCGTCAGCGCCCGAGGGCCTTCAATGCCCGGGCGAACACGTCGTCCAGCTCGCCGACGGCGTCCACGGTAATCAGCGAGTCGCGGTAGAAGTCGAGCAGCGGGGCGGTCTCGTCGCGGTAGACGTTGAAGCGGTTGCGGATGACGTCTTCGGTGTCGTCGGCACGGCCGCGGCCTTTGAGTCGAGTGACGAGTTCGTCCTCGGGAACCCTGAACTCGAGGACCGCGTCCAGCGACAGATTGCGCTTCTGGAGCATTTCGGCGAGGGCCTCGGCCTGCTCCACCGAGCGGGGAAAACCGTCCAGGATGAACCCGGCAGCCGCGTCCTCGTCATCGAGCCGGTCGTCGACCAGCGCGTTGGTGAGAGTGGCGGGTACGAGGTCACCGGCATCGAGGTACTTCTTGGCCTCCAGGCCCAGTTCGGTGCCGTTGCTGATGTTGTACCGGAAAAGGTCACCGGTGGAGATCTGAGGGATTTGGAGCTTCTCGGCCAACTTCTGCGCCTGGGTACCTTTACCCGCCCCCGGCGGTCCCAACAACACGATTCTCAACTTAGGAACCCTCTCTCACTTCAAAAAACCTTCGTAATTTCGCTGCATGAGCTGGCTTTCAATTTGTTTCACGGTATCCAGGCCCACGCCAATCATGATCAGCACCGCGGTGCCGCCGAAAGGCAGGTTCTGAACGGAGCCGGTGTTGCCGACTTGCAGGAAGAGGTTCGGCAACACAGCGATGCTGCCCAGGTAGATCGACCCTGGCAGGGTGATCCTGGACAAGACGAACCGCAGGTAATCCGCTGTGGGTTTCCCGGGCCGGATGCCCGGGATGAATCCGCCGTACTTCTTCATTTCGTCGGCGCGTTCGTCGGGGTTGAACGTGATCGAGACGTAGAAGTAGGTGAAGAACACGATCAGGCCGAAGTAGAGCGCGATGTACACCGGGTCGGCCGGGTTGGTCAGGTAGTCGGCGACGAAGGATTGCCACCAGCCGGTGCTCGGGTTGTCGCTGGCGCTGGTCACCAACTGCGTGATCAAGTGCGGGATGTAGATCAGCGAGGACGCGAAGATGACCGGGATGACGCCGGCCTGGTTGACCTTCAAAGGCAGGTATGTCGAGGTACCGCCGTACATCCGCCGGCCGACCATCCGTTTGGCGTACTGGACCGGGATGCGGCGCTGGCCCTGCTCGACGAAGACCACGCCGACGATGATGATCAGCGCTGCGATGCACACCAGTGTGAAGACCATGCCGCCGCGGCTGTCCAGGATGGACTTGCCCTCGCCGGGGATAGCAGCAGCGATGCTGGCGAAGATCATCAGCGACATGCCGTTGCCGACGCCGCGCTCGGTGACCAGCTCGCCCATCCACATCACCAGCGCCGCGCCGGCGGTCATGACGATGACCATGACGGCGAGGGTGACGAAGTTCAGGCCGTTGCTCTGGCCCTGAATGATGTCGAGCGAGCAACCCTGCAGCAGGCCGCCGTTCGCGGCGAGTGCAACGACGCTGGTGGCCTGCAGGATCGCCAGCGCGATGGTCAGGTAGCGGGTGTACTGGGTGAGTTTCGCCTGCCCCGCTTGACCTTCTTTGCGTAGCTGTTCGAAGCGCGGGATCACCACGCCGAGCAGCTGCACGATGATGCTCGCGGTGATGTAGGGCATGACGCCCACCGCGAACACCGAAAGCTGCAACAGCGCTCCGCCGGAGAACAGGTTGATCAGCGAATAGATCTGTCCCGATTCACCGCCGGTTGCCTGGGCGATGCACTGCTGCACGTTGGGGTAGTTGACGCCCGGCGACGGGACCGAGGCGCCCACCCGGTAGAGGAGAACGATGCCCAGGGTGAACAGAATCTTTCGCCTCAGGTCGACCGTTCGCAGTGATGAGATGAAAGCCGAGAGCACTCTTTCCTCCTGCACGGCCGAGTAACGATCGCGGCGTGCTCTGTGGCTGGCGTGACCAGCGTCGTGGTTAAGTCGTGTACGCCACGGGACCGGCAGGCGTTTTGCCTGCGCAGGTCACGCGTCCAAACAGTCTACGAGACTAACAGTTGCATCTTCGTTGGCCCGAATCCCATCCAGATTCGACGCGTACAGTGGACTCCAGTCATTAACACACCTAACTATTTCCTGGCCGATACCACTTCCAACCAGGGAATTTCGAGCGACTTCGAAGGACTTAGCGATGCCACGACCCGACGATGACTCACTGGACACATGGGACCTCGCCTCAAGCGTCGGCGCAACAGCCACGATGGTCGCCGCAGCACGTGCGGTCGCCAGCCGCGGCGACGAGCCGGCCATCGACGATCCGTTCGCGGCTCCCCTGGTGCGCGCGGTCGGCATCGATTTCTTCACCCGGCTCGCTTCCGGCGACCTCACCCCCGCCGAGCTTGATGGCGGAGACGGGGCGTCGCCGGTGGGAATGTCCCGGTTCGCCGACGGGATGGCCGCACGCACCCGGTTCTTCGACGATTTCCTCGCCGACGCGATCGCCGCGGGAATCCGGCAGGCTGTGATTCTGGCCTCAGGCCTCGATGCTCGCGCCTATCGGCTCGATTGGCCGTCAGACATGGTGCTCTACGAGGTCGACCAGCCCGGGGTGATCGAGTTCAAGATGACGACGCTGTCCGGCCTCGGCGCCGAACCGGCCACCACGCTGCGCACGGTCGGCATCGACCTGCGCGAGGACTGGCCCACGGCACTGACGGCCGCCGGTTTCGACTCCTCGGCACCGGCAGCGTGGATCGCCGAGGGACTGCTGGGCTATCTGCCACCCGCGGCGCAGGACCGACTCTTCGACCAGATCAGTGAGCTCAGCGCCCCCGACAGCCGACTTGCAGCCGAAACGGTACCCGGCAATCTGGATGTCGACGAGGAACAGTTGCGCGAACAAATGAAGGAATCCACCGAGCGTTGGCGCGGCCAGGGCTTCGACCTCGATTTCTCGGAGCTGGTGTTTCTCGGTGAGCGCGCCGACGTACCCGAGTACCTCGGGGCACGCGGGTGGGCGGCCAAGGCCGTGAACAGCAACGACCTGCTGCGCCGATACGGGTTGTCTCTCCTAGGCGACGACGAGAGATTCGCTGACGTCGGCTACGTGACGGCCACCCGCTGACGGTTCGCACCGAGGGCGACAGTTGGGACCTCTGCGCGGCGACTGGCCCGCAACCCTGCACCACGCCGGATTCGACTCAGCACGGTCGGCCGACCACCTTCGCGCGCACGGACGGTCGGGCACCGTCCAGCCGAACACTGCCGCCTGCGGTTTCGAACCACCTACCGACGACGTCACGACGATGGCGGGTGGCTCCGGCCACCTTTAGGCACAGCTGGGATAGGAGTCACTGAAATCTCGATGGCACGCACCGACGGTGACACCTGGGATCTGGCCTCCAGCGTGGGCGCGACCGCGACGATGGTGGCGGCCGCGCGAGCCCTGGCCAGCGCGGCTCCCACTCCGCTTATCGCGGACCCGTTCGCCGCACCACTGGTGCGGGCGGTCGGCATCGACTTCTTCACCAAAATGGTCGACGGCACATTCGACCTGTCTGAACTCTCGCAACTGCCCAACGCATCGCCGGAACGGATGCAGGCGATGATCGACGCGATGGCCTCGCGCACGAAATTCTTCGACGACGCCTGTATCGCCTCGACGGACTCAGGGGTGCGCCAGGTGGTGATCCTGGCCTCCGGGCTGGACTCGCGGGCCTACCGGCTGCCATGGCCCGCCGACACCGTGGTCTACGAGCTCGACCAGCCTGAGGTGATCGAGTTCAAGACCCAGACAATGGACGCACTCGATGCACAACCCATGGCCACCCGCCGCGCAGTCCCGATCGACCTGCGCGAGGACTGGCCGGCGGCGTTGCGAGCCTGCGGGTTCGACAACTCGGCTCCCACCGCCTGGCTGGCCGAGGGGCTACTGATCTATCTGCCGCCCGAAGCGCAGGACCGACTGTTCGACCAGATCACCGCACTCTCCGCACCCGGCAGCACCGTGGCGACCGAATACGCCCCGGGGATAATCAATTTCGACGCCGAGAAAGCCCGCGAGATGTCGGCGCCGCTGCGCGAACACGGCCTCGACATCGACATGGCGTCGCTGGTGTACGCCGGGGCGCGCAGCCACGTGATGGAGTATCTCACCGAGTCCGGATGGCAAGTCACGGGCATACCCCGCTACGACCTGTTCATCCGGCATGGCCTGACGCCGCCGACAGATCGCGACGACACCGATCTCCTCGGCGAAATCGTCTATGTCAGTGCCGAGTTCGGGCGTCAGTAACGGTTGGCCCCCAACCACAGCACGTTCGCGCCGGTCAGCGATCGTTGGGTGTGGTCCAGCGCCTCACCGACCGAACGAACCATCAGCGAACTCACCGTTGCCGATAGCGACACCGCGGCCGGCTGGGAGGACGGCTTGGGCCGCAACATATCCCGAAGCGATGCCCCGGGCAGGGTTTCGATCTCGACCTTGCTGTCCTCGTCGATTCCGGCCACGGCCTTGGCCCGCCTGATCGCCGTACGCAGGCCGCCGAGTTCGTCGACAAGCCCGCGCGCGAGCGCATCGGCGCCGGTCCACACCCGTCCGCGAGCCACCTGCTCGACATCCTCGACGCTCATCCGGCGACCTTCGGCCACCCTGCGCACGAAGTCGGTGTAGAACAGGTCGGCTTCGGCCTCGACCTGGGCGCGCTGCGCGTCGGTGAAGGGCGCATTGACCGACCAAGCATCGGCATTGGCGTGGGTTCGCACACTGTCGGATCCGACGCCGAGGCGCTCCTTGAGATCACGAGCCACCAGCTTGCCGGCCACTACTCCGATGGAACCGGTGATGGTGCCGGGATTTGCGACGATCGCGTCAGCCCCCATCGACACGTAATAGCCGCCGGACGCCGCGACCGCACCCATTGAGGCCACCACTGGCGTGCCGCCCTCACGGGCCCGGATCACTTCGCGCCAAATGGTTTCCGAGCCGGTGACCGAACCGCCTGGGCTGTCGACGCGCAGCACGATCGCTGCGACGTCGTCATCGGCGGCAGCCTGCCGCAGCGCCGCAGCGATGGTGTCGCCACCGGCGGCCGAACTGGCCAACGGCGACAACTGTCGTCCGCCCCGGCCGCTCACGATCGGGCCGACGAGGTTCACCACCGCAATCGTTGGCGCTGCCTTGCGACCGGGGATTGCGGGTGTCGGCATACCCGGCCGGTAGGTACGTGCGTACCGGGTCAAGTAGAGCCGCGGTGGCGCGTCGGCGCCGTCGGCATCACCGGTCTCCGAGGAGGTGCCGTGCTGGCCGGTCATCTCGGCGATGCGCGCATAGGCTTCGTCTCGGAACCCGATCCGATCGATCAGACCGGCAGATACCGCGTCATCGCGAAGCAGGGGTGCGCGGTCGGCGGACGCGTTGAGGTCGTCTGCCTCGATGTTTCGCGACGTCGACACCGCGTCCCACACCTGCTGGCGCAGACTGTCGACCAGCGCGGTGTCGGCCTCCCGGTGAGCGTCGGTGTAACCGTCCTGGGTGAACAGATTTGCCGCGGACTTGTACTCGCCGCGCGCGATGAACTGCGCCTCCACGCCAAGCTTGTCCAGGGCATCACGCAGGAACATCGCGTTGGTTGCGAATCCGATCAACCCAACCGTGCCCGACGGCTGCATCCATACCTCACCGAACGCTGAGGCCAAGTAATAGGACAGCGTTCCCGGGTATGTCTCGGCCCATGCCAACGACGGCTTCACGGCGCTGAACGCGGCGATCGCCTCACGCAATTCCTGGATCGGCCCGGGCGGGGCGGCCTCGAGCTGCACCCGCGCGATCAGGCCCGCAACGCGGGGATCTTCGGCGGCGCGGTGCAGGGCAGCGACCACGTCACGCAGCAGCATCGGTCGACCGGCTCCGACGAGGCCCGAGAGCACCGCGACAGGATCGAATCCTGCCCCTTCCGGGGGTGCGCTCTGGAGGTCCAACTCGAGAATGACCCCATCGGGCACGCCCTGGTGGCGGGCGGTGTCGATCTTGCGGGCCAGTGAACGGAACTCGTCTAACCCCGGCACTCCGGACAGCACTGAGAACATGCCTTCGAGACTACCGACGGCCCAGATGTCTGGGGGCTGCCTAACGCCCCATGAAGCGGAGGTACTCGGGGCAGTAGACAGCCGAGGACACGCGCATCAAACCGACCGACTGCTCACGTGTGATGCCGCTACCGGCCAAGGTGTTCACCACGCCGCGCACGACGGGCACCGGGTTCGGGTTGCCCGTCAGCCCTGCGGTGAGCATTTCGCAGACTCGGTGTCCCACCGCAGGAAGCTCTTCAGCGGATTCGTTCGCGCCGAGCCCCATCGCCTGGACGGCATCGACAAAGCGCTCGTCATCGGTTTGCGCGTTCGCCGTTACGGCACTGCCCAGAGCAAGTCCGGCCACGACCAGTCCGGTGGCGATACTACGTATGGTGCGAATGATGGCTGCTCCTCGTTTCTCGGCCTTCGAAAGTGTAATCGCAGTTATGCCCAATGGCATTACAGGTGTATGCCCGATGGCATTGCAGGTTGACGTCGACGCATCACCGATCTTCGGTGGGCGAGCCAACTTTCGACAATCTCCCAATGACCTTCCAACAACCATTCAACGACAACAGACCCCCGCACGGCGAGCGTGCGGGGGTCTGTTGTTACGAGCGTTACAGTTCGGTGGCGGACCCACCGGCGGCGGCGATCGCATCCCGCGCGCTACCACTGAATTTGTGCGCGGTGACGTCGACCTTGGCGGTCAACTTGCCGTCACCGAGCACCTTGACGAGCGTGTTCTTGCGAACCAGGCCCTTGGCCACCAGTTCGTCCACACCGATGGTGCCCCCTTCGGGGAACGCCTTGTTGATGTCGCCGACGTTGACGGCGGCGTACTCGGTACGGAAGCGGTTACGGAAGCCCTTGAGCTTGGGCAGGCGCATGTGGATGGGCATCTGGCCGCCCTCGAACATCACCGGGACGTTCTTGCGGGCCTTGGTGCCCTTGGTGCCGCGGCCCGCGGTCTTACCCTTCGAGCCTTCACCGCGACCCACCCGGGTCTTAGCCTTCTTCTCGCCCGGGGCGGGCCGAAGGTCGTGCAGCTTGATGATCTCGCTCATCGGCTCTAGACCTCCTCAACTGTGACGAGATGGTGGACCGTCTTGATGAGTCCACGTGTCTGCGGGCTGTCCTCGCGGACGACGGACTGGCGAATCTTGCGCAGCCCTAGCGTCCGCAGTGTTTCCCGCTGCTTCCAGCGCGCACCGATGGTGCTGCGCACCTGGGTGATTTTGAGCTCTGCCATGGTTGTTACGCCGTTCCCTCACGCGCGGCGCTGGCAGCGACGGCCTCGGCCTCACGCCGAGCCTTGAGCATGCCTGCGGGCGCCACATCCTCGATGGGCAGGCCGCGGCGAGCCGCGACCTCTTCGGGGCGCTGCAACAGCTTCAGCGCGGCGACGGTTGCGTGCACCACGTTGATCGCATTGTCACTGCCCAGCGACTTGGCCAGCACGTCGTGCACGCCGGCACATTCCAGCACCGCGCGACATGCGCCGCCGGCGATCACACCGGTACCGGGGCTGGCCGGACGCAGCATCACCACACCGGCGGCCGCCTCGCCCTGAACCGGGTGAGTAACGGTGCCACCGATCAGCGGGACTCGGAAGAAATTCTTACGAGCCTCCTCGACGCCCTTGGCGATCGCGGCCGGAACCTCTTTGGCCTTGCCGTAACCGACACCGACCATTCCCTTGCCGTCACCGACGATCACCAGGGCGGTGAAGCTGAAGCGCCGACCGCCCTTGACGACCTTCGAGACGCGGTTGATCGTGACCACACGCTCGAGGTAGTTGCTCTTGTCGGCGCGGTCGTCGCGACCGCGACCTCCACGGTCGTCGCGGCGGCCGCGGCCTCCGCGGTCACCCCTGCCGTCGCGGCCTTCGCTCGAGGGCCCGCCGGCTCCTGCAGCCTGCTCGGCCATCATGCAATCCTTCCGGTTTTTTTCACGTCGATGTCGTTCACTAGAACTTCAGCCCACCTTCGCGTGCGGCGTCGGCCAAGGCCGCGATGCGCCCGCCGTAGGTGTACCCACCCCGGTCGAACACGACCTCGTCGATGTCGGCGGCCTTGGCCCGCTCGGCAATCAATTGACCCACGCGTGCGCTCTGGGCCTTCTTGTCGCCGTCGAGGGCCCGCACGTCGGCTTCGATGGAGGAAGCCGCCGCCAAGGTCGCCCCGGCCAGGTCGTCGACCAGCTGCACATGGATGTGTCGTGCCGAGCGGTTGACCACCAGCCGCGGCCGATCGGCGGTTCCGGCGATCTTCTTGCGCAGGCGCGAATGCCGACGCAGCCGCGAGGCGCGGCGAGTCTCCGAGATGTTCTTGCCGACCGGCTGGTGACCGGCAGCGTCCTTGGATTTCTTGGTAGCCGTCTTGGTAGCCATCGCTTACTTACCCGTCTTTCCGACCTTGCGACGGATCTGCTCGCCTTCGTAGCGGATTCCCTTGCCCTTGTAGGGGTCGTTCTTCCGCAGGCGGCGGATATTTGCCGCGACCTGGCCGACTTTTTGCTTGTCGATACCGGAGATCGAGAACTTCGTCGGGCTCTCCACGGCGAACGTGACCCCGTCCGGAGCCGTGATCAGCACCGGATGGCTGTAGCCCAGCGCGAACTCGAGGTTGTTGCCCTTGGCCACGACGCGGTAGCCGACGCCGAAGATCTCCATTTTGGTGGTGTAGCCCTGGGTCACGCCGGTCACCAGGTTGGCGATCAGCGTGCGGGACAGCCCGTGCAGCGAGCGATTGCGTCGCTCGTCGTCCGGACGGGTCACCACGATGGCACCGTCGTCGTTGCGCGACACCACGATCGGCTCGGCGACGTCCAGCGACAGCGCGCCTTTGGGACCCTTGACGGCCACGTTTTGGCCGTCGATCGTCACATCGACCCCGGATGGGACCGGAACCGGATTCTTTCCAATGCGAGACATAGTTAGCCCTGCTCCTGCCTTCCGCCTACCACACGTACGCGAGGACTTCGCCGCCGACGCCCTCACGGGCGGCCTGGCGGTCGGTCCTCAGACCGGACGACGTGGAAATGATGGCAACACCGAGCCCGCCGAGCACCCGCGGCAGATTGGTGGACTTGGCGTACACCCGCAGACCCGGCTTGCTCACCCGGCGCAGGCCTGCGATGCTGCGTTCCCGGCTGGGGCCGTACTTCAGCTCCACCACCAGCGACTTGCCGACACGAGCATCCTCGGTGTGGTAGTCGGTGATGTAGCCCTCGGTCTTGAGGATTTCGGCGATGTTCGCCTTGAGCTTGCTGTGCGGCAAGGTCACTTCGTCGTGGTACGCCGAGTTGGCGTTGCGCAGACGTGTCAAGAAGTCTGCGATCGGGTCCGTCATGGTCATGACAGCCGGTTCACCTTTCTCGCGGTGGTTCCTCCGAACTCGCTATCGGGAGGCCTGCCGCAACCTGTTGTCGGTTAAGTGGTCTTTACTCGTTGCCGGCTGTCGTTACCAGCTGGACTTGGCCACGCCAGGCAGCTCGCCCGCGTGCGCCATCTCGCGCAGGCAAATCCGGCACAGGCCGAACTTGCGGTAGACGGCGTGGGGGCGTCCGCATCGATTGCAGCGCGTGTAGCCGCGCACCTTGAACTTGGGCTTCTTGTTGGCCTTGTTGACCAGCGCCTTCTTTGCCATCTGCTCAGTTCTCCTTGAAGGGGAAGCCCAGCGCCCGAAGCAACGCGCGTCCCTCGTCGTCGTTCGTCGCCGAGGTGACGACGGTGATGTCCATACCCCGGGGCCGGTCGATCGAGTCCACATCGATCTCGTGGAACACCGACTGCTCGGTGAGCCCGAAGGTGTAGTTGCCGGTCCCGTCGAACTGCTTGGCCGACAGGCCACGGAAGTCGCGGATACGCGGCAGCGAAATCGAGATCAGTCGATCCAGGAACTCCCACATCCGGTCGCCGCGCAGGGTGACGCGGGCACCGATCGGCATGCCCTCGCGCAGCTTGAACTGCGCGATCGACTTGCGGGCCTTGCGGATCTCGGGCTTCTGCCCGGTGATCAGCGCGAGGTCGTTGACCGCACCGTTGATCAGCTTGGCGTCACGCGCGGCGTCACCGACGCCCATGTTCACGACGACCTTGGTGATTCCCGGGATCTGCATGACGTTGGCGTAGCCGAATTCCTTCTGCAGGGACTCGCGGATCTCCTCGCGATAGCGCTGCTTGAGGCGCGGCAGTGTCTTTTCGGTCTGCTCAGCTGTGGTCATCTCTAGATGTCCTTGCCGTTGGTCTTGGCGATCCGGACCTTCTTGCCGGTCTCGTCGTCGGTACGGAAACCGACGCGGGTCGGCTTGCCATCGGAATCGAGCAGCATCACATTGGACACCGCGATTGGAGCCTCTTGGGTGACGATGCCGCCGGAGGACGCTCCACGCTCTGTGCGCGACTCGGGGGTGTGCTTCTTGATCCGGTTCACTCCCTCGACCAGGACCTTGTCCCGATCCGGGTAGGCCACCAGGACCTTGCCCTTGGCGCCCTTGTCCTTGCCGGAGATGACCAGCACGGTGTCGCCCTTACGGACCTTCATTTACAACACCTCCGGAGCAAGCGAAACGATCTTCATGAAGCGCTTCTCGCGCAGCTCGCGGCCGACCGGCCCGAAGATGCGGGTACCGCGCGGATCATTGTCGGGCTTGATGATGACGGCGGCGTTCTCGTCGAACCTGATGTAGCTGCCGTCGGCGCGGCGGCGCTCCTTGACGGTGCGCACGACGACTGCCTTGACGACGTCGCCGCGTTTGACGTTGCCGCCGGGGATGGCGTCCTTGACCGTCGCCACGATGACATCACCGATGCCGGCGTAGCGCCGCGACGAGCCACCGAGAACGCGGATGCACAAGATCTCCTTGGCGCCCGTGTTGTCGGCGACCTTGAGCCGCGATTCCTGCTGAATCACTAGATCTCCTCGACCTGGTTACTGTGTGCACGGCAGATACCGACCTGACGCGCGCGGTCTTGTCACTAATTCAAGTCACCCCAGAAGGCACGCAGGGTTTTCCCACCGAAGTACGCAACTCCACACGAGAGAACCGAGGTCTGCCCGAGGCAACCCTTACATAGTAGGTGAGCTCGGCGAATGCTCCAAATCGCCGAACGGCCTGCACTCAGTGGGTGGAAACCGCAGCCTCGTTGGAAACCGCAGCGTCGTTGGAAACCGCAGCGTCGTTGGAAACCGCAGCGTCGTTGGAAACCGCAGCGGTCAACTCCACCTCTACCG
>CAZLTV010000009.1:0-5322 GCA_964562545.1 uncultured Mycobacterium sp. | reverse complement strand
TCGTTGGAAACCGCAGCGTCGTTGGAAACCGCAGCGGTCAACTCCACCTCTACCGGAGCTCCGGACGGTAGCGCCAGCACTCCGATCGCTGATCGCGCCGGCAACGCATCGCGGCCGAATTGGTCCTGGATAGTCGCCGACGCACCGTCGGCGACCGCGCTGAGCTCGGTGAATCCCGGGGCGCACGCGACGTAGACCGTCATACGCAGGCAGCGAACCCTTCCCGAGGGCGCCACCGACCGCACGGCGGCGACCGCGTTGCCGGCGGCCAAGGCCGCTGCCGAGCGGGCATCTGCCACCGACAAGGATTGCCCGACGCTGCCACGAAACACCAGCTCACCGTCGCGACGCGGGGTCATGCCGGCGGTGTAGACCACACCACCGTCGCGCACCGCCGGCACGTAATCACCTTGCGGCCTCGGCGCCGTCACGTCACCCGGCGACCTCGGGGCAGTCGCGTCAGTCGACACCGAGCGCAACCCCTTCTTGACGAGGGTCGGCCGCCCCGCACAGCACGCCGCGATCATCGAGCGAGATCACCTGGGCGCTGCCGCCGGCGCCGAGCGCCGGCTGATCGACCACAACGTGGCCGAGTGCCTCGAGTCTGGTTCGGGTCGCCGCCGGCAGGGTCTGCTCGACCCGTAATTCCTCGCGCGCACCGATGACGTCGGCATCCGAGCCCGGGAACACGGTGAAGCGCGGCGCCCCGACCGCCTCGGCCGCGTTGAGACCATGGTCGAGCAGGTGCGACAGCAACTGCATATTCCACTGGACCTGCCCGTCACCGCCCGGCGTGTTTCCCACGTGCAACAGGTTGTCGGCATCGTCGGTGACTACCCAGGCGTTGAGCGTGTGTAGTGGTTTACGGCGCGGTGCCACCTCGTTTGGATGACCGGCGATCAGGTAGGCGCCGCGGCCAAGACGGTTGTTGAGCACCACACCGGTGCCCGGCACGCTGAACTTGGCCCCGAAAGTGAAGGCCAGTGAGTGAATGAAACTGACCGCCCTGCCGTCACCGTCTACCGCCACCGTCGAGGTCGTGTCTCCAGCACCAACCTTGATCGGTTCGCGCCGCTCACACCGCATGTCGAGGTCTCGGCGCTGGGCCTCGATGCGCTCGGAGGCCAGCACGTATTGCGCGCCGTGGTTGTCGCTTCCGCAGAACGCCAGGCGGTCGGCGAAGGACAGCCGCGCCGCGCGCGCCATCCGGTCGATAGCCTCCGCGGTCAGCCAACCGTGGAACCCGACTGCTGCGTCGCACAGCGCGGCCTGCTGCAGCACCATCCAGCCCGGGGTGGGCAGCGGGGTCTGGTGTATGACCGCACCGGCGTAGCGACCGGTGATCGCAGGCTGTGGGGCCACAGTCGCCCCGGCTGCCCATTCGTCACCGGTGAACGGCGCTCCTCCGGCCCGCAGCGCGGTCACCGCCCGCTGCGCAAACTCCCCGGTGTAGAAGCCGCCCGGATCCCGGGCCAGGCGCCGGATCGTGGATGCCAAGTCGGGCTGCGCCAGGCGGGTGCCCACGTGCGGCGCGCGACCGCCGGGCGCATAGACCGATCGCAAGTCCGGATCGGCGCACAGAGCCGCCAAGGCCGTGTCGACGTCTCCGGCGGTGCGGGCCGAGCAGGCCAGACCGTTCTCCGCGATACGGGCGGCCGGTTCCCACAGCTGCTCCAACGACTGGGTGGCGCCGCCGGCATGCAGCGCCGCCAGCGCCGCCGGAGCACCGGGCACCGCGACGGCGAGGGCGCCGTCGAGCGGGATCGAGGAAAGTCCCTGTCCGATATAGAAATCGGCGGTTCCACCGTCGGGTCCGTAGCCGGAGCCGTTCACCGTCCAGACCCGGCCGTCGGGTTCACGAACCACCACGAAAGCGTCACCGCCGATACCGCACTGCCCAGGCAGCGCCAGCCAGGTCAGCGAGGCCATGGCAAGGGTCGCGTCGATGGCATTGCCACCTTCGGCCAGCACGCGTGCACCGGCAAGGCTGGCGGCGGGGTGGCTGCTGCTGACCATCCCGCCCACCGACAACGCGGGCGGGCGTTGCGCGGTTTCCATCACGCGCCCCGACGGGCCCGGCGAGTCGGACCGACCGGCATCTCGCCGGGGTCGACACCCACGAAGATCTCGCCGTCACGCTCCTGAACCGGAAAAGTCTTGATCGGCTCGGTTGCGGGCGGGCTGATGGGCTCGCCGGTCTCGAGATCGAAGGCACTCCCGTGACAGGAGCAGCCGATCCCGTCGTCACGCAGCTTCCCCGAGGACAGCAAGCAGTCCAGATGGGTGCAGTAGTTCGATGTGGCATAGGCCTTGCCGTTCAACCGGGCCACGGCGAACTCATGCTCACCGGAGTAGAACCGGCGCACGATCCCTTCAGGCACCTGACCCGACCTGGCTACACGAACGAATTCCATTGCAATACTCCGTATTTCGAATCAGGGTGGTTTCTCTGCCGGCCTGTCAGCTCGCCGGATTGAGGTAGACGGTTTTTTCGGTCAGGTAGAACTCCAGCATCGACGCGCCGGCCTGCTCCTTAAACGTGGCGGTGGACGACGCCTTGTAGCCGCCGAACGGCGCGTTCATCGCCATACCCGTCGTCGGCTGGTTGACCTTGACTAGGCCGGTTCGCGACCGACGCACGAAAGTCTGCGCGGTGGCCAGATCACCGGTGATGATCGACGCCGACAAACCGTATTCGGTGGCGTTGGCCAGCTCGATCGCCTCGGTGAGCGAGCCGGCCCGCTGAAATGCCAGCAGCGGTCCGAACACCTCTTCGGTGACGATCCGCATAGCGGGCTCGGTGTCGGTGAAAACAGCTGGCCGGACAAAGAACCCGCCGTCGTGACCGGCTACGCTCGTCCGGGTGCCGCCGCAGCGCAAAGTGGCCCCTTCCGCGACGCCGATCTGTACGTAGCCGAGGAATTTGTCGAGCTGGTCGGCATTGGCCAGTGCCCCCATGTCGGTCCCCGGTTCGGCGCCGGAACCGACCGTCAGATCCAGCGCCAGCGCGATGACCCGCTCGGCCAAGGCATCGTGGATCGCGTCGGTCGCGATCACCCTGCTGGTTCCGGTACACGCCTGCCCGGACAACCCGAAGGCGCCCTTGACAATCAGCGAGCAAGCCCGGTCCAGATCGGCATCATCGGCAACCACCACCGGGTTCTTGCCGCCCATCTCGAGTTGCACCCGCCGGTGCGGGCCAACCTGTCGGTGGATGGACCGCCCGACGGCGGTCGACCCAGTGAAGGTCACTGCGGCCACCCGCTCGTCGGCCGCCACGGCTGCACCTGCCTCACCGCCGCCCTGGACCAGCGCGATCGCCTGTTCCGGCAGCCCCCCGGCCAACAGCGCCTCGACCAGCCGTTGCCCCATCAGCGGGGTGATCTCGGAAGGCTTGAACAGCACGGGATTGCCGACGGCCAGGGCCGGCCCCAGCTTGCGCGACGGAATGTTGAGCGGGAAGTTCCACGGCGTGATCGCCCCGACGATGCCGACGGGTTCGCGAACCGTGTACAGCAGGGTTTCGCCGGCAACGGGGTAGGTCGTCCCACCGCAGCGGGTGGCTTCGGCTGCGTAGTAGCGCAGGTTCAGCGGCGTTCGGCCGACTTCCATCGTCGCCTCGGCGAGGGTCTTGCCCTCTTCGCGGACGAGCTCTCCGATGAGCTGTTCCCGCTGGGATTCCAGGTGCGTGGCAGCAGATTCGAGGATGGCGGCGCGGCGTTCCGGAGACGTCGCGGCCCATTCCGGCGCGTGCTTGACCAGGTGATCCACGGCGTTACGAACATCGTCGGGACCCGAGGCCGGGAAGGTGCCGATCACCTCGGTGGGATCAGCCGGGTTGCGCCGGGTGAAAGTCTTACCGGAAGCTGCAGGCAGCCAGTCGCCGGCGATGAAATTCAGTCCCTCGATCATGCGTTCACCTGCTCGTCTTCGTAAACCAAATCCCACAGATCGGTGTCCTCGTCGCAGAGCGCGGCGGTGTCGACGGTGCGACCCAGCAGTTCACGCACGGCCATAATGTCTTCTCCGCGTTCGATGCTGAACGCGCCACACACCGCACCGTCCTGAAGGTAGAAGCCGGTGAAGTCAAAGCTGTCCACGTCACCCCGGACGAGCGGGGTTCCGTGCGCGTAACCGACGAACTGCATGTTGCGGTCGTACTGATCGGACCAGAACCAGGGCGGGTCGTCGGACTGGGCGTCGCGACCGAGCATCGCGTTGGCCACCGCGGCGCCCTGCCTGCTGGCGTTGTCGAAATGCTCCAGGCGGACATGACTTCCGGCCCGCTGCGAATAGCGCTTCGCGACGTCACCGGCGGCGAAGATCTGGGCGATGCTGGTGCGGCCCACCGCGTCTACGACGATGCCGTCGTCGAGGTGCAGTCCAGTGGCCGCTGCGGCCGCCACGTTGGGGGTAATACCGATGCCGACGACCACGGCGTCGGCATGGATGGTGCTGGAGTCTGCCATCTCAATCACTACGCCGCCTTCGGTGGTCACAACCTTGGTCAGCGCGACACCGACCCGTAGGTCCACACCGTTGTCGTGATGCAATCGACACACCGTCTGTCCCATAGCGGTTCCGATGGCACGGGCCAGCGGCACCGGCACCGCCTCGATCACCGTGACGTCGGCACCGGCCGCCTTCGCGGTGGCGGCGAGCTCAAGCCCGATGAATCCGGCGCCGATGATGGCCAGCCGGCAGCCCGGCTTCAGCTTCGGGGCCAGCCGCATGGCATCGTCGAGCGTGCGTAGATAGTGGATCAGGTCCGGGCGCGGTCCGGGCACCTGCAGGGTTCGCGGGCTGCCACCGGTGGCGAAGAGCACCGCGTCAGCTTCGATCCCGGTGCGTCCTTCGACCTCAACGGTTTTCGTTGCGGTATCGACCCGTTGCACCGTGGCACCGGTGATGATCTCGATGTCGTTGTCCGCCAGCCATTTGTCCGGCAGGATCCAGAGCGAGTCGATACCGTCGGTGCCGGCGAGGAATTCCTTGGACAGCGGAGGCCGTTGGTAAGGCGGGTGGGTTTCGTCACCGAGAAGGACGATGCGGCCGTCGAAGCCGCGCCTGCGCAGGTTACGGGCGGCCACGGCGGCCGTCTGCCCGGCCCCGATCGTGACGAAGGTGCGCCGGGTCATGCCCGCGCCTCCTGTTCTGCCTCGGCGGCGATCTCACCGCTGCTCGGCTTCGGTTGGACGTAGATGGTGCCGGCGTCATCGACGTGCACCGGGTAAGTCGGCTGACACCGGTCCTGGTCGGCTTCGTATCCGGTCTCCAGGTCGAACTGCCATTGATGGCCGGGGCAGATCACCTTGCCGTGCA
>CAZLTV010000008.1:0-53326 GCA_964562545.1 uncultured Mycobacterium sp. | reverse complement strand
GGCCCGTGAGGTGATCCGTCGCGCTCAGGCGATGGCGTACTGACCTCTCTCTGATCGCTCCTCGCGTGCGCTGGTGCCCGATTGCTCCTCGCGTGCGCGGTCGCCTCCTCGGGCGCGCGGTATAGCCAATACCAGGCTGCGAGCGCACACGTGGTGGCGAGCAGGACATGCGGCAAGGAGTACATCCCATGCGCGCCGTCGGGCTTCCAGATGACCGTGATCCAAGTCGACAACCCGGCGATGAGTGCAACCGCGGACCGCGACTGGGCCAGCGCGGCCACCACGGCCAGCGGCCAAGTGTAATACCAGGGCAGGGCGGCAGGCACGAACAACACCACCACGCCCATCAGCAGCGCGATCCCCATCAGCGCCTCGCGGTCGGTGTGACGGAACCGCCACCACAACAACGGAGCCGAAATCGCGATCGTGGCGATCCCGATGATGCGGGTGGTTTCCAGCACTGCGTAGAAGTTCACCGGGCCGAACAGCCCGCCCACCGAGTTGATCACGTTGGCGATCGCGGTGGGCACAGTCAGCCAGTTGATGATCTTCACCGAACCCGCCAACGCGGTCAGCCAACCCAACCCGACGCCGGCGGCTAACGACATGATGGCGAAGACCGCGCCGAAGATGAGCACCGATGCTGCGGTGGCGGCCACAAAGGACTTGACCGGTGGGTAGCCCCTGCGTTCGCGCAGACCACGCATCCACACCCACACCATGAACGGCAGGGCCAGTCCCGCTGTTGCCTTGACCGCCACCGCCACCGCGATCAACGTGACACCCCAGACGTGGCGGCCGCTCAACGACAGTGCGATACCGGCCATCATCAAGCCGACCATCAGCATCTCGTTGTGCACGCCACCCATCAGATGGATGATCACCAGCGGGTTCAACGCGCAGATCCACAACGCGGTCGCGCCGTCGGCGCCGACGTGACGAGCCACCCGAGGGGCAGCCCAGATGAGCAGGACCAGCCCGGGCAGCATGGCCAGCCGCAGCAGCATCGTGCCCGCCACCACGTCGTCGCCGACGAGCATCGTGACGAACCTGGCCACCAGGATGAAGCCAGGACCGTACGGTGCGGTCGTCGTCGTCCAGATCGGGCTGACGTTGTCGAGCAGTAGGTTCGGGTTCACGATCGGGCCCACGGCATAGGGGTCCAACCCGTCGCGCAGCAGCGCCCCCTGCGCGAGGTAGGAGTAGGTGTCGCGGCTGAACATCGGGACGCTGAGCAGCAGCGGCGCCAGCCAGAAGCCGGTGGTGACGACCATTGTGTATTGGGTCGCGGTTCGGTCGACGACTCGCCGTCCCAGCCACAGCCAGGCCAACAGCATCAGCGCAACACCGGTCCACAGCAGAATCGACGACAGCACCAATCCGTGGCCGAATCGCAGCCAGGACAGGTGCATCGACTCCAGGATCGGGTCGTGCAGCCGGGTGCTGCCGGCGCCTGGACCGCCCGCGGTGATCAGTGCGGCGCCGAGCGCCCCGAGTAGCGCGGGCCGGGCCTGCGGCGATGCGGTGAACAGCTTGAGCTGTCGCAGCTGATGCCGCAGGCGCTGCGAAAAACGATCGCCGAGAGCGGATCTCGGGGCGTGGGCCGGGGCGGGCGTCGTCATGCTCCTAGGCGGACCGGTTCGCGGCCAATCTGGCGAGTTCGGAGAGGCCCGCCTTGGCCTGTTCGTCGATCGGGGCGGCGTTGAGGATGTCGAGTGCGCGGCGCATCAGCGTGTCGATACGGTTCTCGACGGCGGCTAGCGCTCCGACTGATTCGATCGCCTCACAGACCTGCTTCACCTGCGCGTCGGTCAGGTGGGTGCCGACGGAGGTGCGCAGCAACTTGGCCGCGACCGGATCGTTCTTCTCGGCGAGTTCGACGGCTTCGGCCAGCAGCACGGTGCGCTTGCCGGAGCGCAGGTCATCGCCCGACGGTTTGCCGGTGACCGCTGGGTCGCCGAACACGCCCAGGACGTCGTCACGCAGCTGGAAAGCGACCCCGAGGCTGGTGCCCAGCTCGTGGAACGCGTCGAGGATCTCGGGGCAGTCGGCAGCCGCGGCGGCCCCAAGCTGCAGCGGGCGGGAGATCGTGTAGGACGCGGTCTTGTAGATGTTGACCGTCAGTGCCGACGCCACGGATTCGGCGCCGCTGGCCTCGTTGACGATGTCGAGGTACTGGCCGCCGAGTACCTCGGTGCGGATTGCACCCCATACCCGTTGCACGCGCCGGTGGGCGTCAACGTCGATATTGGCTGTCGCGATGATGTCGTCGGCCCACACCAGCGCCACGTCACCGAGCAGGATGGCCGCCGACAGCCCGAACTGTTCACTGGAACCGTGCCAGGCGCTACCGCGGTGACGTTCGGCGAAGATGCGATGCACGGTGGGCAAACCTCGCCGGGTTGCCGACGCGTCGATCACATCGTCGTGGACGAGCGCGCAGGCGTGCAGCAGCTCGAGAGCCGAGAACAGCCGTAACTCGTCGGCTCCGGGCTCCGAACCGGCGACTGCGCGCCAGCCCCAATAGGCGAAGGCGGGGCGCAGACGTTTGCCGCCTCGGAGGACGAACTCTTCGACCGCCTCGGTCAGAACTGCGTAATCCGCGCCGATATACGCTGCGTCCCGGCGGCGCTCACCTAGGTAGTCCCGCAGCTGTTCGACCACGGCCGTGGCCAGCTCGACGGCTGACGGTGCCGATGCATCCACGCTCAGCCGGCGCCCCTTTCTTATGGTCGTGACTACCCCCGAGTGCCTTCAGAGTAGAGCCTGTAATTCGGAATCGAGCAAGTCAGGACAAATTCTGGAGCATCAGAGTGTCGCGTCGGGGCCTACTGGGATTGGTCGGCAGGGTCGCCGGGACGGGGTGAGCGGTCGCGGCTGACGTAGGCGAGTGCGCCGATGATCCCGGCGACCACGAACGAGGCCACCCCCAGCCAGATCGCCGCGCCGGTGAACGACCTGGCGCTCGGGTCGGTGTATCGGGCCTGCGCGTTCATCGTGCTCACGACCCCCGGGCGAAGCTTCCACTCGACCACCTCGTCGGAGATCTGATCGCCGTTGGTCGAGGTGACCTCGCCGGGGAACGAGACACTTAGTGAGACGTCGGCGTCGGGGTCGGCGAGCGACGTCAAGTCGGCGCGTCCTTCGAGAATGACCAGGTCGCCGGCGCGTCGCAGCGAAATGTCGACGCCGGCGGCGTCCTGGTTCATGCTGGCCAGCTGGGGCAGCTCGGCGAAGGTCAGGTTGGAGAACACCGCCTGTGACCCGACGTAGTCGTCGCGGCTGTACTCGGACACCGAGACTTTTTGCGCAAACGGCAGGTTGTTGAGGAGCTGAGGTCCTTGGTCGTTGTCGTCCTGTGCCTTGGCCGCAGCGATGATCTGGCCCGAGACGCGATCGTCGGGGGACACCGTGATCGAGGTTCTGATCCGGACGCAGCCGATCAGCGACGGCGCCACCACCAACAGCAGCATTACCAAGGTGAGCAGGCGCGTGCGGGTGCGGCGACCGGTGGACACCAGGTCATCGTGCCAGACACCGGGCACCATCGATGTGGCGGTTCGGGGATCCACCGGGACCCGCCGGGATCTGGTGCGCGTTCGACAAGGGATTCGACTAGGGCTTCGACAAGGGCAGTGTCCGGCCTAGGATGGCGAACGCCCGCGGATCGCCGGCGAAGTGGTAGCCCCGGATGACGTCGCTGAACCCGAGGCGGCGGTATAGCCGCCAGGCCCGGTTGGATTCTCCGTTGATCTCCGGTGTGGACAGCAAGACGTGTTGCTCGCTTCGGTCGTCGAGTAGGCGGCGCAGCAGCGACTCGCCCAAGCCATGCCCCTGTGCGCGCGGATGGATGTGTAGTTCGGTTAGCTCGAAGTAGCTGGTCATGAGCTCGGCGATGCGTTCGTGGGGAGTTCCGTTGCGGCGTAGCCCTGCAACGACCTGTTGTTGCCACCATTGGTCGGGAGCGCCGCAGTAGCCGTAGGCGATGCCCAGTATCGGTGCGGATGTGAGCGAGGTCCCGGTCTCTTCGGCAGGGCCTTTTTGGGTGGCGACACTCCCTGTATCGGCAGTGTTTTCGACAACGGCGACGGCTTTCCAGCCGGGCCTTCGGGTGTGTTCGAGCCACATCGATGCTCGTTGTTCCTCGGTGCCGCGCGGGTAGCTCATGGCGTCGACGTACACCGCGAGTGCGTCGCCGAGTCGGCGCTGCATATCGCCGGGAGACAGATCGATGACATGCGTCGCCAACTCAGTTGCCCCTCCCGGCAGTTAAATGTGTGACGACACCATTATCCGGGCCGAGGTGCTGGCTCCCAGTGGGGGCGTACGTCCTAGAATATGGGGTACAAAGTAGGTGGTACGGGTCAGATTCAGCTCGTATCATTATTGTTAAGTGTCCGGACACGCGGGCACTACTGAACTTTTTGACGACGACGGCCCCACGGCAAGAGGGAGGGACGAATGCCACTCTCCGATCATGAGCAGCGCATGCTCGACCAGATCGAGAGCGCGCTCTATGCCGAGGACCCTAAATTCGCATCAAGCGTTCGGGGTGGCTCGTTCCGCGCGCCGTCAGCCAAACGTCGTCTGCAGGGTGGCGCGTTGTTCGTCATCGGGTTGGCGATGCTGGTCTCTGGTGTCGCCTTCAAGGCGACCATGATCGGCAGCTTTCCGGTTCTGTCGGTATTGGGGTTCATCGTGATGTTCGGTGGTGTCGTGTTCGCGATCACCGGTCCTCGGGGTGTGGCCGCTAATCGTGAACGGTCTGGCAACGATTCCGGTGCGCCGCGGCAGAAGCGCGCCAAGGGCGGCGGAGGTTCGTTCACCAGCCGGATGGAAGACCGGTTCCGCAAGCGTTTCGACGAGTAGTCGAGACGAGTAGTCGAGACGAGTAGTCGAGACGAGTAGTCCGCTCACCCTTCAGGGGCAGTCCGTCAGGACTGCCCCTTTTTTGGGTCTGTTGTCCCCACTGGGCCCCACTTGGGCCCCATGGCGGCCGTGCTTGCGGCGTTGACCAGCGGGTTTGATGGCTGCCGCGGGTTTTCGACCGTTCCTTTGGGTCCGCCGGGCTGTCGTGAAAGCCCAGCATGCTTCCCTCAAGTGGGGCATTGGGGCGGACTCGCGAGAAAATTTGGCGCAAAGTGGGGGATTGTGGGGTAAAGTGGCGGACAACGGAGCGACCGGGGTTCCGTACAGAGCGAGGCTTCAGCAGGTCTGCGAGGTGGCGAGATGTTCTTCGGCACCTACACGCCAAAGCTCGATGACAAGGGGCGACTGACGTTGCCCGCCAAGTTCCGCGACGCACTGGCAGGAGGTCTGATGGTCACCAAGAGTCAAGATCACAGCCTCGCAGTGCATCCGCGTGCCGAGTTCGAGGCGATGATCGCCGACATCTCGGCCAAGGCCAAACGTGGAAACCCCCAGGCCCGCGCCTACTTGCGCAACCTGGCCGCAAGCACCGACGAGCAGTACCCGGATTCCCAGGGCCGCATCACCCTCTCGCCCGAGCATCGGCGCTACGCGAACCTCTCCAAGGAATGCGTGGTGACGGGGTCGATCGACTTCCTGGAGATCTGGGACGCCCAAGCCTGGCACGACTACCAGGAGCTTCACGAAGAGAACTTCTCCGCGGCCAGCGATGAAGCACTCGGCGACATTCTGTGACCTGGCCACTGGCCCATGGGCCCGTGCAGTGTGGCCTCTGCCCGAACCGGCCCTGACGTACTTCCCCGACGTCAGGTTCGCGTACTCGGACAGGGACCACACTGCAGGGGCCGCCTCAACCCTTCAGGCTGCTGCGATGGTGGATGACGAGCCTCATATTCCGGTGCTGCTGGACCGTTGTGTGGAGTTGCTGGCCCCGGCGCTCGCCCGCACTGACGGTGACGGCACAGGCGCGACGCTGGTTGATGCCACCCTCGGCGCGGGCGGGCACACCGAACGGTTCCTGACCCAGTTTCCCGGCCTTCAGGTGATCGGTCTCGATCGCGACCCCAACGCCCTGCGGATCGCCGGCGAACGCCTGGCGCATTTCGGTGACCGGGTCACTCTGGTGCGCTGCCGCTACGACGAGATCGCAACGGCGGTCGCCGACCACGTGCCGGCGCCAGCGGCCACGGTCGATGCTGTTTTGTTCGATCTGGGAGTGTCGTCGATGCAGCTCGACCAACCCGAGCGGGGTTTTTCGTATTCGGCGGACGCTCCACTGGATATGCGCATGGATCCGGAGGCCACGTTGACCGCCGCGGTGATCCTCAACACCTACGACGACAAGGAGCTGGCCCGAATTCTGCGTGAGTACGGTGAGGAGCGGTTCGCGAGCCGCATCGCCGCCCACATTGTGCGCAGACGCGCCCGCGCCCCGTTTTCGACCACCGCGGAATTGGTGGAACTGCTCTACGAAGCGATCCCGGCGCCTGCCCGGCGCACCGGCGGGCACCCGGGTAAGCGCACCTTCCAGGCCCTGCGCATCGCGGTCAACGCCGAGCTGGAGTCTCTGCGCCGTGCCCTGCCCGCAGCGCTCGGGGCGCTTCGCCCCGGCGGCCGGATCGCGGTGATGGCGTACCAGTCTCTCGAAGATCGCATCGTCAAAAGTGAGTTCGCCGCCGCGACCGCGTCCCGCACGCCCGAGGGGCTTCCGGTCGAATTGCCCGGCCACGGTCCAGAATTCGTGATGCTGACCCGCGGCGCAGAACGCGCATCCGCTGAGGAGATCGAACGCAATCCGAGAAGTGCCCCGGTGCGGCTGCGCGCGCTGGAAAAGGTTGGGGGACAGTAGCGATGAAGGCGAAGAAGCCCACCCGTGGAGCCGCCACTGGAGTTGCTCGCTCTCGGCGTCAAGGACCCTCCCGTTCGCGAGAGGCCAGCGCAAACCAGGCAAATGGTCGACGCGGGAGTGCCCGTGATGCCGGGCGCGCTGCCGGCGACATCCAGCCGCGTGGTCGCAGGCCGATGCGTGAGAGCCGGCCGCAACGGTCGGCTCCACGCACCAACCCGGCTCCGCGCACCAACCAAACTCCGCGCCCGACTCAACGTCCGACTCCACGACCCGTCGACAATCCGGTCCGACCCAAGAGCGCCAGCCAAGCCAAGGCCCGAGCCAAGGCGCGTAAGGCCAAGGCTCCGAAGGTAGTTCGCCCACCACTCCGGCAGCGCATCCTCGTTCGTCTTGCGGCCATCGACCTGCACCCGCGCAGGCTCGTCGCCCGGGTACCGTTCGTGGTGTTGGTAATCGGCTCGCTTGGGCTCGGTCTCGGGGTGACACTGTGGTTGTCGACGGATGCCGCGGAACGGTCCTACCAGCTCGGCAATGCCCGCGAACTCAACCAGGCGCTCCTGCAGCAGAAAGAGGCGTTGGAACGCGATGTCCTCGAAGCCCAGGCTGCTCCGGCTCTGGCGGAGGCGGCGCGGGAGCTGGGAATGATCCCGTCGCGTGATACCGCCCGCCTGGTCCAGGACCCGGCCGGCAACTGGGTGGTCGTGGGTTCCCCCAAACCCGCCGAAGGGGTGCCGCCACCGCCGCTGAACATTCCGCTGCCCGAGCCCGCTGCGGCCGCGCCGACCGACCTGCCGGTAGGCGAACCGCTCGAGGTCCCGGTGCGGGTCCCATCCCCGGCCGGCGCGCCGAGCATCCCGGGTTCGGCGACCCCGCCGGGACAGGCCGGGGCGCCTGGAGCCGAAGTCCCGCACGCGGTGACCGGCCAGTTGCCGCCCCCGGGCCCGGTGCCGGCACTACCCCCCACTTACCCGATGAACAGCAATCAGCTGCCGCCCGTCCCCGGCGCCGCGCCCATGCCGGCGAGCCCACAGGTGGCCCCGCCGGCGCCGGTTCCGCCGGTCGCCGGCGTGGCTCCGGCACCTGCCGGCGTGGCTCCGGCACCTGGCGGCGTGGCGCCGCCAGCCGCGGTGGCCCCCGCACCTGCCGTGGTTGTACCGCCCGCCCCACCCGCAGAGGTAGCCCCGCTCACGCCGGGCGCTCCGGCATGAGCCGCGCGGCGCGCGGTTCCGGTCGCGGCACGGCCCGGACGAAGTCGGCGAAAGCCGATTCCGGGACGCCCGTCCAGGAACATTCGGCACGGTCTCGGCGCACCCGCCAGGCGGCCTCGCAGAGCGGTCTGCGCAGCGCATCGTTCGTATTCAGGCACCGCGCGGGCAATGCTGTGATTTTCTTGCTGCTGGTCGTGGCTGCCGCTCAGCTGTTCACCCTGCAGGTGCCCCGCGCCGAAGGGCTGCGTGCCGAGGCGGCGGGACAGCTCAAGGTCACCGACGTCGACCCGGCCCTGCGTGGCTCCATCGTCGACCGAAACTTCGACAAGCTGGCCTTCACGATCGAGGCTCGGGCGCTGACCTTCCAGCCGGTCCGGATCCGCGCCCAGCTGCAGGAAGCCTTCGACAAGGCCCAGGCCGAAGGAACGGACGCGCCCGATCCCGAGGAGCGGCTGCGCGATATCGCCGCCGAGGTGGCGCTGCGGCTGAACAACAAGCCCGACAGCGCAACCCTGCTCAAGAAGCTGCGCGGCGACGACACATTTGTTTACCTGGCTCGGGCGGTGGACCCCGCGGTGGCAGATGCGATCACCTCCGAGTTTCCCGAGGTCGGTTCCGAGCGCCAGGATCTACGGCAGTACCCGGGCGGGGTGCTTGCCGCCAACATCGTCGGCGGCATCGACTGGGACGGCCACGGCCTGCTCGGCCTCGAGGATTCGATGGATGCGGTGTTGGCCGGCACCGACGGGTCGATCACCTACGACCGCGGTTCCGACGGGGTAGTCATCCCCGGCAGCTACCGCAACCGCCACGACGCAGTGAACGGGTCGACGGTGCAACTGACCATCGACGACGACATCCAGTTCTACGTGCAGCAACAGGTTCAGCTCGCCAAGGACGCCTCCGGCGCCAAGAACGCCTCAGCGGTAGTGCTCGACGCCAAGACCGGCGAGGTCCTGGCGATGAGCAACGACAACACCTTCAACCCGGCTCAGGACCTCAGTCGCCAGGAAGGGCGTGAACTGGGCAATCTGCCGGTGACCTCGCCGTTTGAGCCGGGCTCGGTGAACAAGATCGTCACCGCGGCGACGGCGATCGACCTCGGGCTGACCACACCGGACGAGGTCCTGCAGGTGCCGGGTTCCATCAACATGGGCGGAGTCAACGTCCGCGATGCGTGGAACCACGGCGTGATGCCCTACACCGCTACCGGCGTGTTCGGTAAGTCCTCGAACGTCGGCACGCTGATGCTCGCCCAGCGGATCGGACCCGAACGCTACGCCGAGATGCTGCGCAAATTCGGGCTCGGTCAACGCACCGACGTGGGGCTGCCCGGCGAGAGCGCCGGCCTCGTCCCGCCGATCGACCAGTGGTCGGGCAGCACCTTCTCCAACCTGCCGATCGGCCAGGGCCTGTCGATGACGCTGCTGCAGATGGCCGGCATGTACCAGACCATCGCCAACGATGGAGTGCGGATCTCCCCGCGCATCGTCAAGGCCACCATCGAACCGGACGGCACCCGCACCGAGGAGCCCCGACCGGAAGGTGTCCAGGTGGTGTCACCGCAGACCGCGCGCACGGTGCGCGACATGTTCCGGTCGGTCGTGCAACGCGACCCGCGCGGGATCCAGCAGGGCACGGGCCCGCAGGCCGCCGTCGAGGGGTATCAGATTGCGGGCAAGACGGGCACCGCGCAGCAGATCAACCCGGACTGCGGCTGCTACTACGACGACGTCTACTGGATCACCTTCGCCGGGATGGCACCCGCCGACAACCCGCGATATGTGATCGGGGCGATGTTGGACGCACCCCACCGCGCGGCCGACGGCAGCCCCGGTTCCTCGGCTGCCCCGCTGTTCCACAACATCGCGGCCTGGCTGTTGCAGCGCGAGAACGTGCCGTTGTCGCCGGATCCGGGGGCCCCTCTCACCCTTCAGGCGGACTGAGGCGCCGCCCGCCCAGGGCCTGAACCGAGAAGCCTGCTCATTTCGGCCGGTACTGTGTCAACGCCATGAATCTGCGTCCCTCCCATTGTGTCGGCCTGTCTCTCGGGGCGGTCGCCGAGCTGGTGTCACCGGTGACGGTGGCAGCCTCGGCGGGAGCCGGCGGCGATACATTGCCAGACATTCAGGTCACCGGCGTGACCTTGCGCGGCCAGGATGCCCGCACTGGTGACCTGTTTGCGGCGCTGCCCGGCGCGCAATCGCACGGGGGCCGCTATGCCGCCGAGGCGGTGGCGGCGGGGGCGGTGGCCGTCCTGACCGACCAGGCCGGGGTTGCCGAGATCGGCGGCCCGCTCGACGTGCCGGTGCTGGTACACCCAGACCCACGGGCGGTGTTGGGCCCGCTGGCGGCCGCGGTGTACGGCAACCCGTCCGAGCGTGTGCGGGTGATCGGCGTTACCGGCACCTCCGGTAAAACGACGACCACCTACCTCGTCGAGGCCGGTCTGCGCGCGGCCGGCCGGGTGGCCGGGCTGATCGGCACCGTCGGTGTCCGCATCGACGGCCGCTACGAATCCGGGAAGCTGACCACTCCCGAGGCGCCGGACCTGCAGGCACTACTGGCGGTGATGGTCGAGCGGGGCGTCGACACCGTGGTTATGGAAGTCTCCAGCCATGCGCTCACTTTGGGCCGGGTGGCAGGGGTGTCCTTCGCCGTCGGCGGATTCACCAACCTGTCCCGTGACCACCTTGACTTCCACTCGTCCATGGACGAGTACTTCGAGGCCAAAGCCCGGCTGTTCGATCCCGCATCGCCCACCCACGCCGGCGCATCGGTGATCTGTATCGACGACGAATGGGGCCGCGCCATGGCTGCGCGCGCGCTCCGGGCGGTAACTGTGAGCGCCGTCGGCGTCGCGGACTGGCAAGCCCAGGACGTCAGTTCGGGGGACCAGGGCAAGCAGGATTTCGTCGCGGTCGATCCTGCCGGGGTGCGCCACGGTGTGCAGATCGGGCTTCCGGGGGCCTTCAACGTGGCCAATGCAGTGCTCGCGGTGGCCCTGCTCGACGCGGTCGGGGTGTCTCCGGAAGAGGCGGCGCCCGGCTTGCGTGCGGCCACCGTGCCGGGGCGTCTGGAGCCGGTGGATTGCGGGCAGCAGTTCCTGGCGGTCGTTGACTACGCCCATAAGCCTGCAGCGTTGCAGGCCGTCCTGCAGACGCTGCGTGAGCAGTGCCGCGCCCGGGTGGCAGTGGTGTTCGGTGCGGGCGGCAATCGTGACACCGGCAAGCGGGCGTCGATGGGCCAGGTGGCCGCCGAGCTGGCTGACCTGGTTGTGGTCACCGACGACAACCCGCGCGACGAGGATCCTGCGGTGATTCGTGCCGCGATCGTGCAAGGCGCCGAGCGGGCCCGGGAGCTGGTCGAACTCGGCGACCGCCGCGAGGCGATCGCCTATGCGGTGGCTTGGGCCCAGCCCGGTGACGTGGTGCTGATCGCCGGGAAGGGGCACGAGAGCGGCCAGACCAGCCAAGGAACGACCCGCCCCTTCGATGACCGCGATGAACTGACCCGTGCCCTGGAGGCCCAGATGACGTGGGGACCGCACCGATGATCGCCCTGACGCTGACCGAGATCGCCGATATCGTCGGCGGCCGGCTTGCCGACGTCAGCGCCGCGGACGCGGCGAATATCCGTGTCACCGGCACTGTCGAGTTCGACTCGCGCGCGGTGACCTCGGGTGGACTGTTCCTGGCTTTGCCGGGAGCGCGCGCCGACGGACACGATTTCGCGGCCGCTGCCGTCGAGTCGGGCGCGGTGGCGGTGCTGGCGGCGCGTCCGGTGGGTGTCCCTGCCATCGTGGTGGACCCCATAAACCCTGCAGACCCCATAAACCCTGCAGACACGATGAGCCCTGGGGCACCTGCCGGCTCCGCGGGTGCGGCGTCGGGCGTGCTGGAGCACGACGAGGACGGGTCGGGCGCGGCGGTGCTCGCGGCGCTGGCGCGGCTGGCCAAGGCGGTGGCGGCCGAATTGGTCGCCGGAGGGCTGACGATCGTCGGGCTCACCGGTTCTTCGGGCAAGACGTCGACCAAGGACCTGATCGCCGCGGTGCTGGCGCCGCTGGGTGAGGTCATCGCGCCGCCCGGATCGTTCAACAACGAGCTGGGGCACCCGTGGACGGTGCTGCGTGCCACCGAGTCCACCGACTTCCTGGTGCTGGAGATGTCGGCCCGGCATCGCGGCAACATCGCCACGCTGGCCGACATCGCCCCGCCCTCGATCGCGGTTGTGCTCAACGTCGGCACTGCCCATCTCGGGGAGTTCGGTTCACGCGAGGCCATCGCCGCGACGAAATCCGAATTACCGCAGGCAGTGCCCGAATCGGGGGTGGTGATCCTCAACGTCGACGACCAGATCGTGGCCGAGATGGCGGGCAAGACCACGGCCCGCGTTGTGCGGGTCGGGCGATCGGCGGAGGGAGCGGCGGGTCGTGGCGCCGACGTGTGGGCCACCGAAGTCACCCTCGACCCGCTCGCCCGCCCCAGCTTTACGCTGCACACCGCCGATGCGCAGGTGCCGGTGACCCTGGCGGTGCACGGCGACCATCAGGTGTCCAATGCGTTGTGCGCCGCCGCGGTCGCCCTGGAATGCGGTGCCAGCCTGGAGCAGGTCGCGCAGGCTCTGGCGAAAGCCGGGCCGGTCTCGGAGAGCCGAATGCAGGTCAGCACCCGAGTCGACGGGGTGACGATCGTCAACGACGCCTACAACGCTAACCCCGATTCGATGCGCGCCGGCCTCAAAGCACTGGCCTGGATGGCCCGGCAGAGCCCTCAGCCGAGCCGAAGCTGGGCTGTCCTGGGTGAGATGGCCGAACTTGGAGACGACGCCATATCCGAGCACGACCGCATCGGCAGGCTGGCGGTGCGCTTAGATGTCACTCGACTCATCGTCGTGGGAACCGGGAGGCCAATGAGCGCCATGCTGCACGGGGCGGTCATGGAAGGATCGTGGGGGTCTGAAGCCATCCCAGTCGCCGACGCCGATGCTGCGCTGGATCTGCTGCGCACCGAACTGTGTGCCGGTGACGTGGTCTTGGTCAAGGCCTCCAACTCGGCCGGGCTCGGGGCCTTGGCGCAGGCTCTGATTGCTGATGGTGCAGGTCCGGAGGGGGCCCGATGAGACAGATTCTCATCGCCGTCGGGGTCGCCCTTGCGGTGTCGATCCTGTTGACCCCCGTGTTGATCAAATTGTTCACCAGGCAGGGTTTCGGCCACGAGATCCGCGAGGACGGCCCGCCGAGTCACCACAAGAAGCGTGGAACGCCGTCGATGGGCGGCGTCGCGATCGTCGCCGGCATCTGGGCGAGCTATTTCGGTACGCACCTGGTCGGTGTCGTGATCGACGGCAAGGGGCCGTCGGCGTCCGGCCTGCTGGTGCTCGGGTTGGCCACCGCGTTGGGGGCGGTGGGGTTCATCGACGATCTGATCAAGATCCGCCGGGCCCGCAACCTCGGGCTGAACAAGACCGCTAAAACCGTCGGCATCCTCGTGGCTGCGGTGTTGTTCGGTGTGTTGGCTCTGCAGTTCGGTAATGCCGACGGGCTGACTCCGGGCAGCGCCGAATTGTCCTATGTGCGTGAGATCGCCACCGTGACGCTGGCGCCGGCGGTGTTCGTGCTGTTCTGCGTGGTGATCGTGTCCGCCTGGTCGAACGCGGTGAACTTCACCGACGGGCTGGACGGCCTAGCTGCCGGTGCGATGGCGATGGTGTGCGCGGCCTATGTGCTCATCACGTTTTGGCAGTTCCGCAACGCGTGCGCGACCAGCCCCGGAGTCGGCTGCTACAACGTGCGTGACCCGCTCGACCTGGCCATCATCGCCGCGGCCACCGCCGGGGCGTGTATCGGGTTTTTGTGGTGGAACGCCGCGCCGGCCAAGATCTTCATGGGCGACACCGGCTCGTTGGCGCTGGGCGGCGTCATCGCCGGTCTGTCGGTGACCAGCCGCACCGAAATGCTGGCGGTGGTGCTGGGGGCGCTGTTCGTCGCCGAGGTGACCTCGGTCGTCGTCCAGATCCTGGCGTTCCGGACCACCGGCCGGCGGGTGTTCCGGATGGCGCCGTTTCACCACCACTTCGAGTTGGTCGGGTGGGCCGAGACGACGGTCATCATCCGGTTCTGGTTGCTCACCGCGATCGCATGCGGACTCGGGGTGGCCCTGTTCTACAGCGAGTGGCTGACGACCGTCGGTGCCTGAGGTGACTGCACAGTCAGCGGCACCGATTCCGCCGGGCACCGCGGTCCTGGTGACCGGGGCGGGAGTCACCGGCCGCGCGATTCTGGCGGCGCTGACCCCGCTGGGTGTGGCCGCCACGCTGACCGACGACCGGGCCGACGCGTTGGGCGAATACGCACACCGCGGTGTGACCGTCATCGACCCCGCCGATGCGATCGCACGGATGTCGCAGTTCAGCCTTGTCGTGACTAGTCCGGGTTTCGCACCCACCGCGCCGGTTCTGGCCGCAGCGGCCGCTGCGGGCGTGCCGGTGTGGGGCGATGTGGAGTTGGCCTGGCGGCTGGACCAGTCGGGTCGCTACGGACCTGCGCGGCGATGGCTGGTGGTGACGGGCACCAACGGCAAGACCACGACCACCTCGATGTTGCACGCGATGCTCGAGGCCGGGGGGCGGCGAGCGGCGCTGTGTGGAAACATCGGCGAGCCGGTTCTGGAGGTTCTGGAGCGTCCCGCCGAGGTGCTGGCCGTGGAGCTGTCCAGCTTCCAGCTGTTCTGGTCGCCGTCGCTGCGCCCGGCGGCCGGTGCGGTGCTCAACGTCGCAGAGGATCACCTCGACTGGCATGGCTCGATGCAGGCATACGCCCGGGCCAAGGCGCGGGCCTTGACCGGTCGAGTGGCCATCGGCGGACTCGAGGACGAGGTGGCCGCCCGGTTGTTGGCCTCCGCGCCGGCGCCGGTGCGGGTCGGTTTTCGGTCGACCGAGCCGGCCCCGGGTGAGCTCGGCGTTCGCGACGGCATGCTGGTGGACCGCGCTTTTTCCGCCGACGGGGTGGTGCTCGCCGATGCTGCGACGATCCCGGTGACGGGCCCCGTCGGTGTGCTCAATGCGTTGGCTGCGGCGGGTTTGGCTCGGGCTGTGGATGTGCCCGCCGGGGCGATCGCCGACGCGCTGGTCGGGTTTCAGGTGGGGCGGCATCGTGCCGAGGTGGTGGCCGTCGTCGATGGTGTGACCTATGTCGATGATTCCAAGGCGACCAATCCGCACGCGGCGCAGGCATCCATCAGCGCCTACCCGCGGGTGGTATGGGTGGCTGGTGGTCTGCTCAAGGGCGCCTCGGTCAACGACATGGTCGCCGCGGTCGGAGATCGACTGGTCGGTGCGGTGCTGATCGGCCGGGACCGCGGCATTGTTGGCAAGGCGTTAGCGCGACACGCGCCGGATGTCCCCATCGTCGAGCTTGTGACGGGGGAGGATTCTGGGGTGCTTGAGAAACCTGAGTCAGGTGTTGCTCCTGTGACTCGAGTGATCACTGAGGATCGCGGGTCGCGGTCGGGGCTTTCTGGGGCTGTGATGACTGCGGTCGTCGACGCGGCGCGCGGGCTGGCCAGCCCCGGCGACACGGTGTTGCTAGCTCCGGCAGGAGCCTCGTTCGACCAGTTCACGGGCTACGGACACCGCGGCGATGCGTTCGCCGCGGCGGTACGTGCCGCGATCAGGTAGCGCTCATGAGCACCAGCATCCTGGCCCGGCTGCGCAATCGCCGCGCCAACCCTGCCGCCAACCCCGCCGCCGATCCGGCGCAGCCCGCGAGCGCCGGTGATGGCGCGGCGTCCGGCCCCAGGACCCGGTTCGGGGTTTGGCTGGATCGGCCGATGACGTCGTTTCACCTGATCATCGCCGTCGCGGCATTGCTGACCACGATGGGACTGACCATGGTGCTCTCGGCGTCCGGCGTGTACTCCTACGACACCGACGGCTCGCCGTGGGTGGTGTTCGGCAAGCAGTTGATGTGGACGACGATCGGCCTGGTCGCGTTCTATATCGCACTGCGCACTCCGGTGTCGGTGATGCGCAGGTTCGCCTTCGCCGGCTTCGCGTTCAGCGTGGTCTTGCTGGTTCTGGTGCTGGTCCCCGGGGTCGGGAAAGTGGCCAACGGTTCCCGTGGCTGGTTCGTCGTCTCCGGTTTCTCGATGCAGCCATCCGAGTTGGCCAAGATCGCGCTCGCGATCTGGGGTGCACACCTGCTGGCCGCGCGCCGGATGGAGCGCGCCTCGCTGCGCGAGATGCTCGTGCCGCTGGTGCCTGCCGCGGTGATCGCGCTAGCACTCATCGTCGCCCAGCCCGACCTTGGGCAGACGTTGTCGATGGGTGTGATCCTGCTCGGCCTGCTCTGGTATGCCGGCCTTCCCCTTCGGGTGTTCCTGACCTCGCTGGGGGCGGTGGCGGTCTCCGGCGTGATTCTGGCGTTCGCCGAGGGCTACCGATCCGCGCGCGTGCAGTCCTGGCTCAATCCCGCAGCGGACGCGCAGGGCGCCGGTTACCAGGCCCGCCAAGCGAGGTTCGCGCTGGCCAACGGCGGAATCTTCGGAGACGGGCTGGGGCAGGGCACCGCGAAGTGGAACTACCTGCCCAATGCCCACAACGATTTCATCTTCGCCATCATCGGCGAGGAGCTCGGCTTCCTCGGCGCCGCCGGACTGCTGTGCCTGTTCGGGCTGTTCGCCTACACCGGGATGCGGATCGCGCGCCGCTCGGCCGATCCGTTCCTGCGGCTGCTGACCGCTACCGCCACACTGTGGATCCTGTCGCAGGTGTTCATCAACGTCGGCTACGTCGTCGGGTTGCTTCCGGTCACCGGTCTGCAGTTGCCACTGATCTCGGCGGGAGGTACGTCGACCGCGACGACGTTGTTGATGATCGGGATCATGGCCAACGCCGCCCGCCACGAGCCGGAAGCGGTGGCAGCACTTCGGGCCGGGCGCGACGACCGGGTGAACCGGCTTTTGCGGCTCCCGCTGCCTGCTCCCTATACGCCGACGCGCGCCGAGGCCGTGAAAGACCGGCTGCGTTCACGACCTGCGCGGGCACCGAAACAGTCCAAGCGCCCGGTGCAGTCCAAACGGCCTCAGCAAGCAAAGCGGCCCGTGCAATCCAAGCAGGTCAAGCAGGGAAAGCGGACTACGCAGGCCAAGTCGACCGGTGCTCGCCGCGAGCGGGCGGTTTCGTCCACCAAGTCGTCGGTCGGATATGGTTCTGGCCAGCGAAAGCAGGGGCAACGGGTCCGCACACTGGAAGGTCAGCGTTACGGGTGAGGGCGATTTCGGTCCCGGCGGGGCAGGAGCGCAGCGACCGGGGGATTTCGGTGGTCCTCGCCGGCGGAGGTACGGCGGGTCATATCGAGCCCGCGATGGCGGTCGCCGACGCGTTGGCTGCTCTTGCGCCGGAAGTCCGAATCACCGCCCTGGGTACCGCGCGGGGCCTCGAGACCCGCTTGGTGCCGGCGCGTGGTTACCACCTCGAACTCATCACCCCGGTGCCGCTGCCGCGCAAACCCTCCGGTGACCTGCTCAGGCTGCCCGGACGGGTGCGTCGGGCGGTTCGGGAGGTCGGTTCGGTGCTGGCCGCCGTCGACGCCGACGTCGTGATCGGCTTCGGTGGTTACGTCGCCTTGCCTGCCTATCTCGCCGCACGGGGCGTCCGGCCAGGGCGACGGGTTCCGGTGGTCGTGCACGAGGCCAATGCCAGCGCCGGGCTCGCCAACAAGGTCGGCGCCATGTCGGCCAGCCGGGTGCTCTCCGCGGTGCCCGACCCGGGGCTTCGGCGCGTCGAGGTGGTCGGGATGCCGGTGCGTGAGGCGATCACTTCGCTCGATCGCGCGGCCCTGCGGGCCGAGGCTCGCGCCCACTTCGGCTTCGCCGAGGACGCCAAGGTGCTGCTGGTGTTCGGGGGCTCCCAAGGCGCCCAGTCGCTCAACAAGGCGGTGGCCGGGGCGGCAGAAAGTCTTGCTTCGCAGGGCATTTCGGTGTTACACGCATACGGCGCGAAGAACACGCTGCAGTTGCCGCAGCCGGCGGCCGGTGACCCACCTTATGTCGCGGTGCCGTATTTGGACCGGATGGACCTGGCCTATTCCGCGGCGGATGTGGCGATCTGCCGGTCCGGTGCGATGACCGTGGCCGAAGTCGCCGCCGTCGGGTTGCCGGCGGTATATGTGCCGCTGCCCATCGGCAACGGTGAACAGCGGCTCAACGCGCTCCCGGTGGTCGAGGCCGGCGGCGGGCTGCTCGTCGAGGACCGTGCGCTGACACCGGACTATGTTGCCGACACCGTCGCGGGGTTGCTCACCGACCGGTCGCGGCTGGCCGCCATGACCACCGGCGCCGCGTCGGCCGGCCACCGGGACGCCGCACGACGGGTAGCCCAGGTAGCCCTCGATGTCGCCAGGGCGTCCCGAGACCGGCGGAACCGGCGATGAGCTTGCACGGCCGGGTCCCGGACCTGCCGCCGGAGCTACACCGGGTACACATGGTCGGTATCGGCGGAGCCGGCATGAGCGGAATCGCGCGCATCCTGCTCGACCGCGGCGGTATGGTGTCGGGCTCGGATGCCAAGGAATCCCGCGGAGTCGTCGCGCTGCGGGCGCGCGGCGCGACGATCCGCATCGGCCACGACGCATCGTCGCTGGATATGCTGCCCGGCGGACCGACTGCCGTGGTGACCACGCACGCGGCGATCCCGAAGACCAACCCGGAACTGGTGGAGGCGCGCAAGCGCGGGATTCCGGTGATCCTGCGGCCGGCGGTGCTAGCCAAGCTGATGGCCGGCCAGACGACGCTGATGGTGACCGGGACGGCCGGTAAGACCACCACCACCTCCATGCTGATCGTGGCGCTACAGCACGCCGGTCTTGATCCGTCCTTCGCCGTCGGTGGCGATCTCGGTGAGGCCGGAACCAATGCCCACCACGGCAGTGGCAACTATTTCGTCGCCGAAGCCGACGAGAGCGACGGATCGCTGGTGCAGTACAGCCCCGACATCGTCGTGGTCACCAATATCGAAGCCGACCACTTGGACTTTTTCGGCAGCGAACAGGCCTATGTCGCGGTGTTCGACGCGTTCATGGAACGGCTGAAACCAGGTGGCGCGGTGGTGGTATGCGCCGACGATCCGGGTGCGGCCGCATTCGCCGAGCGCACTGCCGCACGCGGAATCCCGGTCCTGCGCTACGGCAGCAAAGAATCGGCTCGTCCCGGCCGTGACGCCCTCGCGGCCGTGCTCCTGGACTGGCAGCAGCGAGGCACCAGTGCCGTGGCCACGGTGCAGCTGGCGGGCGAGAGCGCCCCGCGGACCATGCGGCTTTCGGTGCCCGGGCGGCACATGGCACTCAACGCGGTGGCCGCTTTGCTGGCGGCGATGCGGGCCGGAGTGCCACCAGATGTGGTGCTCGAGGCACTGGCGGAGTTCGAGGGCGTGCGCCGCCGATTTGAGTTGGTGGGCATCGCCGCCGGTGTTCAGGTCTTCGACGACTATGCCCACCACCCAACGAAGGTGACGGCCGCGCTCACCGCGGTGCGTGGGCTCGCTAGGGAGTCCGGCGGCCGCTCGATCGTGGTGTTCCAGCCGCATCTGTATTCGCGTACCGAGGCGTTCGCCGCCGAGTTCGGCGCGGCGTTGGACCTCGCCGACGAGGTTTTTGTGCTCGATGTGTATGCCGCGCGCGAGCGACCGCTGGCTGGGATCAGCGGGGCCACCATTGCCGATCTGGTGAGTGTGCCGGTCAGCTACATCCCAGACTTTTCGGCGGTGGCGGCTCGAGTCGCGGCGGCGGCTGAACCCGCAGATGTCGTCGTCACGATGGGCGCGGGCGACGTCACGTTGCTGGGCAAGGAGATTCTCGCCGAGTTGGCTGCCAGGGCCAACCGCCGTGCGCCGGGCGGCAGAGGGCCGGTGCCGCGATGACCGACCCGCGAGACCCCGGACCGTTCGCCGGCGATGCCGAAGCGGCTGATGTCCCTGACGTGCCCGACGTGCCGGACGTGCCCGACGTGCCGGAGGCGGATCGGATCCCTGAGGAAGCCGCGGCGACCGAGGAGTCTGGGCCCAACCGGGCCCCTGGGCACGACGGAGTCTCGGAGGCGGTGGCCGGCGGAGGCTCCAAGCCGGTGCCCGACGGGGCGGGTGAGGGGGATGGCGGAGAGGATTTCGAAGGTCCCCGTCGCCGTGCCCGTCGGGAAAGGGAGGCACGTCGGGCCGCGCAGGCCCGGGCAACCGCCATCGAAGAGGCACGCCGCGAGGCCAAGCGGCGCACGTTAGGCCGTTCTGCGCCCGACACCGCGACGCTCGGCCGCGGCACCGTGCGCGGACTCAAGCTGGTGGCCTGGTCGCTCGCGATCGCGTTGATGGTGGTCGGTCTGGGCCTGCTGTTGTACTTCACCCCCATCATGTCGATGCGCAGCATCGTCGTCGCGGGTGTGGGGGAGTTGCAGCAGGAGGAAGTGGTCGCGACCGCCGCGGTGGCGCCGGGCACGCCGCTGCTGCAGATCGACACTGACGAGGTGGCCGGACGGGTGGCCGAGATTAGGCGGGTGGCCTCGGCGCGCGTGCAGCGCCAGTACCCGTCGACGTTGCGGATCACCGTTGTCGAGCGCGTGCCGGTGGTGGTCAGGGACTACCCGGACGGCGTTCATCTGTTCGACAAGGACGGGGTGGATTTCGCCACGGCGCCCCCACCGCCCGGGGTTCCCTACCTGGACACCGAAACCCCCGGCCCCGATGATCCGGCGACCGAAGCCGCATTGACGGTGATGACCTCGCTGCGGCCCGAGGTGGCCAGCCAGGTGGGGCGGGTCTCGGCGCCGTCGGTTGCGTCGATCACCCTGACCCTGGTCGATGGGCGCACCGTGGTGTGGGGGACTACCGACCGAACCGAGGAAAAGGCACTCAAGCTGGCTGCGTTGTTGACCCAGCCCGGCCAAACCTACGACGTATCCAGCCCGGATCTGCCGACGGTCAAGTAGAGAGGGTTGGCCTCGGATCTGGTCGAACCGGATCGCGCAATCGGCCACTCGCGTGAATTTTTCTCGCGTCCTGTCGGCGCGCCTGCCCGGCGGGTGTGCGACCCGGCCCTACCGTTCTGTTTGCACCGCACTACTTGACATAACTCTAAGCCTATTGTTGAGGTTGAGGGTTTAGGGACACGCTCAAGATGGTCAAGTAGATGCGGAAGAGGACAGACACATCAGGCAGGAAGGGCGACGCTGATGAGCGCTTGCGCGAAGAAGATCGTGACATGACCCCCCCGCATAACTACCTTGCTGTGATCAAGGTGGTCGGTATCGGCGGCGGCGGCGTCAACGCCGTCAACCGAATGATCGAGCAGGGCCTCAAAGGCGTCGAGTTCATCGCGATCAACACCGATGCGCAGGCGCTTTTGATGTCCGACGCCGACGTCAAACTAGACGTCGGACGGGACTCGACGCGCGGTCTGGGGGCCGGCGCCGACCCCGAGGTGGGGCGCAAGGCGGCCGAGGACGCCAAGGATGACATCGAGGAGCTGCTGCGCGGCGCCGACATGGTGTTCGTCACCGCCGGCGAAGGCGGTGGCACGGGCACCGGCGGCGCTCCGGTGGTCGCCACCATCGCCCGCAAGCTCGGTGCTCTGACCGTGGGTGTGGTGACACGTCCGTTCTCGTTTGAGGGCAAACGGCGCAGCAACCAGGCCGAGGCGGGTATCACGTCGCTGCGGGAAAGCTGTGACACGTTGATCGTGATTCCCAACGACCGGCTGCTGCAGATGGGCGATGCCGCCGTGTCGCTGATGGATGCGTTCCGCAGCGCCGACGAAGTGCTGCTCAACGGTGTGCAGGGTATTACGGATCTGATCACCACGCCGGGCCTGATCAACGTCGACTTCGCCGACGTCAAGGGTGTGATGAGCGGCGCGGGCACCGCCCTGATGGGCATCGGGTCGGCTCGCGGTGACGGTCGTGCGCTCAAGGCCGCCGAAATCGCGATCAATTCCCCGTTGCTGGAAGCCTCGATGGAGGGAGCGCAGGGCGTGCTGCTGTCGGTGGCAGGCGGTAGTGATCTCGGCTTGTTCGAGATCAACGAGGCCGCTTCGCTCGTACAGGACGCCGCCCATCAGGACGCCAACATCATCTTCGGCACCGTGATCGACGACTCGTTGGGCGACGAAGTGCGGGTTACCGTGATCGCCGCAGGCTTCGAGGCGGCCGGTGCCGGGCGCAAGCCGGTGACCGGTGAGACCCAGTCCAGCGCAAGCACGCCCATCACCCCGGGCAAGGCTGGCCGGGTCAGCTCATCGCTGTTCGAGCCCTCGGACCCGGCCAGTGTTCCGGCGCACAGCAACGGCGCGACGGTGCGCATCGGCGGGAACGGCCGTGACGATGATGGCGGAATCTCCGATGACGACGTCGACGTCCCGCCTTTCATGCGCCACTAACACGTCTTACGGTCGGACTGTGTCAGATCGTGTGTCCGCCGGCCGTGCGGCGCACCTCAAAGTGCGCCGCGTGACCACCACTCGTGCCGGCGGTGTGTCCAAGCCGCCGTTTGCGAGCTTCAACCTCGGTGACCATGTCGGTGATGATCCGGCCGCGGTGGCTGCCAACAGGCGTCGACTCGCGAGTGCGACTGGGCTGGGCGAGGGCATTGTCTGGATGAACCAGGTTCACGGCACTCACATCGAGGTGGTCGACCGTGCCGGTGAAACCGTCGACGCCACTGACGGTTTGGTCACCAGGACGCCGAGGCTGGGCCTGGCGGTGGTGACCGCCGATTGCGTGCCGGTGCTGTTGGCCGACGTCCGTGCCGGGGTGGTCGGCGCGGTACATGCGGGCCGTGTCGGTGCGCAGCACGGAGTCGTGGCCCGCGCAGTGCAGACAATGGTCGATGCCGGCGCGCACCCCGAGGACATCTCCGTGCTGCTAGGCCCGGCGGTCAGTGGCCGCAACTATGAGGTGCCCGAGGAGATGGCCGACGATGTCGAGCGGTCGCTGCCGGGAAGCAGGACAACAACCGACCGGGCGACGGCCGGGCTGGACCTGAGGGCGGGGATTGCCGCCCAACTGCGCACGCTCGGTGTCACCTCAATCGACATCGATCCGCGTTGCACCGTCGAGGACCCCGCACTGTTCAGCCACCGTCGCGGCGCCCCGACCGGACGGCTGGCCTCGTTGGTCTGGTTGGAGCCGGGGCCGTGACCGCCGAGCGTGAACGCGAGCTCGACCGCGCGCTCGGTGTCTTGCGTGCTCGCCTGACTCAGGCCGCACACGCCGCAGGGCGTAACGTCGCCGATATCGAATTGCTGCCCGTGACCAAGTTCTTTCCGGCCAGCGACGTGTTGGTGCTACGCCGCCTGGGCTGCAACGCCTTCGGTGAATCGCGCGATCAAGAGGCGGTGCACAAGGTGGCCGAAGTGGCGCGCATTGAGCGCGGCGCGGGCGGGACGCCGGCCATTCGTTGGCACATGATCGGCCGGATACAGCGCAACAAGGCGCGCTCGATCGCGGAATGGGCCTATGCCGCACATTCGGTCGACAGCCCGAAGGTGATCGGCGCGCTGGGGCGCGGGGCCGCTGAAGCTCTCGCAGCCGGCCGACGTACGGCCCCTTTGAGGGTGTATGTGCAGGTCAGTCTTGATGGAGACGAGTCGCGAGGTGGGGTCGACGTGGCTGCGCCCGACCGCCTCGACGAGGTTTGCGCCGCCGTTGAGGCGCAGTCCGGCCTGGATTTCGTCGGTCTGATGGCGATTCCCCCGGTGGGCGCCGACCCTGATGAGGCTTTCGGCCGTTTGAGTGTCGAGCGCAGCAGGGTGCAGGCCCACTACGCTCAGCGTCTCGAACTGTCGGCGGGGATGTCCGGTGACCTCGAGGCGGCGGTCAAACATGGTTCGACGTGTGTGCGTGTCGGTACCGCGCTATTGGGATCCAGGCCGCTAACCTCACCCGCAGTAGTCACACGAGTCACACCTTCATCACAAACATCAGATTCTGCCGAGGGGCCCGCGACTTCTGAGTCTGTCAGATCCGCTGAGTCCTCACCGTCATCTCGCACCACAGAAGTTTCACCGCACGAAGGGTCCTCACAATGAGCACACTGCACAAGGTCAAGGCCTACTTCGGTATGGCGCCCATGGATGACTACGAGGACGACTACTACGACGACGATGACCATGGTCCGGCGCGGGCATACCGCCGCCCCCGTGAGGATCGTTTCGAGGACGAGGGCTATGCCCGCGGGTTCGACGCAATGGGCGACGAGCGGCGTCGCGACTACGACGAGCCGCCGGCCTACCGCGGCGGGTTCGACGATGCGCGGTTCGAGCCGAGGATGCGCACCCCGCGCGAATTTGACCGGACTCCACCGCGGTTCGGTTCCATGAGGGGTTCTACCCGGGGTGCGTTGGCGATGGACCCGCGCGGGATGGCCGAGCTATTCGAGGCCGGCAGCCCGCTGGCCAAGATCACCACGTTGCGGCCCAAGGACTATAGCGAGGCGCGCACCATCGGTGAGCGTTTCCGCGACGGCACTCCGGTGATCATGGACCTGGTCTCGATGGACAACGCCGACGCCAAGCGCCTGGTGGATTTCGCCGCCGGGCTGGCCTTCGCCCTTCGCGGTTCCTTCGACAAGGTCGCGACCAAGGTCTTCTTGCTGTCGCCCGCCGACGTGGACGTCACCGCCGAGCAGCGCCGTCGCATCGCCGAGGCCGGTTTCTACGCCTATCAGTGAGCCCGGTTAGCTCGCTGGGCCCGGTGAGCCCGGTGAGCCCGGTGAGCCACTGAAACACGGTCGCAGGGCATGCGGGGTTTCGACCGAGGGTAGGCTGACGGCGGCATCAGCCTTTGGGCTGGTCTTTGGGCTGAGCGTTGGGTCCGCTGGCCCTTATCCATCATCCGACATAGTTCTGGAGTGAGGTCGCTTCCGTTGGGGCTCTTCTTCGAAATCCTGGGTTTCGCGCTGTTCGTTTTCTGGCTGCTGTTGATCGCTCGGGTCGTCGTCGAGTTCATCCGGTCGTTTAGCCGTGACTGGCAGCCCAGGGGAGTGACGGTGGTCATCTTGGAGATCATCATGACCGTCACCGACCCGCCGGTGAAGTTGCTTCGCCGTATCATTCCGCAGCTGACGATCGGTGCTGTGCGGTTCGATCTTTCGATCATGGTGTTGCTGCTCCTCGCCTTCATCGGTATGCAGCTGGCGTTCGGCGCCGCGGTTTGACCTGATTCAAACCTCTTGAACAGGTAAAACGCTGCTGCTCGACAGCTGGTTGGCCGCCGGCCGCGGTGCGGCGATGTTGCGCTGGGCGAAAAACGCAATGTTGAAATTCGGTCTTAATTATCGACCTCTTCTGCAACCGCCGGGTCTGGTGTGACAGGATGGACGCCAGTTACCTTCCAGCACTGCTTTACACTTTGAGATCGGTTGACGGTCCAGACTCCAAGGGGGCAGACAATGCCGCTCACTCCTGCCGACGTGCACAACGTCGCTTTCAGTAAGCCACCGATCGGCAAGCGCGGCTACAACGAAGACGAGGTCGATGCGTTCCTCGACCTCGTCGAGAACGAGCTGGCCCGTCTCATCGAGGAGAACAGCGACCTCCGGCAGCGTGTCAGCGAGCTCGACCAGGAGCTCGCTGCGGCGCGTGCCGGTGGCGGCGCGGTCCAGCCGACTCAGACATTGCCGGTCTACGAGCCCGAGCCTGAACCTGAACCCGCACCGGAGCCGACCTACGAGGCGCCGCCGGCACCGTCAGCCCCGGTGACCGAAGACCAGCACCTGCGGGCGGCCAAGGTGCTAAGCCTGGCCCAGGACACTGCCGATCGTCTGACCAGCAGCGCCAAGGCCGAGTCCGAGAAAATGCTGGCCGACGCCCGCGCTCAGGCCGACCAAATGGTCACCGAGGCCCGGCAGACCGCCGAGACGACGGTCACCGAGGCCCGGCAGCGCGCCGACGCCATGCTCGCCGATGCCCAGAACAGGTCGGAAACCCAGCTGCGGCAGGCGCAGGAGAAGGCTGATGCATTGCAGGCCGATGCCGAGCGCAAGCATTCCGAGATCATGGGCACCATCAACCAGCAGCGCACGGTTCTGGAAGGTCGACTCGAGCAGCTGCGCACCTTTGAGCGTGAGTACCGCACCCGGCTCAAGACGTACCTTGAGTCTCAGCTGGAGGAACTCGGACAGCGTGGCTCGGCGGCGCCGGTGGACTCCGGTGCCAACAGTGAGGGCGGGTTCAACCAGTTCAATCGGGGCAGTAACTAGTCACGTGCGCCCTCGCCGCCCATGTCCAGCCGTTGAGGTTGGTCCATGCTGATCGCCGCGTTGGTCCTCGCCGTCATCGGCCTCGCGGCGCTAGTGGCAGCCGTGGTCACCAGCAACGCGGTCATTGCCTGGGTGTGCATCGTCGCCAGCGTGATCGGTGTGCTGTTGCTGATTGTCGATGCGCTGCGCGACCGATCCAAGGCCCGGACCTCCGAGGACGCCGAGGAGGCCCAGGACGGTGCCGATGAGGGTGTCGAGGACTACCCCGACGATGTGACCGAAATGGGCCACGGCGAGGAACCGGCGCCCACTGAGGAACCGGTGCTCGGCGAGGAACCTGTAGTCACCGGCGAAGACGAAACGCCTGGGGTGAGCGAACCCGCAGCACGGGACGAGACACCACAAGACGAGACGGGGCAGGACGAGGCGCACGCCGAGGACGGTTCCGACGATTTCGATGGCGGCGATCCCAAGGCCGGCGGCAACGAGGACACCGCCAAGAACTAGACCGCTACGAACGAGTACGAACGAGATCGAGCGTTCGTCTCTCAGCGATCAGGTTGGACGGTTGGGGTCGCGAGTAAGGCGCGCACTTCATCGTCGCTGACCTGGTGAAAGTCGGCGTACGCCTGACCCACCGCGTGAAAATCGGCCGGGGTCGTCGAACACACGACGTCGTCGGCCTGCCCGCGCAGTTCCTCGCATACCGACGCAGGACCTACCGGAACCGCAACCACCACCGACGACGCGCCGGCCTGGCGCACCGAGCGCACCGCCGAGATCATGCTGGCTCCGGTCGCGATGCCGTCGTCGACCAGGATCACGGTCTTTCCAGCCAGGTCCAGCGGCGCCCGGCCTGCTCGGTAGGCCTGTTCGCGGCGGTGCAGTTCAGCCGTCTCCCGCGCGATCACCGTTTGGACTTGGTCGTCGTCGATTCCGAGACCGCGTAGCAGCGTGTCGTTGAGCACGACCCGACCACCGGTGGCTACCGCGCCCATCGCCAACTCCGGTGATTGGGGCACGCCCAGCTTGCGGACCAGGCACACATCCAGCGGTGCCTGGAGGGAGGCCGCCACCTCCCACCCGATCGGGACTCCGCCACGGGCCAAACCCAGCACCTGGACATCGGGGTGCCCTCGATAACGCTGGAGATCGCGGGCGAGGACCTGTCCCGCCTCGCCGCGGTCGCGAAAGGTACGGTGGCTGCTTTTCATCGCACACCCATCAGTGGTCCGGTGTGACCACATCGGAATACCCGTGACGGCTTTCGGGCAATCCGTTGTCCCTCCGGCAACGAATAGCCCAGCAGACATCACATCGAGCTGGGGAGGATCATGGGGATCGAGTACGACAGTCACCTCGAGCACCCACTCGACAACGTGTGGGACTGGCATGCGCGCCCCGGCGCGATGCGACGTCTGGTGCCGCCGTGGCAGCCGATGACGGTGCTGCACGAGGCCGAATCGCTCGCCGACGGGGTGGCCGAGCTAGCCCTGCCGGGTGGGCTTCGCTGGATCGCCCGTCACGATCCCGCCGAGTACGTACCGCGTAGCCGGTTCGTCGATGAGTTGTCCTCGCGGGGTCCCGCGTCGTGGCCGGCTCGGTTGGTCGGCCGGTGGCGGCACACCCACTCCTTCGCCGACCTCGGTGGGCAGACCCGGGTGCGCGATCATGTCGACACCGTGGTTCCCGAGGCGATGCTGCGCTCGACGTTCAACTACCGCCACCGCCAGCTCGCCGACGATCTGGCCGCCCACCGACAGGCCGCCGAAGCGGGCCTGACACCCCGGGTCGTCGCGCTCACCGGCTCGTCAGGCCTGGTCGGCTCGGCGTTGTCGGCGTTCTTGAGCACCGGCGGACATCGCGTCATCAGGCTCGTGCGCAGCGATCCCCGGGGCCAGGACGAACGGTTGTGGAACCCGCACGACCCCGCTCCCGAGCTGCTCGACGGTGTTGATGCCGTTGTCCATCTGGCGGGCGAGTCGATCGCGGGCCGATTCTCCGAGTCACACCGGGAGGCGATCCGGGACAGTCGCGTCGAACCGACCCGGCGGCTGGCTTCCGTGGCGGCCAAGACACCGAACGGTCCCCGCGTTTTCGTCAGCGCCTCGGCAGTGGGCATCTACGGGTATGACCGTGGCGACACCCCGCTGACCGAGGACAGCTCGCACGGCACGGGATTCCTCGCCGATGTCGTCACCGATTGGGAGGTTGCGACCGCGCCGGCCGTCGAGGCAGGGTTGCGGGTGGTGCTGGTGCGTACCGGCATCGTGCAGGCCGCGGCGGGCGGCACGTTGCGAATGCTGCGGCCGCTGTTCGCCGCGGGTCTAGGCGGCCGGGTGGCCTCCGGCCGGCAGTGGCTGGCCTGGGTAGGGTTAGATGATCTGCTCGACGTCTACTACCGAGCCCTGTACGACGAGCGGTTGACCGGGCCGGTCAACGCTGTGGGTCCCGAACCGGTGCGAAACTGCGACTACACCGCCCGGTTGGCTCGGCTGCTGCAACGGCCGGCAGTGCTGCCGGTGCCGGCGCTGGGACCGCGAATACTGCTCGGTGAACAGGGTTCACGTGAGCTCGTTGAGGCCAGCCAGCGGGTGTTCCCGGCGAAGCTGACGAGGCTCGGTCACCGGTTCCGACAGCCGGACCTCGGCGACGCGCTCGCGCATCAGCTTGGCAGGCTCTGACCGGCAACGTGGGTCAAAAAGCCGTCCACCATCTTCTGCACCCGCGGTGCGGCATCGGCGGCCAGTTCGGTTGTCCGGGTGAGCAGTTCGTCGGGGTCCAAGCCGGTTGCAGCGATCTCGCCGTCGTCGTCGCCGGCGATCCAGCCGTTCAGCAGCGCCGCATCGACTTCCGGGTGGAACTGCAGCGCCAGGGACCGGCCCAACACGAAAGCCTGTGACGCGGCAGAGGTCCTGGCCAGCTCGGTGGCTCCGGGCGGAACCGTCCAGCGATCGAAATGCCACTGGAACCACAGGCCAGCGGGCACGATATCGGGGCGGTCGCTGCTGACCTCGTACCATCCGATCTCTGGGTGCGGTGAACGTCCCACCGCGCCGCCGAAGGCCTGCGCCAGCAGTTGGCCGCCGAAACAGACGCCCAGCAGCGCGCTGCCGGCGGCCGCCGCGTCACGCACCCACTGCATCTCGGCGCCAACCCAGCTCGCTTTGAGTGCTTGGTCATAGACCGGCCACCGCGCGCCCAGCGGCACGATCACGTCGTAGCCGCCAGGCTCGGGAAAGCTCACCTCGACGACCGGAGAGGAGATCCGTTCCGCAGGTACCACATCGAAGGTGTCGACGTCGAACCCGCGATCAGTGAACGCCTCGCCCAGTAGGGCTTCGGTCGCCAGGTGCTCGTTGCGCACAAACAGAACCTTTGGTGCCACCGTCCCAGTATCGCTGTGATTCACCGTCGTGGTGGCATCGGAGGGGGATCCTCGGGCGCCATGAGCGCGCCGATCTCGCGGAACAACGACTCTGCGGCGTTGGGGTAGCCGCCTTCGGCGTCGAAGGCGGCGGGGGCGAACGTGGTCGCTACGGCGATGGCGACCTTCTTCTCGGGCAGATAGGCCTGGGCTGCGGCATAGCCGGAGAACATCGGGTTCTGCATCAGCCAATTACCGCTGATGACGATACCGAGCCCGTAGGTGTAGCCCTCGTTCATCGGCATGCAGGTGGCACAACCAGGCTGTGCGTGGGTCTTGCCGCGCAGTTCGGTCGACACCATCTGCTCGTAGGATTGCCGGCTAAGCAGCTTGCCTGAGCCGATGGCGACCGCGCTGGCTTCCAGGTCGTAGATCGTCGTGGTCTGGATTGCGCCGTGGGTGATCGTCCACGACGGATTCCAGAATGTCGACTCCTCGTAGAACGGTGTCTCAGCGGGGATTCCGAGCGCCGCGCGCCGCTCGGAGGTGAAGGCGTGCAGTACCGGCGGCGGAATGTGTGCATCCAGCGACGCGGTGGTGCTCGTTAAACCCAGTGGGCGAAGAACTCTGTCGGACAACATCGTTGACATTTCTTCGCCAGTGGCTTTCTCCAATGCCAGCCCCAGCAGGACGTAGTTCGTATGCGAGTAGTTCCAGTTCGTCCCCGGCTCGTACAGCAAGGGGCGGGAGGTGACGTCGGCCAGCAGTTCGTCGGTGGTCCACGTACGGAACGGATCGGCGAGAAGTTCCTCGTCGAAAGCGTCGTTGCCGATGACGTAGTCCACATAGCCGGAGGTCATCTGGGCGAGCTGGCGCAACGTGACCCGATCGGAATGTGCGACGTCAGGCAACCAGGTGGAGAGTTTGTCATCGAGGCCCACCGTGCCGTCTTCGGCCAACAGGAGCAACAACGTGGCTACGTAGGAGATGGCGACTGCACCGTTGCGGAAGTGCATTGCCTCGGTGGCGGGAACGCCGGTCATCGACTCGCCGAGCGCCTCGGTGAGCACTTCGCGACCGTCGACGCTGACCCGCACTATCACCGCATTCAGGTGCGATTCGGCCATCGCGTCACGCACGGTGTGCATGATGGCCTCTGCCTGGGTCCGGTCGGTTTCGGCAGTGGGCGGGGCTGATCCGGTTTGGGCCGGCACGCAGGCGGTCAGCAGCGATGCCACGCTGACGGCCGCGAGCAGGCGTGCTGAGGGGCGCATCACCGTTGATCCTGGCAGAGCCGAGGCCGGCGGGCAGGTCGAATGCCCGACGGGGACTCGCGAGATCCGCGAAGAGTCGTCGTTGAGATCAGGTTGAGATCCGATGTGACGCGTTGGTGCTCGCGTGTAGCGGGGGGAGGCTTGCGCGGTTGGTCCGGTCAGGCCTCGGCAGCCTCGGCGCTGTAGGCGCCGAGCAGGTCGCGTGCGGAGACCACGCCGATCAGAGCGCCGTCCTCTTCGACCAGGATGTGGCGGATGTAGTGCTCCATCATGCGGTTGGCCACTTCGTTGACGGTGTCGTCTGCGCTGGACCACACCAGCTTGGTGCTGGCGACTTCGGCAGCGGTGATGGTGGCCGGATCTTTCCCGGCGGCCACGATGCGTACGACGTCGCGCTCACTGAGCACCGCTGCTGGTTTCTCGTCGTCGCCGACGATGACGACACCGACGTCTCGGGACACGAGTTCGCGGGCAGCGTCTGCAACGGTCGCGTTGCCGGCAACGCGGGCGACGGGGTCGCCGGTGAGGGTGGAAACGGGGGTCGAGCCGACCGAGGGGATGCGTGTCATGCCCTTATGCTGCGCGCCTGCCCGTCGTCGGCCTAGTGACCTCGGTCCCTTCTTTGTGGGCTCTCCGGCCTCTCTGCGTTGAGGCGGCAGACGGTGTTGCTGAGGGGTTGAGTGGGTTGTCATGCAGAGGCCAGGGGGTTTTGCCGGTTGGCTCAGAACTGGCGGCTGGGCCGGGACTTATGGAGCTGGGTCGGCGAGCCAACCGTAGTCGCGTAATTCGATTAGACGTGGAGTGTCAATTTGTTCGCGGGTTGGACAACCGAGTTATGGGGTAGTCACGGGACTACATATTCAAGCCTGGATGCATCGGCTGAATTTGTTTACCTGAAATTGCCACAGGTGACGCTAATATGGTTCTAAGCTGCGACAAAGAAGGTGCTATGCGCTTTCGTCCTCGTTTCATATGGCTCGGATCCATGTCGTAAAATCGGTCGAACCGGACAGAAAATCTGGTTCTTGACGTTTCATCGGCGATTCGTGTTGAATGCTTTTCACTGGCGTTAATATCATTTCGTGATTGGTCAGGCGACTCGCTTGGGTCGTCGAGGGTCGGGCATCGGTGTAAGAGGGAGTGCGTTGCTGATGGGTTACGGACGCTTCGTTGGCCGTGTTGGTGTGTTAGCTGCGGCATTGGGAATCGGATTGGCGGTCCCGGTAGCGGCGGGCGCCGAACCGCTCGACGAGAGCATCTCGGGCGGTTCGAGCGCCGAAAGCGAAAACGCCGGCACCGGCGGCGCGAACGAATCCGGCATGGACACGCATTCGGGTCAAAGCCCATCGGGCGCCGAGGCGTTGGCGGACGAGTCCGAGGACTCGTTGGCCGGGGGAGGGTCGGGCAATCCAGGACTTGTGGATCCGTCCGATGAAGACTCGGGCGAGGGTTCGGGTGCCTCGGATGATGCTGGCCAGGTTGACCTCGGCCCAGATGATGCCGGCCCAGATGATGCTGGCCTGGATGATGTGGTCCCGGATGACGGTGCCCCGGATGACGCTGATCCGGGGAGCGGGGAACCCGGCCACCTTCTGGGCGTCGACGTCCCCGCCGGGCAAGGTGAGCAGCTGGACCCGTCGCCCGGGACCGGAGACGACAGCGCGGATGCTGAGTCGGGGGGACCCGGCGCGGTCTCCGACGTCGATGCCGAGGAGACGCCTGTCCGGCCCGAGGGCGAATACGGTGCCGAGGCGCAGGCCCACTTCGAGTCCGGTGCCGAGGCGCAGGCCCAGCCCGGGGCGGACGCCGAGAACGTATCGCTGGCTGCTGATACCGCGCGCCTTGCCGCCGAAAACGACGACAACGACAGCGAGGTTGCTGCCCCCGCAACCCAGGGTTCGCAGGAGCAGGAAACGACGGCGACCCGCGAGCTGGAGTTAGCCTCGGCGGCCTCAGTGACCGAGCCGGCACCCGAACCCGTCAGCACGGGACTGACCGGTATCGTGTCGAAATTCCTGGCGCTGTTGGGAATCGGCCCGTCAGCGGGGGGCGGCGGCCTGCCCTTGCCGTCGTTCGAATTCGTCACGGCGATTTTCGACGCGATCCGTCGTGAGATCGACCGGCTGTTCGCCAACGACGGACCGACTGCAACCCCGACGCTCACCGGCACGGCCGGCCCCGGGAGCGTGACTGGCACCCTCGGTGTGTCCGACCCCGAGGGTGACCCCGTGTCCTACACGGTGACCGAGGCGCCCAGTCATGGAACCGTGACGGTCGACGGGACCGGAAATTTCGTGTACACCGCTGACGCCGAGTTGGCCGCCGCCGGTGGCACCGACACCTTCGTCGTCAGGGTCCGCGACGTCGGTTTCCGGATAATCTCCACCGGCCCCAGGACTGTCGAGGTTCCGGTGACGGTGACGATCACCGCGGCCGGGTCGGGTGGGACCCCCGGTGGCGAGACACCGCAGGAGCCCGGTGGTGAGACACCGCAGGAGCCCGGTGGCGAGACACCGCAGGAGCCCGGTGGCGAAACCCCGCCGACCGACTCGGGCGAAGGTGGTTCGATCTATCAGGTCGACACGTCGGGCCCCGACATTGTCGGGTTCGACCCCGCCAAGGACAAGCTCGACCTCGGCGACGTTTCCGTGCACAACTTCATCGTCGTCGACACGGCCGAGGGCGTCGGGTTCCGCAATCCGTGGTCCGGTGAGACGGCGGTCCTGCAGGGGGTCTCGCTGGGGCAGCTGACCGTCGACAGCTTCACCCCGATTGTCAACGACCATCTGCGCCAGGACCTATCCGGCGCACTCGCGTGGGAGCAGGGTGTGACGCCTGCGCCCAACACGGTCTACGCGCGGTCCCACGAGGTTGGGCAGATCGATCGAGTGGACTTCGACGCCGCGACCGACGTGGTGGATTTCCGCTTCTACGGGACGCGCGAGCAGCTCACCATGACTGATAGCCCCGAGGGTGTGATCATCTCCAACGCAGGAACCGGGCAGGCCCTGATCCTGCAAGGCGTCACCACCGCCGATCTCACCGCCACCAATTTTGTCTTCCACAGCGCCCAGGTGCGTGAGGACAGGCTGCACCTGCAGCTGGGCATCGGTGCGGTGCCCGATTCGCAGGTGCTGCCGCAGGGTGTCGCGATCGCCGGCACCGACAACTGGCCCACAGCAGCCGGCAACGGAGAGCCACCCACGGGCCAGGCCGGCACCACTACAACGATTTCGTGGCAGTACGGCAGACACACCACGCTGGACTTCGATCCGGCAGCCGACGTTCTGGACTTCGGCTGGTTCAAAGCCCACGAGTTCGCTGTCGACGAGGTCGACGGGTCGACGCGCATAGCGATCGTCAGCAATGACCAGAGCTATACCCTGGCCGGTGTTGCGTTGGGTGAGCTGCAGATGAGCAACATCGTTGCCCTCGACGACGGCGCCCGCACGAAGTGGCAGACCCTGATCTACAACGCGGAGCCGCCCACTTCGTCGCCGCGCCTGTCGGTCGGCGATGCCAGCGCCGCCGAAGGCGACGCAGGTAGGTCGCCGATGACCTTCACCGTGACGTTGTCGCAGGCTGCCGCCGAAACCGTCACCGTCGGATACACCACCGCCAATGGCACCGCCACCACCGACGATTACACCCCGACAGTAGGTACGCTGACGTTCGCCGCGGGCGAGACGTCCAAGACCGTTCAGGTCGCGATCAGCGGTGACACCATGGTGGAACTCGACGAGAAGTTCACCCTCAATCTGTCCGCACCGGTCAACGCGGTCATCGCCCACGCGGTGGGGACCGGAACCATCGTCAACGACGACATCGACGAATCCCCGGCGACACCACCAGCGGTGTCGATCTCCGATCTTTCGGTCAGCGAGGGCGATGGCCAACACAGCCACTTCATGTTCACGGTGACGTTGGACAAGGCCTCCGACGACACTGTGACCGTGGACTACTCGACCAGCGACGGCACTGCGCTGTCCGGCGTCGACTACACGGCCACCGCGGGCACCGTGACTTTCGCGCCGGGGGTGACCTCACAGCTCGTGCATGTCGACGTCATCGGCGATGCCATCGCCGAGCCCAATGAAACCTTCACGGTGACGTTGTCGAATCCGACGGGAGCCACCGTTGCCGATGGCACCGCGATCGGCACCATCGCCGACGACGACACGGTCACCGACATCCCCGGGTTGAACTCGGGCAATCCCGGCGACGAACTGTGGGGCGAGGCCTTCTACGCTCCCTACGTCGACATGGGGCTGTGGCCGGTCCCCGACCTCGTCGCGATCGCCCAGACCCGCGGAGCGTCCCTGGTCACGCTCGGCTTCCTCCAGGCAACACCCGACGGTGAACTCGCCTGGGCTGGACTGCCCGCTCTGACACCGGATTCCAATTTCGAACAGGCTCAGGCGATCAATCAGTCGATCGCCGCGCTACAGGCTTCCGGTGGGGACGTGATGATCTCGCTGGGCGGAGCCTCGGGCACCAGCCTCGCCCAGTCGTATGCCACACAAGGGCTCAGCGCGCAGGACCTGGCCGACGCGTACGCAGACGTTATCGACACCTATTCGCTCAACCGCATCGACTTCGACATCGAGGGTGCCGCAGTGGCTGATGCGGAGTCCATCGCGTTGCGCTCGCAGGCTCTGGCGCTACTGCAACAGGACCGTCCCGACGTGGAGATCTGGTACACGTTGCCGGTGTTGCCCAGCGGACTGACCGGCGATGGCCTCAACGTGGTGCGATCAGCCGTGAGCGCGGGGGTGAAGCTCGATGGTGTCAACGTCATGGCAATGGACTATGGCGAGGCGGCCGCACCGACCAGCGGTCCGAACGCTAAGACGATGGGCGCCTATGCTATTGAGGCCGCAGAGTCAACCCATGCCCAGTTGAACTCCCTGTATGGTGAATTCGACCAGTCCTTCGGCTGGAACCAGCTCGGAGTGACGCCGATGATCGGCGTCAACGACGTCACCACAGAGGTATTCACCGTCGCCGACGCTCAGGCTCTTGAAGACTTCGCCCGGGCGAAGGGTCTGGGAATGCTGTCGATGTGGTCGGTCGCCCGCGACGCACCAGGAAGCCTGGGCTGGGCGTCGCCGACCGCTTCCGGACTCGACCTCCCTGCCGGCAGCTTCAGTGACGTCTTTAACGACTACGGCACCGACGTCGGCGATACTGTGCCGGCGCTGTCCATCTCGGATGCTTCGGTTACCGAGCCCGACAGCGGAACAACACAGATGACGTTTGTGGTGTCGTTGGACAAGAGCTCTGACGAACCGGTGTCGGTGGGGTTTGCGACGTCGGACGGCACGGCCACCGCCGGGGTGGACTACACCGTCAACACGGGCACGATCACGTTCGCGCCGGGCACGCTCACCCGGCAGATCAGTGTCACGATCGCCGGTGACGGAGACGTCGAAACCGACGAAACCTTCACGTTGACACTGTCGAATCCTTTTGGGGCGACCATCGCCGACGCGGCCGCCACCGGCACGATCGTCAACGACGACGTGATCAACCCGGCCAATTTGATGCTCAGCATTTCCGATGCCTCAGTTGTCGAAGGACCACCCGGTAGTGGTCAGGCCGCTCCGGGCTGGTTACACACCTCGGGTAACCAGATCGTCGACTCCGCAGGTAATCCGGTGCAGATCGCCGGCATCAACTGGTTCGGCATGGAAAGCGATATCTATGCGCCGCATGGACTGTGGACACGCAACTACCAGGACATGATGGACCAGATGGTTGAGCTCGAGTTCAACACGATCCGGTTGCCCTACTCGAGTGAAATGTTGCACACCACATCGATGCCTTCGGGTATCGACTACACCCAGAATCCGGAACTGGTTGGGCTGACTTCGGTCGAGGTGATGGACGAAATCGTGCGCTATGCCGGTGAAGTCGGACTGCGGGTGATTCTCGACCATCATCGAAACAGCGCCGGTGCCGGGCCGAGCGAGAACGGGCTCTGGTACGACAGCGAATACACCGAGCAGCAGTGGATCGCGGACTGGCAGTTTCTGGCGCAGCGCTACGCCGACAATCCCACGGTGATCGGTGCCGACCTGCACAACGAGCCGCACAACGGTACGTGGGGCGGTGGGGGAGCCGACGACTGGGCTGCAGCGGCCGAGCGGGCCGGTAACGCCGTACTCGAGGTGAATCCCAACTGGTTGATCTTCGTTGAGGGTGTGGCCAGCTATGAGGGCCAGAACTATTGGTGGGGTGGCAATCTGATGGGCGTGGCCGACCGGCCGATCGAACTAGACGTCGACAATCGCGTGGTTTACTCGCCGCACGACTACCCGAACTCGGTTTATGCCCAACCGTGGTTCCAGAGCGCCGGCTTCGGCGACGATCTGCCCGACAAGTTCGAACAGATGTGGGGCTACATCTACGAGCAGAACATCGCCCCGATCTATGTGGGGGAGTTCGGCACCAGGCTCACCGACCCCAAGGACGTCGTATGGTACGAGGCCATCACCTCCTACCTGTCGGGCGATTTCGACAACGACGGCACGATCGACATCGCCGCGGGCACCCAGGACATGTCGTGGACCTTCTGGTCGTGGAACCCCAATTCCGGTGACACCGGCGGTATTTTGGCCGATGACTGGAGTACCGTCAACGACGACAAGCTGGTCTACCTCGAATCCCTGCAGTTCGACTTCGACAACGACGCCTCGGGTGTGCTGGCGCACTTCGTGGTGACGTTGGCCGCACCGTCTGACCAGGCCGTCACCGTGTCCTATACCACCGCCAACGGCACGGCCACCAGCGGTGACGACTATCTCGCCTCCTCCGGAACGCTAACGTTCGCGCCGGGCGAGACCAGCAAGACCATCAGTGTCGTCGTGCTCGGTGACACCGTCACGGAGGGCAACGAGACCTTCACGGTGACTCTGTCAAGTCCGACCGGCGCCACGATCGGCGACGCAACTGGAACCGGACTCATCGCCGACGGGTCGTCAGCGCTGTGACACGCTGTGTGGATGGGACGCTACGCCGGGGCTTTCGGCCCCCATGCACCACAGGCCACCTACGTCGAGCACGCCTATCCCGAAAGGAGTTTCGACACCGGTGAGGTGCAGCTGAACTACGCGGTGGCCGGTGACCCCGTCAACGCGCCGTTGTTGCTGATCCCTGGGCAGTCGGAGTCATGGTGGGGCTACGAGCATGTGATGGGGCCGCTGGCCGAGCGGTTCCATGTGCACGCGGTGGACCTACGCGGCCAGGGCCGCTCGTCGCGTACCCCGCACCGCTACACCCTCGACAACATCGGTAACGACTTGGTCCGGTTCCTTGACGGGGTGATCGGCCGCCCCGCCTATGTCAGCGGGCTGTCCTCGGGTGGGCTGGCCGGTGCCTGGCTGTCGGCGTTCGCCAAGCCGGGCCAGGTGATCGCCGTATGTTACGAGGACCCGCCTTTTTTCTCCTCGGAGACGATTCCGGTGATCGGACCCTCGCTGCGGCAGAGCATCGGCCCGCTGTTCGGCTTGTGGTCGAAATATCTGGGCGATCAGTGGAGCATCGGGGACTGGGAAGGTCTGGTCGCCGCGGCGCCCCGTGAACTGGCCGACTGGCAGGCATTCATCGCGACCGCCACCGGTGTCGATGCTCCGCCGCAGGGACTGCGCGAATACGACCCGGAGTGGGGCAAGGCCTTCATCGGTGGAACCTTCGCTGCGAGCAGCCCGCACCACGTCATCCTGCGCCAGGTGAAAGTGCCGGTGTTGTTCACCCACCACGCCCGGATGATCAACGAGGAGACCGGCGGGTTGATGGGCGCCTGCGCCGACGTGCAGGCCGATGAGGTGGTACGCCTCCTCGAATCCACCGGCCAGCCGATCACCTACCGGTCGTTCCCCCGGATGGGTCACTCGATGCACGGGCAAGACCCCGAGTTGTTCACCAAGACCCTGCTCGACTGGGTCGACACGCTCAACCGGTGATGCGGATCGTTCCGTCGACGGCCTCGACGGAGTAGGCGCGCACCGATAGCTGTGCCCCGGATACCTCGTTACCGGTGCAGAGGTCGAAGGTGAAATTGTGCAGCGGGCAGACGATCACCTGGTCGTCGGCCAGCCCGTCGGCCAGTGGCCCGCCCCGGTGCGGGCACACCGCGTCGACGGCGCGCAGTGAACCGTCGCGTAGCCGGAAGACTGCGATCTGTTGACCGTCGACGGCGAACGTACGGCCCTCACCGACGGGGACTTCCTCGAGGCGCCCGACCTCGACACCGTCGCTCATCGCGACCCTGGGTTGTGTCGAGACTGCGCTGGCGGCTGCAGATTCGTCGGGGTCACAGCCCTGGGCGCAATCTGGCCGGAACGGTGGCGGTTCACCGCACCGGCACCGTGGGCAGCGGCAACAGCGGCAAGGCCGAGCGGAATTGACCTTCGGAGCGGGGTTCGCGACCGTCGCGCCACGGGTCGCGGTAGCCATCGATCGACTTCTGCATCCGGGCGTCCAGGCCGGCGAGGAACTCGTCGTCGGGATCGTCGACCAGAATGGCCCGTAGATGCTCGATGCCGATCCGCGGCACCCACTTGTACGTGCGTTCCAGCCAGTCGGCGCTTTCGCGGTAGTACTGCAGGAAGCGGCCGGTCAGCGCGATGACCGTAGCGGGATCGTCGACGGTGGCCAGCAGGTCGCCCTTGCGAATGTGGGCGCCGGCCGCGCCGCCGACGTAGATCTCCCAGCGGCCGCCGTCGACTGCCACCACGCCGAGGTCCTTGCATAGCGCTTCGGCGCAGTTGCGTGGGCAGCCAGTGACGGCGAGCTTCATCTTTGCCGGGCTGGCCAGCCCTTGGTAGCGGTCTTCGATCGCGATGCCGAGCGCCGTCGAGTCGCCCACGCCGTAGCGGCAGAAGTCGCTTCCCACACAGGTTTTCACGGTTCGGAAGCTTTTACCGTAGGCGTAGCCCGAGGGCATATCCAGGTCCGCCCACACCCCCGGGAGGTCTTCCTTGCGCACTCCGAGTAGGTCGATACGCTGACCTCCGGTCAGCTTGATCATCGGAATCTCGTACTTTTCGGCGACGTCGGCGATCTTGCGCAGCTGCGCGGCGTTGGTCACGCCGCCCTTCATCTGCGGCACCACCGAGAACGTGCCGTCACGCTGGATATTTGCGTGCACCCGGTCGTTGATGAACCGGGCGTCGCGCTCGTCGACGTATTCGTCGGCCCACATCATCTCCAGCAGGGACGCCAGCGCCATCTTCGAACCCGCGTCCTCCTTGCCGTCCGGAGCTAGCGCGGCGAACACCGAAGACACCGAATGCAGCCCGAGCTCACGGATGTGGTGCATCAGAGTCGGTTTGTCGTAGGGGACACCCGGGACGTACCAGGACTCCGACGGGTCCTCGGTGACCGCGCCGCCGGCGGCCCACTCGACGATCTGACCGACGAGTTCCTTACAGGAACCGCAACCTTTTCCGGCCTTGGTCTTGGCCATCACTCCGGCCGTCGACGACTCGCCGTCGCGCACACAGGCCACCAGCGAGGCTTTGGACACCCCGTTGCAGTTGCAGATCTGTGCATCGTCGGCGAGCTCAGCCACCCCCACGCCGATATCGGGTGTGCCGATGTCGAACATCAATGAGACCCGCTCGTCGGGCAGCGGGAGCCCACTATCGAACGCTTGGGTCAAAAATGACACCTTTGCGACGTCGCCGACTAGCGTGGCGCCGACGAGTTTGCCGTCGCGGATGACGACCGTCTTGTAGACGCCGTGCTTGGGTTCGCAGTATTGGACGAACTCGTCGTCGGGATGCTCCGGGGTTTTGATCCCCATCGCGGCGACGTCGACACCCGCGACTTTGAGTTTGGTGGCGACCCGTGAGCCGTGGTAGGCGGCCCGCGGGTTCTTGCCGGTCAGGTGGTCGGCGAGCACCTTGGCCTGTTCCCATAGCGGTGCGACCAAACCGTAGACCTGGCCTCGGTGCTGGGCGCATTCGCCGACGACGTAGACGTCGTCGTCATCGACCGAGCGCATGTGGTCGTCGGTGACGACGGCGCGCTCGACGGTCAACCCGGCCCGTTGCGCGAGCCCGACATTGGGCCGGATACCCGCCGCGATGACCAGCATGTCGCAGTCCAGGCTAGAGCCGTCGGAGAACAGGATCCGCGACAGCCGGCCGTCGGTGACGACCACCTCGGTGGTGCGCTTTGCGGTGTGCACTCCAATCCCGAGGCTTTCGACGGACCTGCGCAGGATGTCTCCGCCGACGTCGTCGAGTTGGGCGTTCATCAGTGTCGGTCCGGCGTGCACGACATCGACGATCAGTCCCCGGTTCTGGAGGCCGCGCGCGGCCTCCAGGCCCAGCAGCCCACCGCCGATGACGACGGCTTTTGTGCGGCTGGCCGCCTCGGCGATCATGGTCGCGGTGTCGTCGAGGGTGCGGAACCCGAAAACCCCGTCGGCCAGTGTCTTGTCATCGGCCCACAGTCCAGTCATCGGTGGGAAAAACGGCCGGCTTCCGGTGGCCAGGATCAACTTGTCGTAGTGCAGTGAGGTGCCGTCATCGGCGTGCACGAGGTGGGCGAAGGTGTCGATGCGCACGACACGCACCCCGGCGCGCAGGTCAATGTTGTTGTCGGTGTACCAGTCGATCGCGTTGAGGTAGATCTCGTCTGCGTCGTCGGCGCCGGCCAGCACATTGGACAGCAGGATGCGGTTGTAGTTTCCGTAAGGTTCGTCACCGAATACTGTGATGCTGAACTTCTCGCGGCCGCCGCGGGTCAGGATTTCCTCGAGTGCCCTGATCCCGGCCATTCCGTTACCGACGACCACCAGACTGGACCTGGTTGCGGAGTCAGAGTCGCCGTTGGTCGGTATCGTCTCGAGGACTGTCATCTAGACCTCCACCAACCCGAGGTCGACGACGACGCTGCCCGCGGTGTTCGGGGGTGCTCCGACATAGAGTTCGAGAACCGTGTCGGCGAGCAGATCTTCAACCACCCGCAGCGCTACGTGTGTGGATGCTTTGGCCCCGATTGGGAAGTAGCGCATGGCGATTCCGTCTCGGTAGAGGATGACGGTGATCATCTCGTCGGTGGAATTGCCGCCGCGGAAGTAGACGGGTTGGGTGCTGGCGCCCGCGGGCACCGTGTAGCGCAGTGATTCGTCGATCAGGGTGGGTTTGTCGTAGCCGTGGCCATCGAATTCAAATGCGCCCTGAAGGAAACGGGGAGTACTGCCGTCGGTCATGTGCTGTGCTCACCTTCTCCTATGTTGCGGTAGACCTCTGCCGCTTGTGACTCTTAGACTGGCTTACCAAACACGTTGTGCCACAATTGTTGAAACGGCAACCATGCCGCGTGGGCGCCGGTGGCGCGATTGGGAACCTGGGCCCGAAGTTAGGTTCAGATTGTTACGTCATTGTTTCCATCGCGGGTCGGCGAGGAATACCGTCGCTGACATCGGTACCGCGGTGGCGTTGAGGTCTTTGTTTCGGTTGATTAACGGTCACCACCGCCATCCGTAACACGAGCTTCTTAGCGTCACGCTCACAGCCTTTGCCGTCAGTCCGGAATCTGCAACGTATTTCGGAACCGGCCACCCCATCCGATGACAGGAGAGACCGCCGTGACCGTGACCAACAACCCGACGATCGAGGTGTCCTCACCTCCGCACCCGCACCACAGGGGCAAGCACTGGATCGACGACTGGCGGCCCGAGGATCCAGAGTTCTGGAGCGGTGTCGGAAGACCGGTCGCGCGCCGCAACCTCATCTTTTCGATCTTCGCCGAACACATCGGGTTCTCGGTGTGGCTGCTGTGGAGCATCGTCGTCGTGCAGATGACCGCCGCCGCTGACGGCAGTGCCGCCGCGTCGGGCTGGGCGCTTACCACCACTCAGGCTCTGTGGCTGGTCGCGGTGCCCAGCGGTGTCGGTGCTTTCCTGCGCATCCCCTACACCTTCGCCGTGCCGGTCTTTGGAGGTCGCAATTGGACGGTGGTGTCGGCGCTTCTGCTGCTGGTGCCGTGTCTGCTGATGGCATGGGCGGTAAGCAATCCCGAATTCCCTTTCGTGGCGCTGTGCCTGATCGCAGCGACCGCCGGTTTCGGCGGCGGAAATTTCGCGTCATCGATGGCCAACATCTCGTTCTTCTATCCCGAGCGTGAAAAGGGCTGGGCATTAGGGCTCAACGCGGCCGGCGGCAACATCGGCGTCGCGGTGGCACAGAAGGTCATCCCGCTGGTCGTGGTGGCCGGTGGAGGGGTCGCGCTAGCGCGAGCCGGGTTGTTCTACGTCCCGCTGGCCATCGCCGCAGCGGTGTGCGCGTTCCTGTTCATGAACAACCTCACCGAAGCCAAAGCGGATGTAAAGCCGGTCTTCCAGTCACTGCGGCACTCCGACACCTGGATTATGTCGCTGCTCTACATCGGCACCTTCGGTTCCTTCATAGGTTACTCAGCGGCGTTTCCCACGTTGCTCAAGGCGGTCTTCGACCGCGGCGATATCGCGTTGGCCTGGGCGTTCCTCGGTGCCGGAATCGGCTCGGTAGCAAGACCACTGGGCGGAAAGCTATCGGATCACTACGGGGGAGCGCGGATCACCGCGGTCAGTTTCGTGATGCTGGCGCTCGGTGCGGCAGCGGCGCTGTGGTCGGTCAACGCGGTGAACCTGCCGATGTTCTTCATCGCCTTCATGTTCCTGTTCGTCGCCACCGGGATCGGCAATGGATCGACATATCGGATGATTTCGAAGATCTTCCGCGTCAAGGGAGAAGATGCAGGCGGTTCACCGGAGACGATGGTGCACATGCGGCGCCAGGCTGCCGGAGCGTTGGGCATCATCTCCTCGGTCGGGGCGTTCGGCGGGTTCGTGGTCCCTCTCGCCTATGCCTGGTCGAAATCTCAGTTCGGCAATATCCAGCCGGCGCTACAGTTCTACGTCGGGTTCTTCCTAGTGCTGTTGCTGGTTACCTGGTTCTTCTACATCCGCAAGAGCACCCGGATGGGGCAGGTCGGCGTCTGAGCGGCGCGAGTAGAGGACTTGTTAGGCCCAACACTTTTTAGGAGAACATGGCCGCTGCATCAGACATACCGACACTGACTCGCACGGCGTGCTCATACTGCGGGGTCGGATGCGGAATCTCAGTGCAGACCCGCACCGATCCCGCGTCGGGCGCTGCGCTGATCGCACGGGTCAGCGGAGACCGTTTGCACCCCACTAACTTCGGTCGGTTGTGCACCAAGGGTGCCACGCATGCGGAGTTGATGGCGGCCACCGAGGGCAGACTGACCACCGCGATGGTCCGGCCGAGCCGGGCCGAGGACCCGGTGCCCACACCCGTCGACGAAGCAATCGCCCACGCCGGCAGGAGGCTGCGGGCCATCGTCGAAGAACACGGCCCAGATTCTGTGGCGCTGTACGTGTCGGGCCAGATGTCACTGGAGGCGCAGTATCTTGCCACCAAGCTGGCCAAAGGCTACCTGCGCACCATGCACATCGAGTCAAACTCCCGGCTGTGCATGGCCAGCGCGGGAACCGGTTTCAAACAGTCACTGGGAGCCGATGGCCCGCCGGGCTCCTATACCGACTTTGACCGTTCCGACCTGTTCTTCGTGATCGGCTCCAACATGGCCGACTGTCACCCCATCCTGCACCTGAGGATGCTCGACCGGCTCAAGGCCGGCGCCAAGCTGATCGTCGTCGATCCGCGGCGCACCACGACGGCCGACAAGGCCGACCTGTTCTTGCAGATCCGGCCGGGAACCGACTTGGCGCTGCTCAACGGTCTGCTTCATCTGCTGGTTGAGCGCGGCGACATCGACAGCGAGTTCATCATCGAGCACACCGAGGGCTGGGAGGTGATGCCGCAATTCCTCGCCGACTACCCGCCCCGGCGCGTCGCGGAGATCACCGGGCTGGCCGAGGCCGACATCCGGACCGCGGCGACGATGATCGCTGAGGCCGGCGAATGGATGAGCTGCTGGACCATGGGGTTGAACCAAAGTACCCACGGCACCTGGAACACCAACGCGATCTGCAACCTGCACCTGGCCACCGGCGCGATCTGCCGGCCCGGTAGTGGCCCGATGTCGCTGACTGGACAGCCCAACGCGATGGGCGGCCGCGAGATGGGCTACATGGGACCCGGTCTGCCAGGGCAACGGGCCGTGGTGTCGGCCGAGGACCGGGCATTCGTCGAGCAACAGTGGGAGCTTTCGCCCGGCACCATCCGCACTGATGTCGGGCCGGGTACGGTCGAGATGTTCCGACAGCTTCGTGGCGGTGACATCAAGGCGGTCTGGGTGATCTGCACCAATCCCGTCGCCAGCATGTCCAATCGCCAGACGGTGATCGACGGGCTGAAGGCTGCCGAACTGGTGATCACGCAGGACGCCTACGCGGACACAGCGACGAACCACTACGCCGACATCGTGCTTCCGGCCGCGCTTTGGGCCGAGGCCGACGCTGTGATGGTCAACTCCGATCGCAATCTGACCCTTCTGGCACAGTCCGTCGCGGCGCCGGGCGACGCCCGACCGGACTGGGAGTTGATCTGCGCAGTGGCGCACCACCTCGGTTTCGCAGATGCGTTCAGCTACAAGAGCAGCGAAGAAGTCTTCGACGAGATCCGTGGCTTCCACAACCCGCACACCGGATACGACCTGCGCGGAGTCACCTACCAGCGGTTGCGGGAGACCCCGATCCAATGGCCGGCCCCACCGGGTTGCACGGATCGAAACCCGCTTCGCTACCTCAACGATGGGGTCTCGCAGGACCTGTTCACCGATACCGAGGGCCGCCGTCCACGGCTAGCCTTCGCGACCGCCTCCCGGCGCGCGGTGTTCTTTGCTCGCCCGCACATGGACCCCGCGGAACTGCCCGACGACGACTACCCGATGGTGCTCAACACGGGCCGGCTGCAACATCAGTGGCACACCATGACCAAGACGGGGAAGGTGGCCAAGCTCAACAAGCTCAATAGTGCCCCGTCGATCGAGATTCACCCCGACGACGCCGCCGCGCTGGGGATCCGCGACGGCCAGCAGGTGGAAGTGCTTTCCCGCCGCGGTCGTGCGGTGCTGCCCGCAGCACTGACCGATCGGGTGCGCCCCGGCAACACCTGGGCACCATTTCACTGGAACGACGAGCAGGGCGACGAGCTGGCCATCAACGCCGTCACCAACGACGCCGTCGACCCGGTGTCGCTGCAGCCCGAGTTCAAAGTGTGCGCGGTCCGGCTTGCTCCGGTCGCGGTGGCATTGCCGATCACCGACGACACCCCGGAACTCAGCGACAATGAAAAGGTCTATTTGGCAGGGTTTTTCGCCGGTGTCGAGGGTGGAATGCCCGGCGTTCCGGTGTTGCCCGACACCGCGCCTGTCTCCGAACGCGTGCGGATGTGGGCCGACGGACTGCTAGCCGGCCGGTTTTCGCGGCTACCGCCGTCGCCCGACAGCGCAGGGCCTACCTCGCCGGTGCCGACCGGCCCGCTGGTGCTGTGGGCCTCCCAAACCGGCAACGCCGAGGAATTGGCCGGAAGGCTCGGCGAACGCCTCGGCGGGGTTCGGCTCAAGGAAATGGACGACGTCGACCTGTCCGAGCTTGGGAACGCCGACCGACTCATCGTCGTGACCAGCACGTTCGGCGACGGCGGGCCGCCGGACAACGCTGCCGATTTCTGGGATCGACTGACGTCCCCCGACGCGCCGTCGCTGGCCGGTGTGCGCTACACGGTGCTAGGGATCGGCGACCGCGCCTACGACAGCTTCTGCGGATACGCCAAATCGCTGGACGCGCGTCTCGCCGATCTCGGTGCGGCCAGGGTGCTCGACCGCACCGATTGTGAGGCCTACGACGAGCAGCGGATCGCTCAGTGGGCCGACTCAGTGGTCACACTGATGTCTCCGGAACCGCCGACGGCTAGGTCGGCCGCCGACACTTCCGGAACGGTGCCGCGCGTCGACGAGATCGGCAGGCCCGCAATCAAAGTCACCGAGACTCCCGGCACCGTACCGGGCGTCCCGGAGGCCAGTGGGGCGGCGGTTGTCCCGTTCACGCGCGCGCACCCGGTTCATGCGCCGTTGTGTCGCAACAACCGGCTCACCCCGACGGGCACCGCCAAAGACGTTCGGCAGTTCGGTTTCGACATCAGCGCCCACGAGGTGAGCTATTCGGCGGGTGACTCGTTGGGAGTCTATGTCACCAATTCGGAGATGGTGGTCGGAAACTGGTTGGCCGCAACAGGGTTCAGCGGTGAAGAGGAGATCGTCGTCGACGGTGCCGAGCTGTCGATGCGCGAGGCGATCACCGCACACTTCGACGTGTGCAAGGTCACCCCGAACCTGGTGCGGTTCATCGCCGAGCACAGTGCGCCCAACCCCACCCTGAAACGACTCTGCGCGGACCGTGACGCCCTCGGGGCGTGGCTGACCGGCCGCAACGGTCTGGATTTGGTGGGTGAGTTCGGAGTCTGCGCCGAACCCCAGCAGTGGCACGACGTTCTGGTGCGGCTAACACCGCGGCAGTACTCGATTTCGTCGAGCCCGTTGGTCAGCCCCAACGAGGTGCAGCTCACCGTGTCGGTGGTGCGCTACCGCGGCGCTGACGGCGGGCCCCGCGCGGGTGTCGCGTCGAGCTACCTGGCCGAACTGGCCGATTGCACGCCGGTGCCGGTGTTCCTGCAGCGCTCCCCGCATTTCCGGCCGCCACAGGATTCGCACACACCAATGATCATGGTGGGTCCGGGTACCGGAATCGCACCGTTTCGGGGGTTCTTGCAGGAGCGTCGCGCCAAAGGCCACACCGGGCGCAACTGGCTGTTCTTCGGCGACCAGCACCGCGAGCACAACTTCTACTATCGCGATGATCTAGTCGACATGGTCGACGACGGATTTCTCAACCGACTTGATCTCGCGTTCTCCCGCGACCAAAAAGACCGGATCTACGTGCAGCACAAGCTGCTCGACTACGGCGCCGATGTGTGGGCGTGGCTCGAAGAGGGCGCGCACTTCTACGTCTGCGGAGACGCCAGCCGGATGGCCAAGGACGTTGACGATGCACTCAACGACATCATCGGGACGCACGGCGGCATGAGCGACGAAGCGGCCCGCCAATACAAACGCCGACTGGTGGCCGACAAACGCTACGTTCGCGACGTGTACTGACTCAGCCGCGCTCGCCGAGCCTGCCTCTGAGGGCCGACAGCGTGGCGTCCACGACGGCGGACTCGATCCGGGACCGCAGCCACGCCGGCAGCCAGACCGCAAGCCCGAGCCGCAGGCTGTACACCACCGCGGCGCCCCCATCCGATACCGGGTGCACCGTGTAGCAACCATCCTCGGTCTTGAGGATCCGCCCCTCGGTCAACCGCCAGCGGACGCCGTGCTCGTTCCAGTCATACTGCAGCACAAACGCGTCGGGCAGCGGGCCGAAGCGTTCGCGCCACCGAGCCAGGACGGGCCGCCCGGCACCGTCGCGGCCGAGAACCTCCACCGCTTCGGCGGCGGTCCAGTCCAACATGCCGGGCAGGTCGGCCAGCAGCACCAAAACCTCCGCCGGGTCCGCCTCGACGGTGATCCGGCCTATCGCCATCTCAATGCGCAGCCCATACATCCTCCAGGTAGCGGTTATCCGTGCGCTGTTGTTCGAGCCAGGCGACGCCCTCCTCGGCGGAGACGCCGGCATGGCGCTGGTAGATCTCGGCGTAGGCGTCGCGCAACGCCGGAGCGACGGTGCCGGCGCCGCCACACACGTAGGTGACTCCGCCGCGCTGCATGAGCTCCAAGATGCGTTCTCCCTGTTCGCGCACGCAGTCCTGGACACGTAGGCCGGGCCCGGAGTTCGGGCGCGAGTAGGCGGTAAGGATCTCGACCACTCCGTCGGCTTCGAACTGGCGGAACTCGTCTTCGTAGATGAAGTCCGAGTCCGGCATGCGGCAGCCGTAGATCAGCAGCGCCGGGCCGCGGTCGGCGCCCGTGCCTTGAGTCGCGCGTTCCTGCAGGAAGCCCCGGAACGGGGACAGCCCGGTCCCGGTGGCGATCATGATCATCGGGGTCGCCGGGTCCTCGGGTACGTCGAACGGCAGGCCCGGGGGGCGGATGAAGCCCGGCACCATGGTTCCCGGTTCGGTGCGGGCCAGGAAATTCGATGATGTGCCGGAGAAGACGCCGTTGCCGTTGCGGGCGGGTGCCCGCAATGCGCCCACCGTAATGCTGCAGCGATCCGGGGTCACCGTCGGCGACGACGAGATGGAGTAGTAGCGCGGGGCCAGCCCCGGCAGCAGCTCCAAACACGTGTTCAGCGGTACGTCGATCGAGGGGTAACGCTGCACCATGTCCAGCAGCGACACCCGCTTGAACAGGATCTCCTCCCGGTAGCGCGTCACGTTGTCCTCGCCGTCGGCCGCCAGACCGGCCAGCTCGCGCTGTTCATCGGGGTCGGTCGCGAACTCCGCCAGCGTCTTGATCTGTGCGCGGGTCAATGGAGCTTGCAGTTCGACTCGCGCCGAAAGCAATTCGGAAACCACGAACGGTGTGTCGAGGGGCAGATGGCTCGACGCCCCGGTGTTGGCCCGGATCATCACCATCTCGTCGAGATCGAGCTCGGCCAGTGCCGCGGCGCGTCCGACGAGTTCGGCGGCGTTGCGGGGCAGCACCGCGATGTGGTCCCCGGTGCGATAGCTGACCCCTTCGGGCAGCTGGAACTCGACGTGGCGGGTGGACCGGGCGATCGGGCCGTCCTGGGCCACCCTGGTGAGAAGTTCGCGGTTGTCCACCACCCGGTACGGGGCCGCCTCCAGCGAAGCGAAGAACGAGGCGTGCAGGCGCTGGCCGGTCGAGGAGAACTCGTAGCGGTTCATGTCGGTCTGGACGTCGGCCTGCGGCGCCAGCCCCAGCGTGTCACCGATCTGCTTCCAGAACCCGCCGTACCAGTCGCGGAACATGCCGTCGAAGTCGTCGGAGGCGTCGGCGGCCCCGCGCTCGGCGAAAGGTTCGGCGCCCGCGGCGCGCATCAGCTCGTCCACCTCGCGGGGAACCTTCTGGAACGTCGACGCCCATACCCGGTCGCCAGAGCCGAAAACGGTGTAGCGCACGCCGGCCAGCGCATCCGCGGACAGGCCGCTGCCCAGCCACTTGTGGAATTCGAGGGCGTTGTCGGGGGGATTGCCGTTGTAGGACGACGTGCAGATCACCACCAGACCCTCGGTGGGAAGCGCGTCCACGTAGTCGTTCAGCTCGCCCACGGTGACGGCGAATCCGCGGGCGCGGCCGTCCTCGGCGATCTCGTTGGCGATGCGCTCCGAGGTGCCCAGGTTGGACCCGAACAGCACCAACAGGGGGTTGCCCTCTCCGTACGCGGAGACCACGGGTGCGGGTTTGGTCGCTGCGGTCTCGGTGGATCCCTCGCCTGCGTCCCGGGCGCGCATACCTGACAGCACCGCGGCTTCGCGACCTTCGCGCGGCTGGATGGTGATCTTCAGGTTCTGCGGCTTGATCGAGAAGAAGTCCTTGATGTCCAACTGGTAGTCGAACGAATCGATCAGCCGGAACCGCTGAAGAATCAGACCGAGCAGCAACTGTGATTCGAAGAACGAGAAGTGGCGTCCGATGCAGGCGCGCTGCCCACTGCCGAACGGCATCCACGCCCACGGCGGTCGGCTAGCTTCCAGCTCCGGTGTGAACCGGTCGGGGTCGAACTCTTCAGGGGCCGGGAAGATCTCGGGGTCGCGCTGCAGTTTCGGGGTAAGGATTTGGATCATCTGCCCCTTCTTGACCCGGTACTTGCCGCCCAAGACCTCGTCGGCCAATGGGCGAACCTGGAACCCGGTACCCACCGGCCACAGCCGCAGCGCCTCCTTCATACACGCCAGCAGGTATTGCAGCTTGGAGATCTGCGCGGGGGTTGGCAGCGCCGAAAGGTCGTCGCCGAACACCTCGTCGACTTCCTGGTAGCACTTCGCCAGTGCCCCCGGGTTTTTCAACAGGTAATACACGGTCCACATCAGCATGCCGCTGGTGGTGTCGTAGCCGGCCGTCAGGAACGTCAACATCTGGTGACGGATGTTGAGCCGGTCGAGTTTTTCGCCGCTGTCCTTGTCCGCCTCGGTCAGCATCAGATCCAGCACGTCGCCCTTGCTGCCCACCTCTGCCGAGGACACCCGTTCGGAGATGATGGTGTCGGCGAGGTTGTTCAGGTAGCTGATGTTCTGCTTGTACTGGCTACGTCCCTTGATGGCCTCGAATATGTCTTGTCCGGGTAGCCGGCTGGGCCGGTTGACGCATTCGGTGATCACTTCTTCGAGCGCGACAACGATCGGCGGCAAGTCCTGCCGGTAGAACGACCCGGGCCGGTAGCTGAAACACACCAGGCAGATGGTGTCGAAGGTGAGTTTGGTCATGTCGGTGACCACGTCGACGGCGTCGCCGGGGTTCAGCCGAGCCCACTTCATCACCAGCTGGTCGGCGATGTCGGCCATCTTCTCGGTGTAGCCCTTGATGGCCTGCGGCGCGAAGGCCGGCAACAGGATGTTGTGCGCCTTCTTCCACGCCGGCTCCTGGGTCCAGGAAGTGAAGATCGCGTCGCCGGCCACTTCGCGTAGCGCGACGAGCTCGGGGGAGTTGTTCTTCTCGAAGCGGGTTTCGTCGAGGCACTCCTGGGCGATCTCACCGCCGGAGACCACGACCATGTCATGGCCGGGGGTGACCAGGCTGTAGATCGGCCCCAGCTCGTCGGCGAGGTCCATCATGCTTTGGGTGGGATGGTCGGCGTCGAGGTGCAGTGCGTCGCCGAGCATCGGCACCCTGTTGGACGGTCGCGGGATCTCTTCGAACATCGGGTCAGGATTCATGGGCGACACCTTTCTCAATGCACTGACTCAATGCACTGAATCATCGTTGCGGACTAGAGAATCGGGGGCATCGGGCTCGGGACGGGCGACCTGGGCCTTTCGGACGGGAGGAACGAGCAGCGGTATCGACAGCAGCGCCAGGCTCAGCGCGGTGAACCCGAGGCGGGCCCAGTGCTGATCGGGCCCCGCGATCGCGCCGCCGAGCGCCGGTGCGATGCTTCCGGCCACCAGACTGGCCGCTCCGGCGATCACGACCAGCTGTCCCGAGCGGGTGTCCAGTTCGGCGGCCAGTGCAAGCAACAGCGGGCTAAGGCAAAAGAACGCGATGTTGACCGCGATGAACCCGATGGTGAACGGCGCCGGACTGGCAGCCGTGCCGACAAGTAGATTGCCCGTGGCGAGCAGCAGCACCGCCGGAACGGCGAGCACCATTTTGGACACCTTGCCGCCCAGCGCCAAGGTCAGGCCCGAACCGAGAAGCCCGACGAGCTGGGACAGCCCCAGGAATGTCGCGGTGAATTCAGTGGACAGCCCGGTCTGTTCGCCGATGGACTGCGCGTAGGTCCAGATCATCATGTTGCCGATGTTCATCAGCAACAGGGCGGCGACGAGCAGGATTGCTGCAGAGCGGGTCGAGCCGGCCGGAGTCGTGCGGGTGCTGTCGTCGCCAGCTTTGTTGCCGTGTTGGCCGGCGGGGGCCGGGTCGTCCTTGGGCAGTGTCCGCACGTCGGGCAGCCGCACGATGAAGGCCACGCAAAGAAGTTCGGCGGCGGCGATACCCAGGTAGATGCCTTCTTTGGGCCACGCGTCGTGCAGCATCGGGCCCAGGGTCAGCATGGCGGCACCGGCCAGCATCCAGCTGATCGTAACGATGCTGAATGCGCGTTCGGGATGGCGGGCGTAGGCCAGGGCCGAGTTGGCGGCGGCATAGCTCAGACCGGCGCCCAGCCCCATCACAACCTGCAGGGCCAGCACCGCCGCGAAACTGCCGACCAGACCGGTTAGGGCCAGGCACCCGGCGGTCAGCACCGCCCCGAAAATCCCGAGCGCCCGGCGGTCCAGGCGTGGCAGCAGGGGCAGCACGGCGATCGCGGTCACGGCGACGCCGGTTTGGCCCGCCGCGACCAGCAGGCCTGCGTATTGGGTGCCGAAATCGAATTCCTTGGCAAAAGAGATGGCTAGTAGCGGGGAGAGGAACGTGGTGAGGAACCCGGCGACCATCATGCCTGCGGAACCCGCCACGAGGCCGTGATGTTCGGCGTTACCGGTCCTCGCATCGGATGCAGACATCGCGCCAGAGCCTAGAGGGCGGCAGCGGGGTCCGCAGACCATCGGCTTCGGTTGTGACCAAAGCCGTTTCGCCCTGGTCGCGAAGCCCGTCGCAGCGGGTGCGGACCACGGCGGCTCAAACCGTTCGCTGAAGTGTCACGCAACGCCAATAGTTCGCTGTCGGCACGTGGGGAGCCGCAACCCCCGGTTTGCTGTCCTGGGGTTCGCCGTGGTCGGTGTTGGCGCCAGGCGCCTGCGGCGGGCTCACATCCGCAGCTCGGCCGGCGGTGTGATCGGCCAGCGAAGCCGACATGGTGTCGATCCAAGTGTCGATCCAGGTATCGACAGGTGGTGTCCGAGGGGGG
>CAZLTV010000007.1:14076-60567 GCA_964562545.1 uncultured Mycobacterium sp. | reverse complement strand
TCGCTCGCAAGCGTCGCTCATGGGTTGTCTTATTCGCTCGCAAGCGTCGCTCATGGGTTGTCTTATTCGCTCGCAAGCGTCGCTCATGCGTGACCCGCCTTCTTCTCATCACCATCCGACTCACGCTCGGCCGCCGACTCGATATCAGTCAGCAACCGCTGCGTCAGCCGCTCGAACTCATCGCCCCAACCGGAATTATCGGTCCGGGCCAGGCCAGCAAGCTCGACGTTCACCGTACCTGCAGTGCCGGGCACAAGCCGCAGCCAGACGCGGCGGCGACGCACGATCAGCGACACCAACAGGCCACCCATCATCGTCATCGCGAACACCAGCACCCAGAACTGCGCCGGGTCGTGGGAGACCTGGAGGTTGACGAACGACACCGCACCGTCGAAGCGAACGACGGTGCCGTCGTCGAGCCGGGTGTCCTCGCCGGCACGCAGGTTGACCCGCGCCTCCTTGCTCAGACGGCCCTGATCGATCATTCGGGGGTCGAGGCTGAACAGGGACTGGGGTCGACCGGTGTCGAGCCCGGTGTCACCTTTGTAGATGTCGATGGCGACGGCCGGGTCATTCATCTCGGGGAAGCTCGACGCCAGCAGCGTGCCGTCGAGTTCGGCGGTCGGCGCGAACAGCCCCTGGATGGCGATCTGGTTCTGGCGTCGCTGGAGCTGATCGGAATAGGTCCCGCCGGGTGGGTCGAACCGCATGGCCCCCGAAGACAAGAACGTGATCTGGTCGTCGGGCCGCCACTGCAACGTCTGGGATCGGGTCTGCCCGTCCGGGAAGGTCACGGTGAACGTCGGCGCATACCCGTGGCCCTGCAAGTAGACGCGGTCGCCTCCAACCCGCAGCGGTTCGTTGACCTTCAACAGGTAGGGCCGCCAGGTGCCGGTGTCGAGGTCGTCGCCGGCCTGGTAGTCGATGTTCGCCTGGTATGACACGGCCTGCCCACTGGGCAGGTAAATCGCCTCGAAGTCGTTGACACGCACGCACATCGGATGCAGTGAGGTCCCGTCGACGGTGTTGCCAGCCCGGAAGGAGTCAAACGCTGCGGGTGAGGCCGAGCAGAAGCCGGGCCCACCGTCGGCGACGACGATGACGTTGCCTTCGTAGCTGAACATCTTGCCCGCGGCGATCGCGACCAGCAGGCCCAGCAGGGAGAAGTGGAAGACGATATTGCCGAATTCGCGCAGGTAGCCCTTCTCGGCGGAGATTTCGGTACCGGCTCCAGCCTGCCGGGTGATCCGGCGCCAGCCCCGCAGTCCACCGTCGGCGGCCGCGGCCATCGCGGCGATGGCGTCGGCATCGCCCGGGACCTGCGCGAGATGGTGCTTGGGCATCCGGCCCAGGTTGCGTGGCACGGCCACCGGGACTGCGCGCAGGCTTCGGACATGTTCGACCATCCGGGGTGCCAAACAGCCCACCAGCGAGATGAACAGCAACGCGTAGATCGCGGTGAACCAGAAGCTGGAGAACACGTCGAAGGCCTGAATCCGGTCCAGCCACGGCCCGATGGTCGGGTGCTCGGCGATGTACTCGGCGACCTTCGTCTCATTGAGGTTGCGCTGCGGCAGCAGCGCGCCCGGAATCGCCGCGAGTGCGAGCAGGAAAAGCAGCACCAGCGCGGTGCCCATCGAGGTCAGGGTCCGCCAGGTGTTTCGGACGAACGCGACTACCCGCCAGGGGCGCCGGGGACGCGGCGGTTCGGACCGTTTCTCGGCGGTGGGAGGCGAAGACGTAACCATTAGATAGGCAGCCTGACGTCGGAGACGAAAGCGTCCCGAATCCAGGACACGAACTCATTCCACAGCCCGCTGACCAGCGCCAGACCGACCAGGATCAGCAGCACCCCGCCGAAGATCTGGATGGTGCGGCTGTTGCGCCGCAGCCAGCCCAGGCCCGTCACCGCGCGCGCCGAGCCGAACGCCAGCAGCACGAACGGGATTCCCAGCCCCAGGCAATACGCGATGACCAGCGCCACACCGCGGGCGATGTTGCTGCCCTCGGTGGCCGAGGCCACCGCGATCACTCCGGTCAGCGTCGGGCCCAGGCACGGCGTCCAGCCCAGCGCGAACACCGCACCCAACAGGGGTGCACCGCCCAGGGTGGAAATCTGGCGCGGCGCGAACCGGGTGTCGCGCTGCAGTGCGGGAACCAGACCGATGAACACCAACCCCATAAAGATGGTGACCACGCCGCCGACCCGTTGCAGCAACAGCTGATTGGTGATCAGCGTGGTCGTCATACCCAGCACGGCCACGGTTCCGAGGACGAACACCGCGGTGAAACCGGCGACGAACAGTGCCGCGGCTCCGGCCACCCGAACGCGGGCACCACGCACCGCAACACCCTGGTCGGCTGGCGCGGCGCCCGGCACCGGCACGGCCGTCGAGGTGTCAACCCCGACCACCGCGGCCAGATACGACAGATACCCCGGGACCAACGGAACCACGCACGGCGAGGCGAACGACACCATGCCCGCCAGCACACTGACCAGCAGCGCGAGCAGAAGCGGCCCGCCGGCGGTCAGTTGGTCGAGCTGGTCGGCGTTCACCGCTGCGCCGCCAACCGCTCGACGACGGGCTGCAGGTCCTCGGCGAGCAACTCACGCAGGAACACCGCCGCGACCCGGTGCTCACGGTCGAGCACCACAGTCGACGGGATGACGGTGGTCGGGTACCGGCCGCCGAACGCAAGCATCGTGCGCATCGACGGGTCATAGATCGACGGGAACGTCACACCCCGGTCGATGACGAAGTCACGTGGCGCGTCGATGTTGTTGTCCCGAACGTCGATTCCGAGGAACGCCACGCCCTGGTCCTTCGTCGCCTCATACACCTGCTGCAGTTGGGTGATCTCGGTGCGACACGGAGCGCACCACTGGCCCCACACGTTGATCACCACGACGTCACCGGCGAAGTCGTCCAACGAGATCGTCCGATCGGTATCCATCAGGTCCGGACCGGACAGCGGTCCGGGTGTGCCGCGACTCTGCGGCGGGTCATAGAAGATGTCGGTCTGTCCACCCGGCGCGACGAACTCGAAGGTGCCGCCTTGCGCGACTGCGTCGCTTCCGGTGGCGCACCCCGCGACCACGACGACCGCGAAGGCCACGGTCAGCACCGTGACCGTTGCACCGCGCGCCGCGCTCAGCGCATGCCGAAGGGCCGTCGACGACATCACTGGCCGGACAACTCCGCATACCCCCAGCCCACGCATTCGTCGTCGTGGAAGTAAAAGGAGGTCACCGAGGCCAGGTTGCACATCCGTTTGGTCGGGAAGTGGTGCAGCGCTTTGCCGGTCATCGCGCGGCGCAGCGTCTCGACCGGCAACTGATGGCTGACGCACACGGCCTCGTGCCCGACCGCGTCGGCCCGTGCCCGAAACACCGCGCGCTTCATCCGCTCGGCGATGTGATGATATGGCTCCCCCCACGACGGGGTGCGCGGGTTACGCAGGTGCCACCAGTTACGGGGGTCGCGCAGAGCACCATCCCCGGGCGAGACCTTCTGCCCCTGGAAAACGTTGGTCGACTCGATCAGCTCGTCGTCGGTGCTGACCACCAGCCCGTGCCTGGACGCGATCGGCGCCGCGGTCTCCTGCGCACGTTCCAGTGGCGAGGCAACGACACGGGTGATGTCACGGCCGCCGAGCCAGTCGGCCACGGCTTGCGCCTGGGCCCGCCCGCGGTCGGACAAGTGGTAGTCGGGAAGCCGGCCGTAGAGGATCTTCTCCGGGTTGTGCACTTCGCCGTGGCGCATCACATGCACCACCGTCTGCTGCGTCTGCGACTCTGTCATGAGCGCTCCACCGCAATCGCGGCGGCCTTGGCCGCTGCCGGCAGCGCCATGGCGATGTGGTCGAACGCGTCGTCGTCGAGCGCCGAGGACACGAACCAGGCTTCGTAGGGACTCGGCGGTCCGTACACACCTGCATCGAGCAGCCGGTGGAAGAATGCCGGGAAGCGCCAGGTGTCGGTGGCCCGCGCCGCGGCGAAGTCGGTGACCGGCTCTTCGGAGAAAAACACGCTGAACATATTTCCTGCCCGCGGGATCTGGTGTGCCACACCCGCGTTGGTCAGCTCCTGGCTGATCAACCCGGCCAGGAGGTCGGCATTGGCGTCCAGCGCCTTGTACACATCGGCATCGGCGGTGTGCAGCGTGGCCAACCCCGCGGCCATCGCCACCGGGTTACCGGACAGCGTGCCGGCCTGATACACCGGCCCCAGCGGGGCCAGGCGGCTCATCACGTCGGCCCGGCCTCCGAACGCGGCCGCGGGCAGTCCGCCGCTCATCACCTTGCCGAACGTGAACAAGTCGGCCTCGACGGGCTCCAGTCCGTACCAACCCGACCGGCTGACCCGGAAACCGGTCATCACCTCGTCGGCGATCAGCAGCGCACCGTGCGCGGAAGTGATACGGCGCAATGCGTCGTTGAAGCCCGGCAACGGTGGCACCACACCCATGTTGCCGGGACTTGCTTCGGTAATGACGCACGCGATCTCGTCACCGAACCGATCGAAGACGTCCTCGACGGCCGCGACATTGTTGTAGGGCACCACCACAGTGTCGGCGGCGGCCGCGCCGGTGACCCCCGGCGAGGACGGCAGGCCCAGCGTGGCGACACCGGAGCCGGCGTCGGCCAGCAGCGCGTCGCTGTGGCCGTGGTAGCAGCCGGCGAACTTCACGATCTTGGTGCGGCCGGTGTAGCCGCGGGCCAGCCGGATCGCACTCATGGTGGCCTCGGTACCCGAGTTGACCAGCCGCAACAGCTCCACCGGCGCGACCCGGTCGATGATTTCGCGGGCCAGCTCGGACTCCGACGGTGTCGGCGCCCCGAACGACAACCCGTTGGCGGCTGCCCGTTGCACCGCCTCAACGACGGCAGGGTGGGCGTGCCCGAGGATCATCGGCCCCCACGAACACACCAGGTCGACATAGCGGTTGTCGTCGGCGTCGGTCAACCAGCAGCCGTGCGCCGAGGTGATGAACGGCGGGGTGCCACCCACCGAGGCGAACGCCCGCACCGGCGAGTTCACCCCGCCGGGGATGACTTCACAGGCTTCGGTGAACAGCTTCGCAGACAGGTCGGTACTGCTCATGACCACCAGTGTCCCAGCTTGCGCCAACTCGTCCACTACAGGGTGTAGTGGACGACGGCAAACCGACCCCGGTGTCGAACCGGGATTGCGGCTAGTGTCAGCCGACATAATTCCTGCTGGGATGCTATTTCTGCGCCTCAGGCGGGCCTCAGCGCGAACACCGGATGATCGGCGTCCTCGGGCAGTTGCCGCCAATAGTTTTCGACTGCTTTTCCGGCGAGCGCCCGGTAGCCGGCAAGGATCGGGGCCCGCCCCTCGACGAGAACCTCCGCAGCTAGATAGCCGGTGTCGCCGACCTTGACGTGCGGGTCGACGCGCACGTTTTTGACCCAATCTGTTTCCCCGCGGGTGGACACCAGGTACTTCACACCCTGCACCTCGGCGACGATGACGGGAATCCGCTGCGGGCGACCCGTGCGCCGCCCGGTGACCGTCAGTGTCTGCGCGCCGCTCAACCCCGTCGCCATCGCGATCTTGTTGAAGATCCGCGCGGCGAACCACGGGGGCTTGAGATAGGCCACCCCGAGGAGTGTGATGGAGATCATGCAGTTACCGCAATAGCTGGCGCGGTTCAGGTCACTCCTCCCGCAACGCCGGCAAGACCTCGCGGGTGAGCAATCGGACCGACCGAGCAGCTAATTCTTTGGGCATTCCGGACCAATGGACACGGAACACGAAATAGTCGGCGCCGATACTTGATCGCCACTGGCGCAGAACCTGAAGGCAGTCGTCGGGAGTTCCGACCACAAAGCGGCCGTCGGCTAGGTCTACGAACCGCGAGTCGAAGCTATCGTTGTCGGCGAGAACCTCGTCCTGACCCCACTTCGAATACGTTTGGTACTTCTCGCCGAGGAATCGGCGCGCAATCTCTTGAGCCTCGGAGCTTGTCGGGGCACAGACGACCTCGCGGAGCACAGGCCGAACCTGTGCGAATGGTAGTCCGTTCGCTGCGCGCTCCCCGTCATACATCGATACCTGCCTTGTGACAGTGGACAACGTGGCGTGCGGGTTGATCAGCCACGCGTCGACCAGTCGCGCCGCCCGACGCACAGCGCCGTCGGCGTTTGCCCCCATCCAAATCGGCGGCAGCTGGGTTGGCTCGACCGAGAGGCAAGCGGAATCCAGTTGGCACCACGGAAGGTTTGCATCGACCGGTTTACCGGTGAGAAGCTTGGTGATCACCTCAAGATTGCCAGTGAACCTACGCACCGCCTCCGTCTTGGAGATGCCGAACGCCCGATATTCGGAATCGCGGTAACCGATCCCCACACCCACGACAAGCCGCCCTCCTGTGACGACCTCGAGCGATGCGATGTGCTCGGCCGTCTCCACCGGATTGAGAAGCGGCAACAACAATAATCCCACACCCATTGTCATCGTTCCAGCTTCGGCAGCGAGGCGGGAAAGCGTGACGATCGTGCTGAGTTGTGACGTCTCTGGTGTCAGGAAGTGCTGACCGGTCCAAATCGAGTCCCAGCCCAGACCTCCTGCAGCACCGATAAACTCGACCTGATCACCGAGCGCTTGCCGCATATCGCAATCGCGGGGATGCTGATTCGGCACGTAAAGGCCAAAGCGCAGTTGACTCATCTGGGACCACCGGTGAAAGTGGTGCCGTCGATCACGAAACGGTATCGGACGTCCCCGGTGACGACACGGTCGAAGGCCGTATCGATCTGGTCTGCGCCGATGACCTCGACCTCTGCCCCGATTCCGTGCTCACCACAGAAGTTGAGCATCTCTTGCGTTTCGTGGATACCGCCGATGAGCGTGCCGGCTACCGACCTGCGGTTCGCCCTCAACGCATACGTTGACACGCTGAGCGGCTGCTCGGATGCTCCGACATTGACGAAGGTCCCGTCGATATCAAGAAGTCCCACATAGGTGTCGAGGTCGATGTGCGCGGGCACTGTCGAAATGATGAGATCGAACGAGCTCTCGAGACTCTCCAACACTCCCGCCTCAGTCACTGCGAGATACTCGTCGGCGCCGAATCTCACGCCGTCGGCCTTTTTGTCCAGGCTCAGGTCCAACACAGTGGTGTGGGCCCCGAACGCTTTCGAAATCTTTACGCCGACATGGCCCAGACCACCAAAGCCCAGAATCGCGACTCGCTTCCCCGGTCCTGCCTGCCAATGCTTGAGGGGCGAGTACAACGTGATTCCGGCACACAACAGCGGTGCCGCTCGCGCCAGGTCGATCTGGTCCGGAATAGTCACCGCGAAGTCCTGGTCAACAACCAGTCTACTGCTGTAGCCACCCTGCGTGATAGTGCCGTCGGGAAGCTTCGAGTTGTACGCCTTGACGAAGCCCGCGCGACAGAACTGCTCCATCCCAGCCTTGCAGCTCGAGCATTGCCGGCAAGAGTCAACCATCACGCCGACCCCAGCCCGATCTCCTACCGCGAACTTGGTGACTTCGGCACCGACGGCCGAGACAACCCCTGCGACCTCATGGCCCGGGACCTGCGGGTAATACGCAGACCGTGACGCGCTCCGCACGTTGTGAATATCCGAGTGACAGACACCCGAATAGGCGACCTCGAGGAGGACATCACGCGGTCCGACCGCGCGTCGTTCGATGTCGATCGCTTCGAAAGACCCACCGGCCGAGCGGATTGCGCGCGCGCTCGCGGTTACCATGCACTCTCCTTGTTCGTTGTCCAACTTGTGTCCTGAATTGCCGCTGTCAGGCAGCACTGCGCTCAGGTGGCAAAATGTGCACCCGCCCAGGGCTGACGGTGACGAACACCTCCGTCTCGACGCGGCCGGACTCCTGCGGATTAACTCGTGCCCGAAACTCCCGGCCGTTGACAGCGATTACGTAGTCGATTGCCTCACCCAGGTAGCCGCCCGCCACGACCTTGCCATTCCAATAGTTGACATCCGCCGCCGCGGGGCTGTCGTCTCTCAGGACCAGGTCTTCGGGCCGAATGATAACGATTGCCTTGTCGCCCAACCGCAGATCCCGCCAGCTCGTGCTGCGGACCAGCCCCTGCTCGGTGGAAATATCAGCGACCTCACCGTCGACCGCGGAGACTGTGCCTTCCAAAACGTTTGACGTGCCAATGAACTCGGCGACGAAGCGACAGTTGGGGTCCTCATAGATCTCACGCGGCGTCCCGAGCTGCACGACTTTACCCTTGTTCATCACCGCTATCCGGGATGACAACGCCAATGCCTCACCTTGATCATGAGTCACATAGAGCGCGGTAAGGCCCAAGCTCCGCTGAAGGCGTTTTAGCTCCAGCCGCATCGACTCGCGCAGTTTTGCATCCAGATTCGACAGCGGTTCATCGAGCAGCAGGAGCTTCGGGTTGGTAACGATGGCACGTGCGAGAGCGAGCCGCTGTTGTTGACCTCCGGACAGCTTCACAGCGGGCCTACTGCCGAGCCCGTCGAGATGGACGGCTGCTAACACCTCTTCAACGCGCGAACGGATTTCGTTCTTGGATGGCCTAAGTCGCCTCGGCATGACTTCCAATGGAAAGGCAGCGTTACGGAACACATCCATGTGCGGCCAGATCGCGTACGACTGGAACACCATACTCAACTGCCGATCATTGGGGCCCAGCCGGATCTTGCGACCGTCGAACACCGTCTTTTCTGCGATCTTGATGCTGCCGCTGTCAGGTTGTTCCAAACCGGCGATCGAGCGCAACGTCGTGGACTTCCCGCACCCGGAAGGGCCGAGCAGGGTGAACACCTCACCGGGCTTGATGTCGAAGCTCACATCATCGATGGCCCGCACATCGTTATGTGCCTCTGTCGACCGGCGGCGCCGTCCTTCGCTACCAACGAATGTCTTGACTAGATTGCTGATTTCGAGCATATTGACCAACTCCTCGGGAGGAACTTCACGCGTCCATACGGACGCCGTAGCGGGATCCCAGGCGGTAGGCGCCAAGGATGAGCACGAGCAGGATTGTCACCATCAGGACGCCAAGGGCCGAGACCATCCCAAAGGTTCCCTCGTTGTACTGGCGGAAAAGAAGAACCGAGAGCACCTCGCTGTTTCGGCTGTAAATCAGTACTGTGGTTGACAATTCGCGAAATGAGACCATTAGGACGAACAACCATCCGGATACGATCCCGGGTGCAGCCAGGGGCAGTACTATCCGACGCATCGTGGTCCACCAGCTCGCGCCGCCCACGTGAGCCGCCTCCTCGAGCTCCTCGCTGAGCTGGGCGATCGCGGCACCGGCGTATCGAATTCCGTACGGAATGAATCGGGTCAAGTAGGCAATGACGAGGATGACGAGCGTGCCGTAGATCGGGAGAGGTGAGCGCAGGTAGACGAACGACAGACCGAGACCAAGGACGACACCGGGAATCACCAGCGGCACCATGCCCAGCGTATCGAGCAGTTTCGCTCCGAATCCAGGATTTCGGACGATAAACCACGCCGCAAGTGTGGTCAAGGCCATGACAAGTGTAGCGCTGACGATAGCGACCACGATGGTGTTAAGTAAGGCCTTCGGTAGGCCTGCCATATTCGCGAGTTGCTGGTAGTTGTCGAATCCCATCTGGCTTAGGGATTCCCACGATGGTGTGGTGTAAAAGGGTGACAACGAGACATAGAGCATAACCAGGAACGGGGCGACAGCGGCGATGAAGAAATAGCCGAGAACTAGTGCGCCGATAATCTTGCGTCCACGCCCCAGAGAGATTTGCGCCGGTCGAAATGCCTTACCGGAAACCGTCTGTTGCGCTCGCGCTCCACCTTTCTGGCCGGTCCTTGATGCCATCAGCAGGCCCATGGCGATGACCATGAGCGTGAGGCTCAACGCCCCAGCGGCACCGAGATCGGCCGGAAACGTCTGGGTCAGGGCGTAGATTCGGCTCGTGAACACGTAGGTTCCCTGCGTACCGCCGAGCATCACCGGAATCTCGAACGCTTCAAGGCCGAGAACAATCAGGATGATCGCCGAGGCGGAGATTGCCGGGCGTGCCAGAGGAAGTGAGATCCGTCGGATCACTGTCGGCCATGGAGCTCCGCTCACACGCGCGCTCTCTTCGAGAGAGGGATCCAGCGCGCGGAACGAGGGCACCATGAACAAGAACACGATGGGCGCCAAATGGAGCGCCTCCACGAGAATCATCCCGCCCATGCCGAAGATATCGAGGCTTGGCACGCCCACTCGTTCTAGCAGAGTGCTGATCACGCCGATCCTGTCACCCATCAGGAACACCCATGCCGGGGCGTAGATGACGGGCGGAATGATGAGCGGGACCAGTGCCGCGATGAAGAATAGATTCTTGAACGGAACATCCGTTCTAGCGAGTAGATAGGCGAGTGTGGTCCCTATTGCCATCGCGATGGCTGCCGATCCCACCGAAAAAACGACAGAGTTCAAGATCAGCTGCGGGGTCTCCGGATCACCAAAGGCACGTTGGAATGCGTCCAGCGTGAACCCGTTTTCGTCGAAGAAGGTCCCCCAGAGTAGGTATAGCAGCGGTCCGCCGACCAGATAAGCCATGATTACGACGACAACTGCCAGCGTTGCCGTTCTGCCACTGAGGCGATCCCAGATGTGGGCACGCTTCGATGGGACAGCCACGTTTGGACTACGGTCGATAGTTGTACTCATAGAGCAGTTTTCCCTCACTCGCCCAGCACGTAAGCAGGCAGGACATCATCTCGGCCGTGAAGCAGGTTGTCGTAGGCGACAATCCACTCGTTCAGCCGTTCGGTGGTCAGGTCGTCCACATTGAGCGTCGAGATCGCAACGCCCTTGAGCTCGTCCTCGAGAGGGCTCTGCCGGACGTACATTTCCTCGGCAAGAATGGCCAGCGCTTCGGGTGACTCGTACCACTCCGCGAAGAGCATCGCCGCGGCCGGGTGCGGCGCACCTCGAAGCAGGCCAAAGCCGATCGGCGTCAGCGTCACCGGTGGAACCGGTGGAACGTACGAGACCGGCGGGTTACCTTTGAGCCGCTGCACCGTCACCATTGCGATGTTCGGCGCGAGCTCGTACTGGCCAGACGCAAGCCCCTGGGCGGCGGGGTTAGAGCTTTCCACGATGCTCGAGTTCGCGGCTATAGCCTTGAATTTGGACGCAAACTCGGCTGCGGACATCCCGGCCTCCGTGAGCGCGTCGAAAGTTGCCTTGTACCAGGGGGCGTAGTTGGTGACCATGACGAGTTTGCCTGCCCATTTCGGGTCGGCAAGGTCGGTGATCGATTTCGGCACATCCGTGGCTGGCACCAGGTCGGTGTTCCAGGCCGGCAGAAAAACGTATTGAAATGACTCGATACTGTACTCGCGGACCAGGGTTGGATCGGTCGCAGCTGTCTTGAGGAAGTCCGGCACCGGGGTGGTCAATCCCTCTTCCGGGTAGATGGTCTCGAGTTCGTGAACATAGGTTTCGACCACGTCTGCCGAGAGGCGGCCCGCTCGTGCTTGTTCGGTGATCTGCTGCAGGACGGCTTGGGTTCTACCTGGGTTCTCAATCTGGAGGTCCACGCCTGGGTATTTTTTCTCGAAGGCGGCTTCGATCTCTGGCCCGATGTTGTCGACGCGCAGATACGCAACGACGGTGCCCTCGTCTTGGGCGGCCTTGACCAGTGCGGCATGACGCTCTGATTCCGGCATGGAATCGAACTTCTCGTAGGCGGCATCGGCCTCGGAGGCCGCGATGCCCGAGACCGAAGGCGGGGGACCGCAAGCGCAGACGCCAAGCGCGATAGCGCACGCCCCGAGCGACAGGCGGACAAACAGGGAGTGGGTCATCTGGCGGCCCTTTTCGTTTTGCCTCGTTTTGCCCCAGTTCATGGGTGTCACCTAATTGACAGCGGATCGGATGGCTGATGTTGAACAATGATGCAGTTGTCTGACATATTGCATGTGTGTCATCCCACCACCGAGCAATGGGTGTGTCAAGAGCCACAATGAAATCAGGACGATGCGCGTCAGATACCAGCTCAGGCATGCCCAAAACGCCGATAGAGCCCACACGAAGGGCGCGGCGGTCAGTAACGGAAGTTGGCGCCTTTTACCGAGTTAGAGGTGTTTCACCGCTCGCCACATCAAGCGGGAGTATCAGCCGCATCGTTGGCCTCGGCCAGATGCTCACGGATGTGCGCGCGGAGGTAGCTGAGGTGCTCGGTTATCGCAACCTCTGCCGCGGCTGGGTCCTGGTCGGCGATCGCCTGGACGATCTGCTGATGTTGCGCGAACGTCTCGCGCCCCAAATCTGGAGAAAGATCAAGGTAGCTGACGGGTTCAGATTCGCGATGAAGCGCATAGACGAAGGCCGCGAGGATGCGATTTCCCGACATCCTTGCGATGCCGATGTGGAACTGAGCGTCGAGCTCGGCGACGATCGGGTCGTCCACTGCTCGCCGTTTCTGCTCGGCGAGCATTTGCCTGAGCTCCGCCAAATCGTTCTCGGTACGGTTTTGCGCCGCGGCAGTGACCGACGGAATCTCAAGGTGCTGGCGCATGATCGACACTTCGTCGATGCTGATGCTGCCCAGACGCAAGAGGTTGTGCATTGACTCCTGTACCACCTGCCCCAGGGCCGTGTGATCGACTGTCTGCACAAAGCTGCCGCCGCCGGCGCCGGGAACCTTGCGAATCAACCCCTGGGATTCCAGGGCGGACAGCGCCTCGCGGATCGTGGGACGGCTGACGCTGAATTGGCGTGCGAGTTCGGTTTCGGGAGGCAGACGGTCTCCGGTGCGCAACTGGCCGTCGAAGACCGCCTTACGCAATTGATCCTCGACCTGTTGACGCGGACGAAGTACCTTTTGCCCCAGGACGGGGATATGCCCGTCAGCCGAGGCATTGTTTTGTATGGTCGTCATCTGCCCTTTAGCCGATCAACTTCGGTGTGAAGTATGATTAGTCAGACAGTTTACATGAGGGCTCTGACCTATCGCCGTGATCAGCTATCGATCGGCTGTTCACGTCTGTCCTGTAGGTGCGCGGGCTACGACGACGGCACCGATGATGAGCAGCACCGCGGGCAGCCAGAAGGCTGTAGCCAGACCGAATGTGCTGGCCATGGAACCCGCCGCGATGGGTACCAGAATCAACCCCAGTCTGTTCCCACTCAATCGAATGCTGACCGAGGTTCCTCGGAGGGCTGTCGGAGTCTGCGAAGCGACCCAGGCCATCGACGCAGGCTGGCCGATTCCGAGTCCCAAGCCAGCGATGGCAAGTGCGATGTAGAGGCCCGGAACCGGTGTTAGATACTTGGCGATCAGCGGAATGCTCGCGACGGAGAGCGCCGCGATCGTCATCGTCACGATCAGCAAGCGCCTCCTCTCAAACCGAGAGACGAGTCCGAGCATCCACAACCGAACCACCATCGCGGAGATACCCTCGGTGGCAAGTAGAAGGCCAACGGTTGTGGGCGACAACCCGTATTGCTGGCCGAGCACCGGAAGGTACGCCCCGAGCAGATCGATGCAGGTGAGCACCGCCAAGCTCGCATACATGGCCGTCGGAACCGCGGGTAGCCGCATGATCGCCACGAATCCTCCCCGCGACGATGAAGGCTGCTCAGCGACTCTCCGGTTGCCAAGCGCCCCGGGTCTGACCCGAATGCTGAGGGCCGAGGCTGTGGCCATGATCCCCAACCCGAGCGCGATCAGCAGGACGACCTCGGAGCGGGGTACACCACTTGCGGATTCACCCGACCGTGGGGCGATCTCACCGATCAGAACGCCGGTCAACACCGGACCGACGATCTGTGCGACCGCGTTGACGCTCGTCAACGCGGCGAACCGGGTCTCGCGCCGTTCAGGCCGGCTTCCCTTGGCAATGAGCGTTTGCGCAGCCGCAACCAAGGCAAGGTGGCCCAGGCCAAGCACCGCGCTGTAGATGGCGAGAAGGATCAGCCCGGACGGCGCTAGTAACGCCAGCAACGAAATGCAGATAAGGATTCCCCCGGCGATCAGGAATCCAAGCTCACCTCTCTTGTCGATAGATTTACCGAGGGGGATCGCAGCGAATAAGGCGAGCACGGCGAATGCCGAAGCGACAACACCGACTTCGAACGGTCCCGCACCTGCCGCCAGACACTTGTAGGTGATAAGCGGACGGATCGACGAACTGATGAACTGCGCGACCCCGGTGACCACCATCAAGCGACCAAACCAGGGCACCGCCCGCAGTCTCATCCTTCGACCGGGAGGCCGGTCACCGTACGAGGTTCTGCACGAACGCGCTGATCAGCCACGCCGTGGCAATCGGTTGTTCGAGCGTCAGATGGTGGCCGACCGACGGCATGTCGACGAGCCGACCTTTGGGCCCGAGCGCATCCGAGATGATGGCGGCCATCCGGTCATCGATGAAGCCGTCCTCAGCCCGCACCCACGACGTCGGTATCGCCGCTCGATGCACGAAATCTTCTGGCGCCTGGGGTCGACGATAAACCAGCGGATCGAACTTGAGCACCCATCCATCGGGAATCTCGTGGAAGGACGCAGAGGCCACGTGTGCCATCACCTCCGGTGGAGCTCCGTTCGCCTGTGGATATGTCTTGAACGACGAAAGGGCCTCCGTCCGGGTGCGGTGGACTCGCACTGGCCGGTTCGCAATTTTGTCCCTGCGTTCGATGTTGCCGTTCGCGATTCGTTGAAGCGGGCTGTCCAGAGCGAGAACGGCTGCATAGCGATCCTCGCTCTGCTGTGCCGCTTGAACCGAGACCAAGCCGCCCATGCTGTGCCCCACCAGCACCGGACGCGTTCGGCACAGTGCATCCGCAACGGCGGAAACGTCCTCGGCCCACAATTCGAACGTGTATGCAGGTCGACGGGAGCTGTCTCCGTGCCCAGTCAGATCCAGCGCGAAAATGCGCCCGGCGCCACGGATCTGCGGCGCGATGTGATCCCACCAGCCCCGATGGGCGGCGCCGCCGTGCACCAGGATCACGTCCGGTCGCGAACTTGTGTGCGCACCGACGCCATCGGCTTCCCAGACACTGACAGCAATGTCCTGGCCGGGTCGTGCGACGGCCTCAGTCCGCGGCGGACGCCCGTTGTACAGCCTGCCCCAAAGGCTGTCCTCGGCGGTTGTCGTTGCTGTGGAGGTGGACCTCGTCATGCGCCCCGGCATTTGACGAGGAGTGGCATCACGCCCTCCTGGACGACCTCGTCGCGTTGATTGACGAGTTGGTAGCGACGCCGCAGCACACCGCGTTTGCCGTCACTGGTGAGCTTCTTGTCCTCGATCAGCACCTTGACGTGGATGGTGTCACCGTCGAAAACCGGTCCTTTGAAACGCCATTCCTCTATGCCCAGCAGTGCGATTGTGCTTGCTTCGAACACCCCGAGGCGGGTCACCAGTCCGGTCAGCACGCTCATACTGAGTACACCGTGCGCAATGCGCTGCCCAAACTGGCTCGACTCTGCGAACACGGCGTCGGTGTGGATCGGGTTGTAGTCCCCAGACAGCCCGGCAAAGGTGGCAATCTCAGCCAGCCCGAGTGTGCGACTCGGGGTAACGAACGTATCGCCGACCTCGAAATCCTCGAAGTAGAAGGCGGGCTTACATACTTTACCCATCGCTGCCCTTCCCCTCGGCTCCGTTGGCATTCAATGACTTGCCGAAGTCCCTGGTCTTGATCATTCGCGCCGAGGCATAGGTGGCGACCACATCACCCTTGGTGTTCCGAACGACGTTCTCCGTGTTCACCACTCCCCGATCACCCTTCGACGTCAACCGCTTGGATTCGAAGTTGATCTCCACGTAGATGGTGTCGCCCATGTAGACCGGCGCCTTCCACTTCGGAGTCAACTCCATCAGGGCGAGCCCGGTGCCCCGAGTCACCCCGGCCGAGAGGATCAACCCCTCTGCCAGGGACAAGGTCAGCATTCCTGGCGCTATTCGGCCGCCATAGTGCTCGGGCCGACCGACGTACTCATGGTCTATGAACGTAGGGGTGAGAAACCCGCACAGCGTGACGAACGCCGAGATGTCGTAGTCGGTGACTGTGCGTCGCGGGGTATCTACCTTTTGTCCGTCGTGGTAGTCCTCGAAGTAGAGAGGTTCCATGCCCGCGCCTAGTACGACTTCGGCATTCCCAGCACTTTGTGGCTGAGATAGTTGAGCACCATGTTCGGAGATACCGGTGCAACCTGAAAGACCCTGTTGTCACGAAACTTCCGCTCAATATCGTACTCACGCGCGAGCCCGAAGCCGCCGTGCGTCTGCATGCAGGCCTCGGCAAGTTCCCACGAGGCCTCGGCCGCAAGATACTTCGCGATATTGGCCAGAGCCGGCGCGTTGTCGGATTTGGCATCGTAGGCTGCAGCCGCCCTCCAGCGCATCGCATCGGCAGCTTCGAGGTGAGCGTATCCTCGGGCGATCGGATGCTGGATCGCCTGGTTCGCCCCGATCGGCCTACCGAACAACACCCGCTCGTTGGCGTAGTGGACTGCCTTGTCCACGAACCAGCGGCCGTCGCCAATGCACTCGGCCGCGATCACAATTCGCTCTGCGTTGAGCCCGTCGAATAGATACTTGAAACCTTTACCCTCCTCACCGATTAGGGAATCAGCCGGCACCCGCAGATCTTCGATGAACAACTCGTAGGTGTGGTGGTTGAACAGCAGCGGGATCTTGCGCATAGACAAATGCTTGGGGTCCACGTTGCGGATGTCGATGAGGAAACAGGAGATACCCAGGCCGGGCTTGTTGGGATCGGGCGACGGACTCGTGCGAGCCATGATCACCATCAGATCGGTATAGGCCGCACGGGAGATGAATACCTTCTGACCGTTGAACACCCACTCGTCACCGTCAAGCCTCGCGGTGGTGGCCAGCTTGGATGTGTCGGTTCCGGCGTTGGGTTCGGTGAGTGCAAAAGTCGTCAGACGGACGTCTCCGCTGGTGATCTGTGGCAGCCACTTCCTCTTCAGTTCCTCGGAGCCGTGGCCCACCACAATGCCCATCGCGAACATCGCCGCATGGATCGCTGCACCGGCACCGCCGGAGCGGTTGATCTCTTCGGTAATCACCGACGCCTCGGTCACACCGAGGCCCCAGCCACCGTACTCCTCAGGGATCATGACCGCGTGCAAGCCCGCCGTCTCGGCAGCCTTCGCGAATTCTTCTGGGAATTCCTCTTTTTGGTCGACCTCCTGGTAGTACTCATTCGGGAACCGTGCTGTCACCGCCTTGGCGGCCTGCAAGACATCGGCCAGCGTTGCCTTCGTGTCATCGGTTGTGTCGACAGCAGTCATGTCTCTTTCTTCCTTTCCAAACTGCCCGAAGGGCAACTGTTATGCGGGAGCGCCGGTCCGGACCGGGGCACCGAAGGCCCCATCTTGTTCCAGAACGCTGATTTCAGTTTCGGTGATACCGATCGCGGCGAGGACCTCGTCGCGGTGCTCGCCGAGACGCGGCACCCTGGCCGGTGTGGAGATAGCGAAGCCCGTCGGGTCGGTTGGCTGGTAAAGCGTCCCACCGATCGCATCATCGACGTCGGTGAATGTTCCGCGCTCCTTGAAGTGCTGGTACTCGGTGACCTCGCTCATCATGAGGACCGGCGCGACCGGCACGTCTGCCTTCGTCAGCGCCTCGATCACGTCAGCCCGGGAACGAGTCATGCTCCACTGCTCGAGTAGTGTCTCGACTTCTCGCTGCCGGGCAGCCCGCTCGACATACGTCGCGTAACGCGGGTCGGTGCCGAGCTCGGGCCGCCCCATCGCCTCGCACAGCCGCACCCAGAAGTCATCCCGGTTCACGCCAATGTTGTAGAAGCCGTCAGACGCTTCGAAGGTACCGTAGGGAACCCCGTGAAAGTCATTGGCACCTGCAACTTTTGCTAGCTTTACGTCACTGGACTGCACCCGTGCAAGCGCTACCGTGGCCAGCGGTAGCGCACATTCGGTCAATGCCAGATCAACTAATCGGCCATCGCCCGTACGGTCGCGCTCGCGCAGCGCTAAGAGGACAGCCGAATGGGCGGTCATTCCCGTGACGATGTCTCCGAGAGCGAAACCGCACCACGTGGGTCGACCCTCGCGGTCGCGGGTCAGCGCCGTTGTCCCCGAAAGCGCCTCGGCAACCATGGCCAGTCCGGCCCGGTTAGGGTCTTCGCCAGTGTTGTAGAGGCCGAAGCCGCTCATGCTGATAACGATGAGAGACGGGTAACGCTCTCGGAGTTGCTCCGGGTGGATGCCCAGCCTCGCGAGCGCACCGCCGCGCATGTTGGTGATGAGCACGTCGGCGCCGTCGACGAGGCGGCCGAACACCTCAGCACCCGGCCTGCTCTTGAGGTCCAGTGTGATGCTGCGCTTGCGCCTGTTGAGCGACGCGAAGTACCCGGACATGGAGCCCTGCTCGCTGACCCGGATCGGCTCGCGGCTACGGGTCAGCTCACCCTGTGGTGGCTCAACTTTGACGACGTCTGCGCCTTCGTCGGCGAGCAGCATGCCGCAGTATGGACCCGCGATCAAATGGCACAACTCCACGACCTTGATACCGTTCAGCGGGCCGTTGCTGTCGTGTGCACTCATTCCGAGATCACTCCTTTTGAAGGCCGAGACAACAGCCGGATCAGGTCTTTCACCGGTGCGTCGGTGCTGAGATTGCGGACACCGTCCCATAACTCATGGGCCGTGACCTCCGAGCGGCCGTAGTGGAGACAGTCAGCCGCCTTGGCTTTCAGCTGCTCGTCAGTAAGTCGCTTTTCCGGGCTGCCCGTGACGGTCTCGGTGACGAAGGTTCGTGACCCGCCGTCCTTGAATTGAACATACGCGGTCACCGGTGTCATCGAGAGGAAGTCGACATCGTTTGTCGGCACGACCGAAACACACTCGGCGGCGAATCGACCCACCGCCGGATCGCGGCGCATCTGTTCGTCGAAGTCACCGATCAACACAGCACCGCGGTGTAGTGCGACACTCGTCGTGTATGCGATACAGAATTGCGCGTCAACGAGATTCGCCGTCGCCGGATCATATGCGCGCCCGACCATGTTCGCTGCCTGACCACTCGTGACGAACATGATCGTGTCTACGTCGTCGGGCTTGACCCCGCACTCACGCATGGTCAGTGCCAGATCGATGGGTGCGTGGGTGAATCGGCACGCGGGATAAGGCTTCAGGCTGAGATCGGAAAGGCAGGAGGCCCTATCTGCCCCCTCGAGAAGGGCTGACGAATCGAACTTTCCATCCTGGTACAGGTTGATGAACCCGGCTCGACCCTGAAACACATTGCGAGGACCGTCGATATCCGCACCGGCCAGCGCCGCCCCGAATAGGACGTCCTTCGCGACCATCGCCGGCTGGAAGCGCTTTGCCAGCGTCCCGTCGATGATCGACTGCAGGCTCCCCGACGTCTGTGCCAGCTGGTGGCCCAGCAAGCTGACCGCCCGTTCGACATCCCACCTGCGCAGACGCGCTACGGCGAGTGCGGCGCCAATACCTCCGCTTATCACGCTGTAGTTCCAGCCGCGGCTGCCCTTCGCGCCTCCGGCCCTGCCGACCCGCATAGCGCCGTCGAGACCGACAATCAACGCGGTGAGAAACTCTGCACCCCTGCAGTCCGCGCGATTCTCCTCGAGGTCGGCCAGCAGCGCCGGGAGCACCACGCTTGCGGCGTGCAGCGGGACCTTGTCGTCGGTGTCGTCATAATCCAATGCGTGCAACGCACCCGCGTTCAGCAGAGCCGCGAATGGCGCCGGTGCGGTCGTGCCCACCCCCCAAACTGTCGACGCACCGCGTCCCCAGCCGGCGAAGGCTCGCCGCGCTTCGGGCACCCCAGGCGCATGCAGGCCGCCCAAGGACACCGCTAGCGTGTCATAAAGAACGCTAAGGGCGGCCTCGACCGTTTCGGCCTCCAGCTTGTCGAAGTCCTGACCGACCGCATATCCAACGAGGGTCTCGGCAACATCAGTCGGTGCACTGGTCATGACGGGTCCTCATCAATGACGAAGTCGAATAAGCGTACGGGCTCGGTGTGACGAACCTTCATCGTTACGCGCATGTCCGGCCGAATCGCGCTCCATGGAGCAAGGATTCTGCTCAGGCACCGCACTCCCTCCTCGAGGTCAACCAGGCACAGCACATAAGGTGCCTCGTTGGCGAATGTCGCTGGGGCGGCTGACACCTCGGTGTAGCTGTATAGGGTTCCACGCCCGCTGAGATCGATCCACTCGATGTTCGATCGCCAGCATTCGGGACATAACGGCTTGGGCGGGAAGGTGATACGCGAACAGTCAACGCATTGCGTTGTCCGTAAAACTCCGCGGTCCAGCCCTTCCCAGAACGGCTTAGTGAACGGGGTGACTCGTGGCGGATACGGCAAAGTGCTGGCTGTGATGTCTTGGATACCGGTGGTCATCTCTTCTCCTCACGCACCCTGCGCGGCAAGTATGTGCATCATCGTCGCGTTGTAGTCCCCGAGTTCGCCTGTGACTGCGCCGATGCCAGCATCGACGACCTGGCGCGCGCCAGCCTCACCGCGTAGCTGTTCGACCGCCTCGTAGACGTTGTAGAGAGGTGTCACATGTGGCGGGTGGCCCCGGCTGCCGCATCCACCGGATGGCGAGATCGGCACCTGGCCGCCGATCGTCGTCGCGCCACTCGCGGCCGCGGCGCCGCCGGTGCCTTTCGGGAATAGCCCGACGGACTCGCTCAAGATCAGCTCGACAATGGAGCATGGAGCATAGACCTCCGCAAAGTCTAGGTCTTGCACCGTTATTCCGGCATCGGCATAAGCCTTGCCGGAGGCGATCTCGGCAGATTCGAACCATGTCAGCGGACGCGGGCGGCTAGACACCTGGTGGATGCCCTCGTGATGAAAGCCGCGCGAAACGACGTCGACACAGCGGCCGCCCAACGAGCGGGAAATCTCCGGACTGGCGATCACGATTGCGACAGCCCCGTCTGACCGCGGCGGCACGTCCAGGAGGCCGAGCGGCCTGACGATGTCACGTGCCGCGATGACGTCTTGCACGGTGATCGGCTTACGCATCTGCGCAATCGGGTTCATCGACGCGTGATAGCGGTTCTTCACCGGGATAGCGGCGAGCTCTTCGCGAGTCAGGCCGTACTCGTGCATGTAGCGCACGGCATTGAACGCATACCAGGCGATCGGTGTCACGCCGAAGGGCACGTGAAAGTCGACGTCCCCGACCGCGCGCATCGACCAGGTCATGTGTTCAGCCGTGGGGATGTGGAGTTCCTTGTTGACCCCGAGCGCAACCGCGACTTTCGCCTTGCCGGACGCCACCCGCTCCAGTGCGACATCGAAGGCGATCGAACCTGTCAGTCCGTTGCCCAGCACTTCCATCAAGATGTCACCGACGGCCATCTCAAGGTATCCGGCCATGAACGTGCCGAAATAGCGCTGCTCGGCGTACGGCCGGGGTGTCGAAAAGATCAGCGCATCAATATCTGCCTTGCAGAGGCCGGCATCGCTGATCGCGGCCACCAATGCCTCGGCCATCATCTCGTGTTCGAGCTTGTCGAGGTGCTTGCCCACCGGCAAGGCACCGATGCCCACGACGGACGCGATCGGCTTCATCATCCTGCCCACTCTGTCCTTCTATTCACAGTCAGGTATACGTCTGACATTTATGATGTCTGTCATCACACTCCGCTGGGAGTGTGATGTCAAGTGGCAGCTACAACCGGACGGAACGTGCGGAACAGCTTCGCCACGTCGTCTAGCGACGACGAATCACCTAGGCCCCACAACCGCTCTGCCAACTCCCGCGCTTGAGCATGCGGCAGCGCTCGCGTGGCCAGCGACATGAACTTTTCGGTGACTTCGGCGTCGGTCATGGGGTTAGCGGGATGACCGCGCGGGACGTCGGCACAGGCACGCACGTCCTCGCCGCCGACCAGTCGGAAGGTGACCTCTGTCGGACAACTGTCACGCGCGGCTCGCGCCGTAAGGTCGTCGCGCTGTACGACGGTGATGCGGTCGATCACCGACAGCACCTTCGGATCACTCAGTCTGGCGGTGTCGAACGCAGCCTCGGTGAGTTGTCCATCAAGGAGCGCTGACGCCATCAGGAAGGGCATGCTGTGGTCGGCCGTCTCGCGCGTCGACGGCCGCCATTTCTCGGCCGCATCACCTCGACCACCGCCGATCGTTCGCCAAGCGTTTCTGCACGTCACGACCTGGATCGCCGCAACCGCGGCAAGAGGGGCACGCTCGCGCAGTTCGACCGCCAAGTCGATGGGCACCTGACCCCAGTAACAGGCCGGGTGTCGTTTGAGGCTGGCTCGCTCGATCGCGGAAGGGCTCGCTGGGGCAAGATCCAGATCGAACGAAGGCCATACTCGTTCCAGCAGGCCGTCTTTTCCTTCGAATGGGTCGGGGGGGCCGGTCATCCCTTCGGCGGCCAATCGCACTGCGAACGTCGCCGTCATCGCAGCGTGGCCGGTCGCCGCGGCTTTCCATTCCGACAATTCGCCGAACCGCGTGGTTCGGAGGGGCAGGCTCGGCACCGCGGCAAGCGACAACGCATGGGCCGTCTTCTCGCGGTCCAACTTCAGGATCTTCGCCTGACCTGCCGCGATCCCGAGTGAGCAGTAGATACCCTGATCCCAGCCACCATCGGGTGGAACGGCAGCCGCAAAGCGGGTGGCTATCTCATAGGCCAGAAAGATCGCAGTCACCGCATCGGCGCCCGTCGCTCCGACCGCTTCGGTCATACCGAGCAGTGCGGGGATCATGTCGCTTGGGTGCCCGCTAATGCCGAAGTCGTTGAAGTCGAGGTAGCGATTCGCAGTGGCGTTAGCGAATCCGGCGTGATCGACGAGGACCCGTTCAGCTTGCCCGTACACGGATGCGACGAGTTTGCCGTTCGATCCGCGTACCGTCTCGCGTGCGATGACGGCAGGCTTGCTGGAGAAACCACCCGCGCCACAACCCACCGAATCCAGGGTGTGCCGGGCGACTCTCGCGATAGCACTCGAAGGGAGGTTGCTGAACTCGGCCTGTTCGACGAAGTCGACCAACGATGCCAGGACGTTGTCCATCGTCGCGCGCTAGCCGAGTAACCGTGCGATGTCGGCCACATCGTCGGCGCTGTCAAGTTGGTCTACCGACTCGATAAGCAGCTTGGCGTTCCCGGCGCCCAACGGGCGCACCGCATGGGCGCTGCAGTCCTCGAACTTGGTGACCAACTGCTCCCAGCTCAACGGATTCTTTCCCGCGCCTGGAGTCTCGTCGTGGCTGGCCTCACCATGACGGACCTCCCCGTTGCACAGGGTGATCCGGACCGCTCCGGCGGGCAGCTCCTTGCCCCAGTTGAGTCTGGGATCATCCACGAACTCCACCAATCTGGCGACCTCGTAGATGGCGGGGTCGGTCCGGTTCTCCGGCGAGAAGTCACCCACTCCGATCGTCCCCCGCAACAGCGCCGTCGCCACGGTATACGGAATGCTGAACTTTGCATCGTTGGATGTCGGTGGACGGCTACGGAACTCGGTCGGTTCGCTGAGCTGCTTCGCGAAATCCCCACCGAACACTTCGATCCTGGCGATCTCGTCGGTGCGTCCCGGACCGCCCATCAGCTTGAGGGCGGTATCGATATAGGCGTGGGTGACACCGCAACTGGGCCACAGCTTGTACAGGATGGTGGAGCCCTGATAGTCCTCACCCAATGCGGCGAGCATGGCATCACGATCCCACTCGCCGAAGTACACGGGCAGGAATGCCGCGCGCCCCTCAAGCGGTGCAGATGTTGCCTTAATGCCTTTCTCGGCGAGTTCTGCAGAAAGCACCGCCGCCTTCGCCGCCGTGCCGCCGTACATCGCACGCAGGTCACCACCGGTCCCGTAGGCGGTCTGCATGGTCGTGGCTGCTTGCGTGCACGCGATTCCAATGGCGTGGGCCACCTGCTCGGCACTGAGCTCTAGGAGCTTCGCGCACGCCGCGGCCGACGCGAGGGTCCCGACCACCGGGGTAATGAACCAATCCTGCTTCCAAGCGACGTTCTTACGCAGGCGGGCAAAGAGGTCCTGCCCCACAGCGAGCGCGGTGATGAAGTTTCTGCCGGATATACCGCCACGGCGCTCGGCGATCGCGAGGAGGGCGGGGAGAACGGTCACCGACGGGTGGTGGCCTTCGGGAAGATGGTCGTCGTAGTCGAGTCCGTGCCCCATCGATCCGTTGACGAAGGCCGCGTTGACCGCGGGAACCTTGCCCCCGAACCCGATCAGCGTGCTTTGCTCGGCGCCGCCCCATTCGCGAGCGAGGTCGACGACGGCAGGTATCACGTCCATTAAACCGCTGGCCCCGAGGATGACGCCAAGGGTGTCGAGCGTGCTGAATTTTGCTGAGCGCACGGCATCGGCCGGAATCGATTCAAACGTCGCTGCTGCGACGTGTCGTCCGAAGACTGCCGCGAGATCTTCCTGGACCATCTCTCACTCCATCGTTGAACAGGTCGCTAACAGTTCAATAAGAACTGACTATAGTCAGATAGGTAACAGTCTGACATTATGGTCACCTGCATCACAACCCACTGCCGTCAAGCCCGTGGGTTGAACGGATCGCGGATCACGTTCCCGGTGTCAATCCAGGCGGTCTTCACCTCGGTGTATTCCTCGATCGCACGAACACCGTTCTCGCGGCCGATGCCACTCTCCTTGAAGCCGCCGAAGGGCGCCACATGGTTCACCTTGCGGTAGTTGTTGATCCACACCGACCCAACCCTGAGGCTACGAATCATTCGGTGCGCCCTCGCGACATCACGCGTCCACACCCCTGCAGCCAGCCCGAAAGGCGTGTCGTTGGCGATTTTTACGGCGTCGTCCTCATCGTCGAACGGGATCAGGACAGCAACGGGACCGAAGACCTCCTCGCGCGCAATCCTCATGTCATTGGAGACCCCGGTGAACACGGTCGGCTCGACGAAGAGTCCGGCCTTGAGCGCGGGCGACTCCGGCCGGCCGCCGCCAACAGCAAGGTGCGCACCATCCGCGATCCCGATAGCGATGTAACTCAACACTTTCCGATGCTGCGCTTCGCAGGCCACCGTGCCCATCTCGGAGTCTGGGTCCATCGGATCACCGAGTTTGATCCGGCCGGCACGAATGACAAGTTGCGAGGCGAACTCGTCATAGATGTCGCGATGAACGAGGACTCGCGATCCTGCCATGCAGGTTTGCCCCGTCGCAGCGAAGATCCCCGAGATCACGCCATTGATAGCATTCGGCAGGTCCGCATCCGAGAACACGATGTTCGGCGATTTTCCGCCGAGTTCGAGCGACACCCTCGCCAGGCGACGGGCGGCTCGCTCGGCGATCACCTTGCCGACCGAGGTCGATCCGGTGAAGGCGATCTTGTCGACTTCGGGATGATCGACGAGGGCGCCACCGACCTCCCCCGCGCCAGTGACGACATTGACGACACCCGGCGGAAACCCTGCACGCTCAATCAGTCTCGCAAGATACAGGGTCGAGACAGGCGTGACCTCCGACGGCTTCACGACGACAGTGCACCCAGCGGCCAGTGCAGGACAGAGTTTCATCATCAACAGCGACAGCGGGCTGTTCCACGGGGTGATCGCCGCCACCACACCGATCGGCTCACGAACCGTGAACGCCTGCATGTTCGGAACGCTGACCGCGAGCGTTTCGCCTAGTGGCATTTCCGCCACGCCCGCGAAGAAATAGCACTGGTTGGCAAGCGATTTGGTCTGGCCGGCAACCTCACGAATGAGCTTCCCATTCTCCCGCACACTGATCTCGGCAAGCTCGCCGCTGCTCTCAACGAGTAAGTCACCTAGTGTGCGCAGCCATGCCGCGCGCTGGATCGGCGTCGACGCCGCCCAGGCGCCACCTTCGAACGCGCGCCGCGCCGCCCGAACCGCCGAGTCCACGTCCTGAGGTGTGGCCGAGGGCACGTGCGCCCACGGCTCACAATCGAACGGGTTGATCGAGGCGAATGTGGCGCCGTCCGACGCATCACACCATTGCCCGTCGATCATCATCTGGAAATCCTGGATCGGCATCGCAGCCCTCCCTTTGGATAATTTTGATCTTCTGCGACAGAAGCGACTGATTGATTATTGTCAGGTTTTACACATACGGTCAATGCTCCCAAGTGGGAGGCCTGCATTTGAAGGTCGACACAGGCTTTGACGTAGGCGCCATTAAGGCAATGTCACACAAAGCCGTTCGCATCGAGCACGACCTCTTCGCCCTTGATGGTGGCCGCGCAGAACACTCGAGACGCCATCGGGCGGGACGAGTCCTAGTCCTAGCCCTAGTCCTAGTCCTGGTCCTGGTCCGAGCCCCAGTCCAGGTCCGAACACGCCAGTCGGTCCTTACGCAAGCGCATCGCGTGCTATGCGAGCAGGCCTACATACCGGCAGCTGTCGAGTACTCACGGCTGAGGCGAATTCGGCGAGCGCGTGACCGCCTGGTGGGCGGCAATGTGCCTGCGAAGGTACGTCAGATGATCGACCATCGCTTTCTGCGCCGCTTCGGCGTCACGGTTGTCGACGGCGCGCAGGATCGCCGAGTGCTGCTGCACGGTCTGCTTGCCGACCTCAGGAGAAAGGTCCAGGTAGCGAACGGGTTCAGTGGCGTGATGCAAGGCAGCCACGCACGCGGTCAGCACCCGATTGCCCGACGCTCGGGCTATCAGCGTGTGAAACCGGCGGTCGAGATCGGAAATCTCTGGATCATCAACTGATGCCGTCTTCTGCTGCTCCACAATCTCGTTCAGCCCAGAGAGATCGTCTTCGGACCGGTGTGCAGCCGCAAGACGCACGGCAGGAACTTCGAGGTACTGGCGGACGTCGGCGACCTCGTCGAAGCAGATGCTGCCGAGTGTGAGCAGATTGTCGACCGCCTCCGTCATCACTGTCCCCAGCGAGTGGTAGTCGACGGACTGCACAAAGTTGCCCCCGCGGGCACCGGGGATCTTGATGATCAGATGCTGGGAACACAGGACCCGCAGAGCCTCGCGGAGGGTGGTGCGACTGACGTCGAACTGCCGGGCCAATTCGGCCTCGGGCGGCAACATCTCCCCGCTCTGCAGCTCCCCAGACAAGATTGCCGCCCTGAGGGTCTCCTCCACCTGTTGACGCGGGCGCAACACGGCCTGCCCAATCATGCGCTGCGTGAACCCGTTACCTCCCGCGTTGACCATCTCCCACCCCCTTGGTCACGTTCACGGCGACGTTTATTGTTTGACATTATCATGAACGCTGATTATCTGACTCAACAGTTTGCGCGGGCCGGTTCCCAATGGAGCGACGCACTTCCAACACCACGGCTCAAGCGCGTGTCCCGTACGGCGTGCCAGGTGATGCATGCGCGGGGGACGACGGCGGGGCAGCAGACGGCACGCTGCGCCGCTGGAGTTGGCACGGCCGCATCGAGGAGACACGCCCTGGCCAGCACCGGAAGACCTGCGCGGCGGATCGCGCGCACCGAATCCTCCAGCGCCGAGAACCTTGAGATATGCCGCACCGAGGAGTGTGATGGAGGTCATGCAGTTACCGCAATGGCTGGCGCGGTTCAACCGCCACGTCACCAACCCGATCCAGCGGATGTGGGCGGGGTGGCTGCCCATGATGGGCATCATCACCCACGTCGGACGCAAGTCCGGCAAAACCTACCGCACGCCGGTAACGGTGTTCAGCACCCACGACGGGGTGGCGATCCTGCTGACCTACGGGCCGGACCGAGACTGGCTGAAGAACCTCACCGCGGCCGGGGGTGGCAGCATGCGGCGCCACAACAAGACGTTCGAGGTGACCGATCCTCGGGTCCTGAGCAAGGCCGAGGCCGCTCAAGCGGTGACCGGGGCGATGCGACCGGTGTTCGCGCGGCTGCCTTTCGATTCGGCGGTCCTGCTGCACCGGACCTGATCTGGCGCGTCTGATCAGACTCGGTTGATCAGGAGCGCGGGCTCAGCCGCGCCGGGATCGGCCCATGGGCAACCGTCGTGAACGGGACGTCGACCGGGAAGTCGTCGCCGCACGAATCGATGCGCATCGCCCGCACAATCGTCGCGAGGGCCAGCGTGGTTTCCAGGCGCGCGAAATGTTCGCCGATGCACGGGCGGCCACCACCAAGGAACGGCAAGAAATGCCACCGGTCGCGGGCTTTGACATTCTCTGCACTGAACCTGTCCGGGTCGAAGACCGTCGGGGCTGGCCACAGATCCGGATCGTGGTGCAGCGCATACAACCCCAGGGCGACCAGGCTGCCCGCCTGCACACGGTAGCCGTCGACGGCAATATCGCGGGTCGCCAGCCGCGCGACCCCGGCAGCCGGTGGGCACAACCGCAGCGCCTCATGGAGCACCTGCACGGTGTAGCCGAGGCGCGACACGTCCTCGGGGGTCAGTTCCCGCGCGCCTATCGCGGCAGCCTCGGCCGCGACACGTTCCTGCGCCTCGCGATGGCGCCCGAGTACCCACAGCGAGTACGTCAGCGCGGTGGCGGTGGTGTCATGGCCAGCCAGCATGAAGATCAGCAGGTCATTGGAGATGTCCTCGTCAGACAGTGGTTGCCCCGTTTCCGGGTCGCTCGCCGCAATCAACGCCTGCACCAGCGGCGCCTGCCGAGCGGGATCGGCCCTGCAGGCCCGCACCATCGCATCGGTGATTTCGCGCATAGCCCCCACCGCTGCGCGCATCCGCTGCCGTGCCGGCGTCGGCAGCCACCGTGGCGCCCGAAGCGGCCGCAACGCACGGTCAGCGGTGTAGGACGACGCCACATGCATGCACCGGGCGATCGTGTCGGCGCGCTCGTTGAGATCGATCCCCAGCAGCGAGCGACCCAACGACCGCATCGCCACCCGCCGGCATTCGATATCGAGGTCGACGACACCGCCGCCCCGCCAGCGATCCACGAACTCCTGTGCAGCACTGGCCATATGGCCCCCGAAGTTGCGGACGTTGTGCTTGGTGAACACCGGCTGCAGCGCGCGCTTGCGTGGCCGCCACTGCTCGTTGGGCAGGACGAACAGGCTGTCGCCCGCGGCGTCACGGACTTCCTGGTGGATGCTGCAGCGCTCCGAAACGGCGTCGTTGCGGGCCAGCACATCCCGCATACCGGTCGGCGACATGACCGCGACGATCGGTGGCACGAGTTTCCTGGGCCCCAGTTGGATCCGGGTGACGGGGCCGCCCGCGGCGCGGATCGCCTCTTGACCGGTGTCGAGCCGGCGGACCAGGGTAATCAGCTGGCGCCGCGGCAGCGGGTTGAGCGGGGCAAGCGGAAGGGAACCGACGTCGGTGCGGTCGATCGCGGTCATCACGCGTGCCAGCGCAACACCTCGCCGCTGCCCCCGGTCATGACGCGACCCGGCATCACCCGCAGCCGGTACGGGGCCAGCCGCAGCACGGCGAAGGATTCCGCAGTCGGCCCGGCTTTCCATGGCGCAACGACGGCCGGGTCGTAGCCGACGGGTTCGGGGGCGGTGGCGAACTTCTGCCAAACGTCGGTGCAGGTTTCGTCGTCGGTGTACCACTCGACAAGGCAGTCCGCGGCGCAGGTGTCCTGGGTGGTGGTCCAGTAACTGACGGCCATGTAGGGGTGCACGGTGAGGTGTTCGCGCTTGAGTCTGGTGGGCGCCGTGGCCACCCAGCCGAACAGGTCAGTGCCGTCCCACTCCCAGATTGGGTGCAGAATCCGGGTTCGGGGTTTGCCGTCGGAGTCGACGGTGGCGGCCGAGGCCCACACGATGGCGTGGGCCATGTCGATGAAGGCGGGCGCCACCCGGTCCAGCCGATGAAGCATCGTCACGCCTTGTCAGCCTAGGCGCGCCCGCTGCAGCCCGCGAGGCGTTCGGTCTTCGAGACGGCCGTCCACCGGCCCGTCGGCGCCGGTATACCGCCGGGGTCAGCCCCGGCGGCGAAGATGGGACACGGCCACGACACCCAGAACCCCCGCTGCGGTCGCCAGCAACAGCGACAGCGTCAGCATGGGTGCGTAATAGACCACCGAGGTGGTCGACGGCTGACCTTCGAGCACCGGCGCGACGACGACCTTGCGCTCGGCGGCCAGCCAGCTCAGCACGCAGCCGATGGCCGCAAGCGCGGCGATCACCAGCCCGAGCACGGCGGCACGCCGGGTCACGACGACGGCTCCGGAGGGATGCGTTCCTCGAGCAGGTTCGTCAGCAGGGCCCGCAACTGCTGGTGCTTTCGCGCCCAGGCCTGGGCGGTGCGATCGTTGCTCAGCCGCAGCCCGATCCCGGTCCGCCCGCGCGGCACCCCGGTGAGCTCCCCCAACGCCCGCGCCGACTGCCATTTCGGCGCCTCCGCGCCGGTCGCCTCCGGATAGATCCGCACGATATCGGCGGTGTCGGTGACCTCGGCGCCCTGCCGCAGCGTGTCTGCGGTCAACTCGACCGACGTGTGGACCCGGGCCGCTTTGATCTGGATCGACAGGAACAGCGTGACGAGGACGAAAAACAGGCCCGGCACCACCCACTGGATGCCGTAACCGGCGGAGAGCTGGATCAGTGCCATCGCGACACCCGTCAGCGGACCTGCCAGCAGCCACCACCAGCTGGCACCCTGTTCATAGAACAGCACCTCGGATGCGGCGCCGCCGGCCGGCTTGCTCACGCCGAACCGTCGCGGGCATACCAGTCGCGTGCAGCCGGCCTGATGAACACCGCCACCCCCACCAGCATCGGAAGCAACGCCAACAACACGAGTGGCTGGGCGACCCCAACCCCGATCGCCAACAGCAGCACAACCACCAAGATCGCGAACACCAGCCCGAAGGTGGCCATCCGCGAGCGAGCGTCGCCGCGCCGGGCCCGCCCGGCCAGGAACGCCAGCACAGCAGCCGCGACCGCGGCGCCTCCCCCGCTGTATCGGTAGATCGTCAGGTATTCGCGCACCGCCTCGTCCGAAATGCTGTCCGGGAGCGCAGCGCGCGCGACATCGTAGGTTGCGGTGGCAGCCATCAGACCGCCAGCGATCATGATCACCGCGCCACCGACGAAGCACCAGAACGCGATGTCGACCGTGCGGGGACGCTTGGACGACTGAGGCGATGGGGTCATGGTCGGGACAGCCTAACCAATCAGCGGGTGAAGAATTCTTGGGCGTCCTTGCGATGCAGCAAATACACCCCGCCCATGATCAGCACCGACCCGAAGATGGTGGCCGTTGCGTAGCCGATCTCGGCCACCGTCTCGCGCTCACCGCCAAGGAGGTTGGTCACCGAATACACCACCGATGCGAGCGCTCCACCGGTGAGCAGGGTGCGCGCCCATCGGTATCCCTGCCGCATCAAGACCAGGAATGTCGCGACCACCGCGGCGAGCACACCCACGAACACCACCGAGATCGCGATCAGCAATCCTCCGGGGTGCGTCGGGGAGGCCACCAGGTCGACGATATAGCCGAGCACCATCAGCGGCAGGGCGACCACCCACAGCCAGAATCCGGTGTCGACGTCGTCTGGCCGTGACCCAGATGCACCGGGCGCGGTCACGACAGCCAGCGGGCCGCGTCGAGGGCCCAGTAGCTCAACACGATGTCGGCTCCGGCGCGACGGATCGCGGTCAGCGTCTCGAGTGCCACGGTCGGCAGGTCGATCCAATCGTTGGCCGCCGCGGCGCTGATCATCGCGTACTCGCCCGAGACCTGGTAGGCCGCGACGGGGACCGGTGAGACCTCGGCGGCGGCATGCACGATATCGAGGTAGGCCATCGCTGGTTTGACCATCACGATGTCGGCGCCCTCTTCGATGTCGAGGCTGATCTCGTGCACGGCTTCACGCGCATTGCCCGGTTCCTGCTGGTAGGTCCGGCGGTCGCCCTCGAGGCTGGAGGCCACAGCCTCACGGAAGGGCCCGTAGAAGCCGGAGGCGAACTTTGCGGCATAGGCCAAAATCGCAGTGTCGGTTAACCCGGCCGCATCAAGGCCGTCGCGGATGGCCGCGACCTGCCCGTCCATCATCCCGCTGGGGCTCACCACGTGCGCCCCCGATTGCGCCTGGGCCACAGCGAGGTCGACGTAGCGGTCGTTGGTGGCGTCGTTGTCGACCCGTCCCCTGGAGTCCAGAACACCGCAGTGCCCGTGATCGGTGAACTCATCGAGGCAGGTGTCCGCCATCAGTACTGTGTCATCGCCGAGGTCACTGACCAGGTCCCGCAGCGCAACATTGAGGATGCCGTCAGGATCCGTTCCCGCTGAGCCCGCGGCATCCTTGTGTTCGTCGCACGGCACGCCGAAAAGCATCAAGCCCCCGACACCGGCCTCGACGGCCTCGGCTGCGGCTCGGCGCAACGATTCGCGGGTGTGCTGATAGACGCCGGGCATCGAGGCGATGGGGCGCGGGTCAGCTATCCCGTCGGCGACAAACAGCGGCAACACCAGATGCCTTGGCTCCAGCGAAGTCTGAGATACCAGCCGACGCATGGCAGGCGTCGAGCGCAACCGCCGCGGGCGATGACGGGGAAACGCCACTGACGCACCTCTCTTTGTCCGCGAAACCGCATTCCGGCCGGCGAGGTCCGAGGACAGGCCTACCGGAATGCCATCTCGGCGAGTTCCTAGCGGCGGCGGCTCTTCTTACGCGGCGGCGGCAACGCGCCTTCCGCACGCAGCCGCGCGGCGTGCTCGGCCAACGCCTCAACCAGCGGACCCACTGCCGCCACGTCCGGCTGCACATCGACGCGCAGACCGAACTCCGCAGCAGTCTCGGCAGTCTTGGGTCCAATACAAGCCACGATCGTGCGGGCATGCGGCTTCCCGGCGATACCAACGAGGTTGCGCACCGTCGAACTCGACGTGAAGCACACCGCGTCGAATCCACCGGTCTTGATCATCTCGCGGGTGTGCGCCGGCGGCGGCGCCGCACGCACCGTCCGGTAGGCGGTGACATCCTCGATCTCCCAACCGCGTTCGCGCAGCCCCTCAGCCAACGTCTCGGTGGCGATGTCGGCACGCGGCAGCAGCACTCGGTTCACCGGATCGAAAACTTCGTCAAAGGGGGGGAATTCGTCGAGCAGGCCCAGTGAGGACTGCTCGCCGCTGGGCACCAGTTCAGGGTTGATGCCGAACGCGCGCACGCGGTCAGCGGTGGCCTGCCCGACACAGGCGATCTTCACCCCGGAAAACGCGCGGGCATCGAGACCGAACTCGTTGAACTTCTCCCACACCGCGCGAACCGCGTTGGTGGAGGTGAACACCACCCATTGGAAGCGGCCGTCAACTAAACCCTTGACAGCCCTTTCCATCTGGGCGGGGCTTCGGGGAGGTTCGACCGCGATGGTCGGGACCTCGATGGGCAATGCACCGTGGCCGACCAAACGCTCGCTCATCTCGCCGGCCTGGTCCTTGGTGCGCGGCACCAGCACCGTCCAGCCGTACAGCGAACGGCTCTCCCACCAGTTCAGCTTGGCGCGGTTGGCGACCGTCCGCCCGATGGTGACCACCAGCGGACCGGCCAGCGGGCCCGCGGGCGGGGTGTCGGTCGGCGCGGAGGCCAACGTGTTCTTGTCCAGCAGCCCGGCCAGCGTCGTCTCAAGGGAGCGCTGCTGGCAGGTGGTGCCGTTGGCGGTCACCACGGCCGCCGTGGTGTCGGCCAGGCCGTATTCGATCAGCGTGCGTGCCGCGTCGGGCAGGTGGGACGCCGTCGCGTGCAGGATCAGCGGACCGGGAGCCGCCGCCAGCGCGGCCCAATCCACATCGCCGCGCACATCGGCCACCGTGTGGGCCGAACCCAAAGGCAGACCGGCATACGTAGGCACCGCGGTGGTGTCGGGCAGCCCTGGCACGATCTCGAACGCCAGCTGGGTCTTGGCGACCGCGTTGACTTCGGTGATCACCGAGTCCACCGACAACGGGTCACCGGCGACCAGCCGCACGACGTCGACACCGGTCTTGGCTTCGGTGGCCAACGTCTTGGCGACTTCTGCGGGATCGCCGAGGGCCGGGCGCACGTCCGGTCCTCCGGGAATGACCGCGGACTCATCGGAGCCCTTGTCGGCACCTGCGGCACCGCCCGACTTACCGGTCTGGGTCGCCGCCTCTGGCAGTGGACCCGACGGCGGCGGCAACTCGGCCCCCACCAGGGCCAACACCGCTTCGGGAACGTCCGGATCGGTGAATACCAAGGCGGCATGGGCCAGCACGGTGCGGGCACGGGCCGTCAGCAGACCCGGATCACCGGGTCCAGAACCGACGAACGTGATGCGGCCAGGCTTGCCCTTGCGCCCTCGCATGCTCATCTGGCGAGTCATTTGTCTCTCCCGCGTTCGTCCAATAGATCTCGCGCTCCCAGGTCGAACAGCTCCGCGGCCACCGAGAGCCCCAGCTCCCGTGCCCGACCGGGTGTCCCGATTCCGGACGCGCGGATCACATCGGATCCGTCCAGCGCCGCCACGCAGCCACGCAACGACAGCTCTTCGAAGACGCGGCCGTCCTCATCGATCGACTCGACCACCTCGGCGATCGCGCCTACCGGTGCGGAGCAACCCGCCTCCAGTTCGGCCAGCAGAGCTCGCTCGGCGGTGACCGCTGCTCGGGTGTCGGCGTCGTCTAGTTCTGCCAACAGTTCCGCGAGCCCGGTGTCGCCGGCGCGGCACTCGACTGCCAACGCACCTTGGGCCGGCGCCGGCAACATCTGTACCGGCTCCAGCGCCTCGGTGACGGCATCAAGGCGACCGATGCGAGCCAAGCCCGCCCGGGCCACGACGACGGCGTCGAGATCACCGCTGCTTACCCTGTTCAACCTGGTATCTAGGTTGCCTCTTAGGGGGCGGATTTCCAAACCGAGACCCAGTGCTCTAAGCTGTGCCGCCCGTCGCGGGGACGAGGTACCGATCACCGACCCGGCCGGCAACTCTCCGAGCACCAACCCGTCCCGCGCCACCAACGCGTCACGGGGGTCTTCACGCACCGGGATCGCGGCGATGGCAAACCGCGGATCGGCCGCTGTGGGCAAATCTTTGTAGGAGTGCACCGCCATGTCGACCGAGCCGTCGGCAATGGCCTCCCGCAGCGCGGCCGTGAACACACCCACACCGATCTCGGCGATTGGCGCGCTGGAACGATCTCCGGCGGTGGACACGATCACCAGTTCTGCCGCGTGCCCGGCCGCAGTCAGAGCATCGCGCAGAACTCCGGCCTGAGTTGTGGCCAGCAAGCTGCCTCGGGTGCCTATTCGGATCACGTCGTGTCTTTCGGCGGGCTTTCGATTGACTGTGGAGGAGTCACTCGGTCGTATCGAGATCAGTTGCCACCAAAGGTAGTTCGCCAGCCGCAACCGCATCGACGGCCTGCTGGTCGAGTTCGAATAGTTCACGTAACGCCTCGGCGTAGCTGTCCCCACCGGGCGCGCTGGCCAACTGTTTAACCCGCACTGTGGGCGCATGCAGCAACTTGTCGACCACCCGGCGCACAGTCTTGGCGACCTCGTCGCGCTGGGCGGAATCCAGCCCGGGCAACCGGTTGTCGAGCCTGAGAAGCTCGGCTTCGACGACGTCGGCGGCACGCTGACGCAGCGCGGTGACGGTCGGGGTGACCTCTGCCATCCGCTGCCCGGCGAGATAGTTGGCAACTTCGGCGGCGACGATGGCACGCGCCGCATCGGCATCCGAGGCGGCCGCACGCGCCGAGGGTTCACGCTGAATACGGTCCATGTCCACGACGTGCACGTCGGGCAATCCCGCAACGGCGGGGTCCACGTCCCGTGGCATACCGAGATCGCAGATCACCAGCTGCTTGGGGTCGGCCACATGGGCCAACCCGCGGTGCACGTCGGCCAGTGACACCACCGGCCGCACCGCTCCGGTGCAGCTGACGACGATGTCGGCGTCGGTCAGCAGCGGGGGCAGGTGGTCGAACGGGAAGGCCTCGGCCTCGGCGCCGTGCTCCCGGACGATCTCGGCGAGCCTCTTAGCGCGGGGCAGTGTCCGGTTCACGACGTGGATACGCGTGACCCCGGCGCGGATCAGCTGGTGCGCCGCGAGGGCGCCCATCGACCCGGCACCGACGACAACCGCGGCGCGACCGGCCAGCGATCCCAGCCTGTCCTCGGCCATGCCGAGCGCCACCGACACCACCGAGGCACCTGCGGCGTCGATGCCCGTCTCGGAATGCACCCGCTTGCCCACCGAAAGCGCGCGCTGCGACAGCTCGTGCAGGGTGCGGCCCACCGTGTGATTGGCTTCGGCCGAGGCATAGGCGCGACGCACCTGGCCGAGCACCTGCTGTTCACCGATCACCGCGGAGTCCAGACCGCTGGCCACCGCGAACAAATGCTCGACCGCCGCCTCGGCGTAGCGGACGTAGGCATAGCGGGTCAGATCCTGCAGTGACATCCCAGAATGGTCGGAGAGCACCTGACCGATCACCGAAAGCCCGCCGTGGAAGGCCTCGACGACGGCGTAGACTTCCACCCGGTTGCACGTCGAGAGCACCATGGCCTCGGTGACCAGCGATGATCGCAGCACCTGATCGATGATCTTGGCCTGATCGGATTCGTCTCTGCTGAGCTGTTCGAGCACTGAAACCGGCGCGCTGCGATGCGAGACGCCGAAAAGCAACACGCTCATGGCCGCACCACCACGCTCAGCACGCCGTCAACGGTAGTCGTTAACCAGCTGGGCTACCAAATTTGCTCGACCATTCGTCTAGGCTCAGCGCGCGAGGTCGGCACGCAACCTGTCCTCGTCGATCTCCCAGTAGCTGTGCTCAGCGCCGTCCAACAGGACCACCGGCAGCCGGTCGCCGTACTCCGCCCGCAGCGAGGAGTCCCCGGCCGCGGCCGCGGCGTCCACGTCGGTCGAGGTCCAGGCAAAGCCCAGCTCGGCGGCCAGCTCACCCAATCGCGTCGCCACAGCCGCACACATCGGGCAGCCCTCTCGAGTCAGCAACCGCACCTGTCGATCCACCGCGCCAGTATCGCCGTCAGGTGCCCTAATGTTGTAACCGTGTCCGATACCGGGGGACCTGAGGTCGGGTTCGACGCGCAGCAGCTCGCCGGCGAGATCAGCGCCGAGGTGGCCGCGCAGACACTAGGCGCACAGACACTGGGCGCGCAGTCGCCCGGAGCACAGTCGGACACCCCGGCCAAGCCGCCGGCACCGCCACCGGACCTGACCGCGGCAGCGTTTTTCGACGTCGACAACACGCTGGTACACGGCTCGTCGCTGGTGCACTTCGCTCGCGGGCTGGCCGCCCGCGAGTACTTCACCTACAAAGACCTCGCCCGCTTCGCGCTCGCCCAGGCCAAGTTCCAGCTCACCGGCCGCGAGAACAGCGATGATGTCGCAGCCGGCCGCAGCAAAGCGCTGTCGTTCATCGAGGGCCGTTCCACCGCCGAACTGGTCGAACTAGGGGAAGAGATCTACGACGAGATCATCGCCGACAAGATCTGGCCGGGCACCAGGGAGCTGGCGCAAATGCACCTCGACGCCGGCCAGCAAGTGTGGCTTGTCACGGCCACACCGTACGAACTTGCGGAGACGATCGCGCGGCGCCTGGGCCTGACCGGTGCGCTGGGCACCGTCGCCGAGTCGGTCGATGGCGTGTTTACCGGCCGGCTGGTGGGCGACATCCTGCACGGCAGCGGCAAGGCGCACGCGGTGCGCTCGCTGGCGATCAGGGAGGGCCTGAACCTACGCCGCTGCACGGCCTACTCGGACAGCTTTAACGACGTTCCGATGCTGTCGCTGGTGGGAACGGCGGTGGCGATCAACCCGGACGCCGACCTTCGCGACTTCGCCCGACAGCGGGGCTGGGAGATTCGTGACTTCCGGACTGCGCGCAAGGCCGCCCGCATCGGGGTGCCCTCGGCGCTGGCACTCGGGGCGGCCGGAGGCGCGCTGGCCGCAGTGGTCTCGCGCCGCCATGAACGCTGACCGCGGGCACCTACGGGTGAAATCGCGCTGATAGGCTCGCGCCACCTCGAGACGGAAAGACGCCGGCATGAGCATCGCTGAAAACATCATCGGAACCCACTATCGGTACCCGGACTACTTCCAGGTCGACCGGGAAAAGATCCGCGAGTTCGCCCGAGCCGTCAAAGACGATCATCCCGCGCACTTCACCGAGGAAGCCGCCAAAGACTGCGGCCACGACGCGCTGATCGCGTCTCTGACGTTCCTGTCGGTTGCCGGCCGCCGCGTGCAGGCCGAGATCTTCAACCAGTTCGATCTGCCCATCAATATGGAGCGACTGCTACACCGCGACCAGAAGCTGATCTTTCACCGCCCAATCTTGGCCGGCGACAAGTTGTGGTTCGACTCCTACCTGGATTCGGTCACCGAGTCACACGGCGCGGTGCTCACCGAGATCCGCGGCGAAGTCACCGACGACAACGGCGAGCGGGTGATCACCAGCATCGTGACGGTGATGGGTGAGGCCGAGTCGGACACCGAGGCCGACGAGTTGACCGCCAAGGTCGCCGCCGGCCGCGACGCCGCTGCGCTCTCGAAATTCGTTGCTGGGCAAAAGTAAGCGGAGTTACCCCAGGAACATGTTTCGGCGGTTGGCCAACAGCTGATAGAGCGTCTGCTGGATAGTCTCGCGCACCTGGTCGGTCAGCTCGAACGTGACCATCGGATCATCGGCGGCTGACTCCTCGTAGTCGGCGGTGTCAATGGGCTCGCCGAACTGGATGTACCACTTCGACGGCAGCGGTACCACGCCCAGCGGCCCGGCCAGCGGGAAGAGGGGAGTCACCGGGAAGTACGGCAAGCCCATGAGCCGGGCCAGCAGCTTGACGTCGGCGACCATCGGGTAGATCTCCTCGGACCCGACTATGGAGCACGGCACGATCGGCGCCTGAGTGCGCAGCGCCGCGGAGACGAAGCCGCCCCGACCGAATCGCTGCAACTTGTAGCGGTCCTTGAAATGCTTGCCCAGACCCTTGTAGCCCTCAGGGAACACCGCCGTAAGCTCGCCGGCCTCGAGCAGCCGGTGCGCATCGTCGGTGCAGGCCATGGTGTGGCCGGCCTTGCGGGCAGCCTGCCCGACCACCGGCATGTCGAAGACGATGTCGGCGGCCAGCAGTCGCAGATCGCGGTGGGCCGGGTGCTCGTCGTGGACGGCGACCTGGGTCATCAGTCCGTCGAACGGCAGTACCCCGGCGTGGTTGGCCACCACGAGCGCCGCACCGGAGTCCGGAAGGTTCTCGATACCACTGACTTCGACCCGGAACCACGAGTTGAAGAACACCCTCAGCAAAGGCAAAAAGATTGCGTTGTTGAGGTGAGGATCGAAGCCGAAGTCGTCGACCGAGTAGTCGCCCGTCATTCGCTTGCGCACGAAATCGGCTACTGCGGCAATGCGCTTGGCGAGTTCGTTGGGCGGAGTGTCGGCGTCGAGCGCGCCGGCCCCCCCGCCGCGGTGCTGGTCAATCTCGCGCACGACCGCGGCGAGCTGTTCGGCCGAGGCGTGACTACCCGGATCGGTCAACAGCGAGGGATGTCGACGCGCGGAATCGGCACGCTGCGCCGCTGCACGCCGCTGAGCCGCACTTCGATTTGAATTCGAGTGCAGCGGAATAACTTTCGCTCTCGGCTCGCCCGCCAACGTCGTTGTCCTCTCCCCCAGCCCCCCGGCCCGGTCTGAGTTCAGAGTCTAGCGCCCCCAGCGCTGCGCCGCCGCCGCCGCGCGTTCCTCTACCGAGCGTACCCACGTCGGGTCGACGATGGGCTTGAGTCCGCGTCCACGCACGTAGTCATCGAACGCCTCGAGGGTCGTCCACTTAGCAGCGAACCCGAGTTCGTTGCGCATCCGGGTGGTGTCCATGACCCGGCCATAGCTGAGGTAATCAAGTTGTTCGCGATCCAGCTCCGAGCTGCCCGCCGCACGCCACAGCGAATCCACCGCCACCAACGCCGAACGCGGCACCGGTAGCGCCAGGCGGCCCGAGCGACGAATGGCCTGCCTCATCATGATGATCCCCGAGGCCCCCACATTGAACGTGCCGGCCTTGCCGGCCATCGTCGCGCGCTCCAGGGCGCCGAGCGCATCCTGCTCGTGCAGCAACTGAATGCGAGCGTCACGGCCGATGACCGTCGGTACCACCGGACCCGCTAGATAACGTGACAACGCGGTATCCATCGCCGGGCCGATCATGTTGGCCAACCGCAGAATGGTCACCGCGATGTCGGGCCTGCGCCGCCCCAACCCACGGGCATAGCCCTCGATGTCGATGCTGTCGCGGGCGAAACCCTCCCCCGGCGGCCTACGGCGGCTACTACTCTCGGTGAACAGCACCGGGTCACGCGCACTGGAGCCGTACACCTCCGAGGTGGACTTCAGAATTACCCGGCGCACCGACGGCGCCTTCTGGCAGGCCGCGAACAACTGAATGGCGCCCATCACGTTCAGTTCCTTGAGCGCGGCGCGCCCACCAGAACGCGGAGCATAAGACGCCGCCGCGGCATGCACCACCGTGTCGACGTCGCCGTTACGGATGACTTTGGCGATGAACGGGTTGCGAATGTCAGCACGCACGAACTCAGCCCGCCCCATTCGGCGCAGCAGATCCTTACTCGGTGCGATAGCGTCAAGCGCGATCACATGATTGATCAACGGGTTCTGAGCCAGGCGCGCGGTCAGATAGCCGCCGAGAAAACGGCACGCACCGGTGACCAGCACGACCTTGGGATAGTCGATCGGGTCACCGGCGCCCGGACCGTCGGAGTCCCCCGAGCGGTCCCCGGAACGGCCGTCTGCATCCATCCAGTCAGCCTAACGGCCGACCGGACGGGCTACTTGCCGAGTTTTCTGCGCTGCACCCGAGTGCGACGAAGCAGCTTACGGTGCTTCTTCTTCGACATGCGCTTACGCCGCTTCTTGATGACAGAACCCATTAACTCCACTACCTAATTCATGTGAAGGTCTCGTTAGACCTCGGCCGTCTCGACCGGTGAGCTTACCCGGGCGAAGTCGCCGCAATGAAATCCGGCTCCCGCCAACGACCTGCGCGAGCCCAGAGCCGGTACCCAGAATCTCCCGCGCTCAGCCGGCGTCGAAGTACGAGCTCTCCAACATGTCGTGGACAGCCTTGGCATGCACCCGGAACGAGCGTCCCACCCGCACAGCGGGCAACTCGCCGTTGTGCACCAGGCGGTACACCGTCATCTTGCTGACTCGCATCAAACTCGCCACCTCAGCGACGGTGAGAAATTGAGCGCGGGGCTGTTGGCCTTCGGCCTGCCCGGCCTCACGCGCCGCCTTTCCGCCGGCCGAATCCCGCGCCGATGGCCCGTTCATAGACGTCATCGCAACCCAATCCATCAGGCGCGGGCAGTTCCAGCGGCTTCCCCACTGCTGGCACCGACCCGCGCTTACCACTGGGAGAATAGCGTGGCAGGTGGGGTTACTGCGACGGGTGTGGGGTAATCAGTCCGAAATTGATTAATTACTCGGATGTGATTCCAAGCTGTTCCGAGCGCCGTTTCGCGGCCTCGACCGCGCTGGCGACAGCCTCCCGCAAACCGCCCCGCTCCAGTTCCCGCAGACCAGCAGCCGTGGTTCCACCCGGTGAGGTAACAGTAGCGCGCAACTGCGCAGCAGAGGTGTCAATCGCCGAGCCCATGCCCGAGCTTCCGTTCGATTCCGTCTCGTCCAGCCGTTCCAGCAACATCGCCGCCGACCCAGCCATGGTCTGCACCACCAGATCGGTGGACACCGAACGGGACAAGCCCGACGCCACGGCAGCGTCAACAAGGGCCTCGACCATCAAAAAGAAGTACGCCGGACCCGAACCGGAGACCGCGGTGACCGCATCAAGCTGGTACTCGTCGACAGTCAGCACCCCGCCGACGGCGTCGAACAGCGCCGACACCTCCTTAAGATGCTCCGCAGTGGCAAACCGACCGGGAGCCAACGCACTCACCGCGCCGCCGACCAGCATCGGCGCGTTCGGCATCACCCGCACCACGGGCGAGCCGGCGGGCAACTTGTTCTCGTAGAACGCAGTGGTGACACCCGCGGCCACCGAGACGAAGACCTGCTCGGCCGAGTCGGTCTCAGCCTTGGCCGCGCTGTCGGCGATATCACCGATGAGGTTCTGCACATCAGCCGGCTTCACCGCGACGACGACGTAGGTCGCCGAGTCGACCGCGTCGGCCACCGACGTCACCAACACCGAGTACTTGTCCGAGAGATACTTCGCGCGGGCAGGGTTCTTCTCGGCGACTACCAGGTCCTTGACCTGCTTGCCGGCTCGCAACAAACCCGCCAACAACGCCTCGCCGATGCTCCCACCGCCGATAATCGCGATTCTGGCCATGCCGCACAGCATCGCACGGGCATCCCTTGAACCGCCCAGCCGGTGTCGGATGCCATGCCGACAGCCGGATGCCCGCGTCAGATCGAGGCCTGGGGCACCATCGCCAGCTGACGGGTCTGCACGATGATCCGGCCTTCACAGTCAACCACGATGTGGTCCTCGTCGAACCAGTCCTGCCCGATCTGGGTGGTCGTGCACAGCACGCGCAGCCACCCATCGGCCGGTCTCGCCCGCAGATAAGCCGTCAGCTGCACCGTCGGCGCCCAACCGAATCTGTTCACACCGAAAGTCACCGGAGCCGACACGTCCCCACACAGCAGTGCGAACAGCACATCCGGAGCGACCCCCTTGGGCCGCACCCAGTATTCGATTGCCGGAGACTCAACTGCTCCTCGCGCGCGCGACGGACCACCGTCCGAATCCCATCCGAAAGTCGTGAGCGACGGCCGGATATCACAGCCGTGAGCCAGATGGACGATGTCGGCCATCCGGTGTCCAGGCCCGATCGGCTCCAGGCCCGGCGGCGGCTCCGGCGTCATTAGCGACACCACGGGGTTGTCTGACAGCAGCGGCGGCACATGGTGCTCAGGGGTCCCCATCGTGATCGCCGCGCGCACCGCAACACGCTGCCCCTGGGACAGCTCTACATCGACGAGCCCAATCCGGCGACCGTGTTTGCGCACCCTGGTCGACACCGACAAAGGTCCAGGGTCAGGCGCCCACAAGAAATTGCCCGACACTGCAATCGGTTCCACATCGCTGTTTTCGTCACCGCTCCTTTCGCCATCGCCCTGTTGCTCGCCGGCGGTGTACTCGATGCGGGCGGCGTTGGCACACAACGCCAACATCGCCCCGCCGTGCACCTTCGGTCCGATCGTCCAATGCTCGTTGAGCACACCGCTATAACAGCCGTCGGCGGTCGGTGTGAGCGCCATAGCGTCGGTGAACAAGGTCGAACTGGTCATTGCGGCAGCCCTTCCGAATCAGCGGTGTAGACCGGGGTCAGCGCAACAGGTGCGCACGGGCGAACTTCAGCGACTCGGCCAACAAAGATTCGCGTTCGGCCGCCGTGCGAGCACTCGACGTCGTCACCTCGAGAATGACATGGCCGGAAAAGCTGCTCGCTGCCAGCATCTGACAAATCTGCGCTGTGGGCTGAGTGCCCCGACCGGGCACCAGATGCTCATCTGTGGACGCTCCGCTGCCATCACAGAGGTGTAGATGCACCAACCCATCGGGACCGTCTACGCCCATCCGATTGGCCATGTCGATCGCGTCGGTTCCGGCCGTGGCGGTGTGCGACAGATCCAGGGTGTAGTGCGCATGACCGCCATCAAGCGGGTCGTAGGACGGCGCGAACGCCGAGATGCCCGGCCCCGGGGCGCCGCCACGCTTGCGCATTCGCTCGATCGAGGTCTGGCCGGCACCAAAGAACCGGTCGGCACGGAACGGAAACATGTTCTCGACGGCGACCACCACGGCACTGCCGTCCTCGAGCTCAGCGACCTGGTCGGCGAAGCCCTCGGCGTAGCGGCGCTGCCAGCGAAACGGCGGATGCACCACCACGGTCTGGGCGCCGAGCTGCTCGGCGGCCCGCACACTGCGGTCCAGCTTGGGAATGGGGTTGGCACCCCACACCCGCTGCGAAATCAGCAGACACGGCGCATGCACCGACAGCACCGGCACCCGATAGCGCGCGGACATAGCGGCAATGGCATCTATGTCCTGACTGACCGATTCGGCCCACACCATCAGCTCGACGCCGTCGTAGCCGAGCTTGGCGGCGTATTCGAACGCAGCCTCGGTTCTCAGCGGATATACCGAGGCCGTCGACAGACCGACCTTGATGGCAGGGCGCACGATGCAGCGGGCCGTCAGCCCGATTGCAGCAAGGCCAGCGGGCCCAGCGTGACCAGCGCACCGACGGCCACCGCAATCAGCGTGCTACCGATGTCTTCGGTCTTGCGCACGACCCGCACGCCGACCACCAGCCCCAGAATGACCAACACCGACAGCACCAGCGCAACGATGTTGTTCCACCTCCACAGCTGATCGAACGCGACGAATAGGCCCGCACCGAACACCACGGCCAGCACACTCTGACCAACCACCCAGACACCGTGCGCGAACGACGACATCTGTCGCGCCTCGGCCAGCTCCTGCTCGGCAAGGTCGTCCTCATCGAGAGCGCCGAGACGACCGTCACCCTCTCGAGTCGGCCCGGCGCGCCGGGCAAGGTCGTCGGCTACGGTCTGGCCTCCGAACAGCGGCTCGGGTGAGGACCGCAAGTACGACGGCAGACCGTCGTCGTCCTCCGCACTTCCCTCGGAGTCCTGCTTGTCGGCGTTAACCACGGCCGTGGCGTCCACGCCGCCGTCGAGGCTGTTTGCCGCATTCAACAGAGCGGTGGCGTCCACCTCGGTGGACGCGTCATCGAGCGGGTCCGGGCTCATCTGCTCGGCGTCGCCGCCGGAGGCGTCCCGACGTCTGGGCCGACCGAAACCGAAACGCCGCGGCGGCGTCTCCTCTGCCATCTCGGACTGGCTCTCGGGCGCTGTCTCGATTTCTGGCTCGGCTTCGCTGCTGGTTTCGCCCTCGGTCTCGACGACCGCCGGCCCGGCACCGTCCCCAACCTGCTCTGCCTCGTCGGTTACGGATTCGGCAAGTTCAGGTTCGAGAAGTTCAGGTTCGGGAAGTTCAGGGTCGATGTCACGCTCCGCCTCGGCTTCGGACTCGACATCGAGTTCAGCCTCGGCTTCGGCGTAGTCGTCGACCGTACCGTTGGACGGTGGGCCCGTCGTCTCGGTGTCGGCGACGCCTTCTACCGGCGGCGCGGGTTCCGCAAGCGGCGCCGGGGCAGGATCGTCCGGCCGGATGATCGGGATCTCGCCGGTTAGCTCGGCGACGGTGACAGCATCGCTATTGCCCCGGCGTCGGCGGCGCCTGCCGCCGACCGGAGGCGCACCGATCGTGCCATTCTTGGCCAGCAACTCGGCGACCGAAATCGGTCTCGTGCTGGTTTGGTCATCTGGTCCAGTCATCGCCCTGTTGCCTTTGAGCCTCGCTGTTTACCGTCCAGCATTACGTACCGAGGTCAGTCGTGAGCCCGGTTTTCCCGCACTACCGCCGCTGCCGGCCGGGTCAGCTCCGCCGACCAGCGCTGTGCCGTCGGCTTCGCTGTCGAGTTTGCGCAGAATCAGGCCCTCCCGCAACGCCCAAGGACAGATGTCGACGCTCTCGATATTCAGCGCCTTCATCGATGCCTCGGCCACCAATGCTCCCGCCACGATCTGAGGCGCACGGTCGGTGCTCACCCCTTCCAGTTCTGCACGGTCTGATGCGGTCATCCTAGAAATGAATGCGATCAGCTGCCGCAACCCGGCCGCGGTCAACGTCCGCTTGACGCGCGGGCCTGCCCCGGAGGGCGCCGCGCCGGTCAGCCGGGCCAGCGAACGGAACGTCTTCGACGTCGCCACAGCGAGGTCCGGGTTCCCCGCCTCGGCGATCGTCGCGCCGGCCTCCGACATCTCGGTGGCCAGCCAGTCGCGCAGCATGCTGACCCGGCGGCGGCCGGGCGGATCGTCCGGCAGCCACTCCCGGGTGAGTCGCCCAGCGCCCAGCGGCAGCGACAAAGCGACATCGGGCTCTTCGTCGACTCCGCTGGACAGCTCCAGCGATCCCCCACCGATGTCGATGTTGATGATGCGCCCGGCACTCCAGCCGTACCAGCGGCGCACGGCGAGGAAGGTCAGGCGCGACTCGTCCACCCCGCTGAGCACCTGCAACGTCATCCCGGTCTCGGCCTTGACCCTGGCCAGTACTTCCTCGGAGTTCTTCGCGTCACGCACCGCTGATGTGGCGAACGCCATCAACTCCGCGCAGCCAGAGCTTGTGGCGATCTTGGCGAACTCGTCGATGGTGCCGACCAGTTTGTCCGCGCCCCGGCGGGTGAGCCGGCCGGAGTTGTCTATGGCCTCGGCCAGGCGCAGCGAGGCCTTGGTGGAACTCATCGGCGTCGGGTGCCCACCACGACGGGCGTCGACCACCAGTAGATGGACGGTGTTGCTGCCCACGTCGAGCACGCCTAATCGCACTCGTCCAACCTAATGGGTCTACCGTGGAAAACCGTGACCGGATCGGCGATGAGCGCTCGCGCGAAGAGCGAACAACTACCGATGAGCGCTCGCGCGAAGAGCGAACAACTACCGATGAGCGCTCGCGCGAAGAG
>CAZLTV010000007.1:12974-13976 GCA_964562545.1 uncultured Mycobacterium sp. | reverse complement strand
CGGAGCATCCCTGTGAACGCCGGGGCGAAGCGCAAATCGGGTGAGGTCGACGCGGATTTCGCCCGCGAATGGGTGGAATTCTTTGACCCTGAGAACCCCGAGCACATGATCGCCGCCGACATGACCTGGCTGCTTTCCCGCTGGACCTGTGTGTTCGGCACCCCTGCGTGCCAGGGCACGGTCGAAGGCCGCCCCGACGACGGTTGCTGTTCACACGGCGCGTTCCTGTCCGACGATGACGACCGGGCTCAGCTCGACGACGCCGTCAAACTACTTACCGCTGAGGACTGGCAGTTCCGGGACAAGGGCCTGGGCAAAAAGGGCTACCTCGAGATGGACGAATACGATGGCAAGCCCAACCTGCGCACACGGAAGTACAAGGGGGCCTGCATCTTCCTGAATCGTCCCGGCTGGCCCGCCGGCATCGGGTGTGCGCTGCACACCAAGGCCCTCAATCTCGGGGTGGAACCGTTGACGCTCAAGCCGGAGGTCTGCTGGCAGCTGCCGATCCGGCGTACGCAGGAATGGGTCACCCGGCCCGACGACTCGGAGATCTTGAAGACGACCATCACCGAATACGACCGGCGTGGCTGGGGCGAAGGTGGCGCGGATCTGCACTGGTATTGCACCGGAGACCCGGCAGCCCACGTCGGCGCCAAACCGGTGTGGCAGTCCTATGCGCCAGAACTCACCGAGCTGCTCGGAGAGAAGGCTTACGCCGAACTGGCCGCGATGTGCGAGCGTCGCAGCAGCCTTGGATTGATCGCGGTACACCCAGCCACCCGGGCCGCGCAATGAGCCACCTTCGCCGAATCTGAAGAAGTGCACGAGAGATCCACTGGATCTCGCACGTAGCTTCAGATTCGCAGGGCCCCGGCTCGCCCTCACCTAGCACGCTCAGGCCCGGCCCCGCCGAGCCCGCGGAGGCCGCCGAGCCCGCGGAGGCCGGAGCCAGCTCTGGCCAGCTCAGCCCCTCGGTCTGACTCAGCCTTCGAGTTTGTA
>CAZLTV010000007.1:10814-12874 GCA_964562545.1 uncultured Mycobacterium sp. | reverse complement strand
CGGTCTGACTCAGCCTTCGAGTTTGTAGCCCAGCCCTCGCACGGTAACCAGGTGCACCGGGTTCGCCGGATCTGATTCGATCTTGCTGCGTAGCCGCTTGACGTGCACGTCGAGGGTCTTGGTGTCACCGACGTAGTCCGCGCCCCACACTCGGTCGATCAGCTGCCCTCGGGTCAGCACCCGGCCACTGTTGCGCATCAGATACTCGAGTAGGTCAAATTCTTTGAGCGGCAACGTAATCGACTTACCGTTGACACTCACGACGTGGCGTTCGACGTCCATTCGCACAGGCCCCGCCTCCAGCACGCCGTCTGCGATCCCGGCATCTTCACCGTCGGATCCGCGCCGCAGCACCGCCCGAATGCGCGCGATCAACTCACGGGCGGAGTAGGGCTTGGTGACGTAGTCGTCGGCACCCAACTCCAAGCCCACAACCTTGTCGATCTCGCTGTCGCGGGCCGTGACCATGATGACCGGAACACTCGATCGCGAACGCAACTGTTTGCACACGTCCGTCCCGCTCATCCCGGGCAGCATCAAGTCCAGCAACACGATGTCAGCGCCGGCACGGTCGAACTCGGCCAAAGCCGAAGGCCCGTCGGCCACCACAGTGGCCTCGAAGCCCTCTTTTCGGAGGAGGAACGCCAGGGGATCAGCCAAGGACTCCTCGTCCTCCACGATCAGCACACTGGTCATCGATGCTTTAGTCCTCTCGTTCGTCTCGGTCTTCGGCGTCAGCGGCATGGGCGCCGCTCAGATACGCCGGGATCGACAACGTGAACGTCGATCCCGTACCCGGCTGACTCCACAGCCGGATCGACCCATTGTGGTTGGCGGCGACGTGTTTGACGATCGCCAGCCCGAGCCCGGTTCCGCCCGTCGCTCGGGACCGCGCCTTATCGACGCGGAAAAATCGTTCGAACACCCGCTCCTGATCGGCCGGGGCTATTCCGATACCTCGATCGGTGACCGCAATCTCGATGTTCTCACCGCGGCGGCGCCGGCTGATCGATACCGAAGAACCGTTGGGCGAGTACGCAATTGCGTTGGATACCAGATTGGCGATCGCGGTAACCAGCAACGTTTGATCACCCATGACTCGGTAGCCGGTGGGCGCATCGGTAGTGATGGAAATATCGGCGTTGTCGGCGGCCACCTTGTAGCGCGACAGCGCTTCGGAGACCACGGTGTCGACCTCGACGGCCTCCAGGTCCGGCAGCCGTTCGGCGCCCTGGAGCCGTGACAGTTCGATCAGCTCGCCCACCATGTTCGCCAACCGGGTGGACTCGGTGACCATTTTCTCGGCGAAATGCCGCACCGTCTCGGCATCGTCTGCCGACGCCAGAATCGCCTCGGCCAGCACTCCCATCGCCCCGACCGGGGTTTTGAGCTCGTGGCTGACGTTGGCCACGAAGTCCCTGCGGGTAGCTTCCATCCTCGCGTGTTCGGACTGGTCATCGATGTAGACGACAGCAAACCTGCGGTCTTCCTCGGTCAACAGCCGCACGTGTCCACGCACCGACAGACCCGCCCGGGTGTGACGGTTGGGCTTGCGCGCCGACAACGCGAACTCGCTGTCGGCACCGGTGGTCAGGGTGTGCTGGGCGGCGGCCCAGGCGCGATCGTGAAGCAGCCGGTCACGCACCAGCCCCAGTTCGGTGGCACGTTCGTTGGTGTAGACGACGTCACGATAGGTATCGACGACCACGATCCCGACCGGGGACTGAGCAACCACGTGCACGAGCATCTGGGAGACCGTGATGCCGGACTCCTCGGCGTAACGCCGCTGTCGTCGTTCGTGTAGCCGAGGACCCCACCAGACCCCAAACGCCACACCGATCGACAACGCGAGCAGTGTCACGATCGCTGCAAGCAGCAGCGCCGATACGACACTCACACGAAAAGCGTACAAACTCGGTGAACGTCATCCCAGCAGCGTGCGGCCAATTCGGGACAAGTCACAGACTCAAAGACGGATGTTCTGGTCGACGTTTTCCAGTGTTCACCCGCCGTTTGCCGAATCGGGTCAACCGCACGAATTGGCGCCTCGCGCGGTGAAG
>CAZLTV010000007.1:9623-10714 GCA_964562545.1 uncultured Mycobacterium sp. | reverse complement strand
ACCACGTCCTTGAGGCATTCGGTCAGCGGACCACCATCGATGTTGGCGTATCGCGGGTCGCGGTCCTGGCTGAACTCGCTGCCCGGCTCGATCGGCGGCGGCGGGGTGTCGTAACTGCGCCGCCAGGCCATGAACTGTTCCTCGCCATACTTGGCCTTGGTTTCCGCCTTGTTCAACCCTTGCAGCGCACCATAGTGACGCTCGTTGAGACGCCAGTCCCGATGCACCGGAATCCAGTGCCTGTCGGCCTTGTCCAGCGCGATGTTGGCGGTGTTGATGGCTCGCCGCAGCAGCGACGTATAGAGCACATCAGGCTGACGGTCCAGAGCCTTAATCAGCTCACCGGCGCGGGCCGCCTCGGCCCGCCCCTTGTCGGTGAGATCGACATCGACCCAGCCGGTGAACAGGTTCAGCGCGTTCCATTCACTCTCGCCGTGGCGGAGCAGGATCAGCGTCGCGGTATCTGCCATGTCGCAATCCTGCCATGACACTGGTCAGTCGTCGTCCTGGTCGTCGATCAGGCGCTCTTCTTCATCTGCGATGAGATGTTCGAAAGCGCGCAGATTCTTCAACGACTCCCCGCGCGATATCCGCCACTCCCACTCTTTCTGGATGGACGAACGAAAGCCCAACTCCAGCAACGTGTTGAAGTCGGAATCGACCGCTTCGAGGACCTGCCCGAGCACTCGGTCGACCTCCTCGGCGGTCACCGACTCCAGCGCCATGCGCCCCACCAAATAGATGTCACCGACATTGTCGAGCGTGTAGGCCACCCCGTAGAGCCTGCGGTTACGTCTAAGCAGGAACCGGTAGACACCCTCATGGTTCTCGTCGGGTCTGCGGCATACGAACGCCTCGACCCGTACCGAGTGCTCGCCGATACTCAGGATGGTGTTGGTCTTGAGCCTGCGCTCGCCGGGCAACTCGACGATCAGCCCGGGCAACCCACCCTGGGCACCATCGTGGCGGGTGTAGACCAGCTCGTGCTCATGCAGCGTCTTCTCGATGAGGGCCTGCACCTGAGCAGGATCGGTACCTTCCGCTCTTCGCGCAAGCGGCTCATCGGTACCTTCCGCTCTTCGCGCAAGCGG
>CAZLTV010000007.1:0-9523 GCA_964562545.1 uncultured Mycobacterium sp. | reverse complement strand
CTTCCGCTCTTCGCGCAAGCGGCTCATCGGAACCAGCGGCACTCACGCGCGCACACCCCGCCGCATCGAGAACCGACGTCCACTGCGCGGACCCGCAAGCTGGCGCTGGTGGCGGGTTTGATAGTCGGCGATCGCCCGGCCGTAGCTGCTGATCAGGCCGTCGACGGTGTGCGCCCAGGAAAAAGTGGCGGCATGCTCGGCCGCGGCGGCTCCCTTTGCGACCAGGTCACCGCGGAACAGATCGCCGAGCGCTTTCGCCCAGTCATCAATGTCGTGACCATCGACCAGCGCACCGGTGACTCCGTCGCGCACCGCGACCGGCAGCCCACCGACCGCGGCGGCGACCACCGGCGTGCCGCAGGCCTGGGCTTCGACGGCGACCAGGCCGAACGACTCCGAGTAGCTCGGAACAGCGACGACGTCGGCGGCCCGGTAGACCTGGACCAGGTCGGCCCGGGACTGGGGCGGAAGAAACGTCACACGATCGGCGATACCCAGCTCGGCGGCAAGCTCAACCATCTTGTTCGGCGTGGCCAACCCGGACCCAGACGGTCCACCGGCGATCACGACATGCGCCCCGGGCAGCCGGGCCGCCGCCCGCAGCAGCACGTCGGGAGCCTTCAACGGCTGGATTCGCCCGACGAACGCGACGATCGCAGCGTCTTGCGCGAGCCCGAGCGCGGCCCGGGCTGCACCGCGGTCACCGGGGGTAAAAGTGTGCAGGTCGACGCCTGGATGCACTACATCGATATCTGCAGGGTCGGCATGGTGAAGTGAAACTAGTTGCTGCGCTTCATGTTCGGTGTTGACGATGAGGCGATCCGCTTCGTCGACGACCTGCTGCTCACCGATCGAGCGCATCGGTGGTTCCGGGGTATCCCCTGAGGCGAGCGAAGCGTTCTTGACTGCGGCGAGCGTGTGCGCGGTGTGCACCAACGGCACCGCCCAGCGGTCGGCCGCCAACCAACCGACCTGCCCGGACAGCCAGTAGTGGGAATGCACGACGTCGTAGTAGCCCGGTTCGTGGGTCGCTTCGGCGCGCAGCACCCCGGCGGTAAAGGCACACAGCTGGGTCGGTAGGTCACTCTTGTCCAGACCCTCGAACGGCCCGGCCACGACGTTGCGCACCAGCACCCCGGGCGCGACCCGCACCACCGGTTCGTCGGTCGAGGACGTGGCGCGGGTGAAGACCTCCACGTCAACACCTCGGCGGGCCAGCTCCAGCGCGGTCTGCAGAACGTAGACGTTCATCCCGCCGGCGTCGCCGGTGCCCGGCTGGGCCAGCGGCGAGGTGTGCACGGACAACACCGCCACCCGACGGGGAACCGGCAGGCCTGAAGGCTCTGAGGCTGGAGGCACAGTGTCATGTCTACACCGCCGGGCGGGCCGCGAGCCCGGCGCTCCCGCCTGCCGCACACCCTGAGACCTGCTAGGTACGCAGACTAGGGTGGCCTACATGACGACGCCATCAGATACCCGCCGTGTCGCGGTGGTCACCGGAGCCAGCGCCGGTATCGGCGAAGCGACCGCGAGAACTCTTGCTGCGCAGGGCTTTCACGTGGTGTGCGTGGCCCGCCGAGAGGGCCCCATCAAGGCTCTGGCCGCTGAGATCGACGGCACCGCGATTGTGGCTGATGTCACCGACCCCGCGGCGGTGGCGGCGATGGCGGGACGGCTCGACCGCGTCGATGTGCTGGTCAACAATGCCGGTGGCGCCCGCGGTCTGGAGCCGGTGGCCGACGCCGACGTCGAGCACTGGCGTTGGATGTGGGAGTCCAACGTGATGGGCACGCTGCACGTCACCAAGGCGCTGCTGCCCAAACTGATCGACTCCGGCGACGGGCTGATCGTCACCGTGACCTCGATCGCCGCTGTGGAGATCTACGACAACGGGGCGGGCTATACCACCGCCAAACATGCCCAGGGCGTGCTGCACCGCACGCTGCGCAGCGAGCTGCTGGGCAAGCCGGTCCGGTTGACCGAAGTCGCCCCCGGCATGGTGCATACAGATTTCTCGCTGAACCGGTTCGAGGGCGACTCCGGGCGGGCAGAAAAGGTGTACGAGGGTGTCACACCGCTAGTCGCCGAGGACATCGCCGAGGTGATCGGGTTCGTGGCTTCGCGCCCTGCACACGTCGACTTGGATCTCATCGTGGTGCGGCCTCGCGACCAGGTCAGCGGCGCTTCCGGGTCGCGCTTTAACCGCACCTAGCAGCCGAGACCCCCGAAGCTCACCGAGACTGCGTACAGATCGCGTTTCGGGCCGAATCCGCGATCTGTGCGCAGTCTCGGCACGCACTAGCGGCCCGGGCCGTCGCTCACCGGCTGCGGGGCGTCCGACGGCGTGACAGGCGCGGCGCTGGGAACCTTGCCGGGCTCGGGCTCGGCGGTCAACGCCGACATCGACACCCACTCGTCCCACGGAACCGCCCAGTCCCAGATGTCGCCGTCGGCGTAGGACAGCGGGATGCGGGTGCCGGTGACCTCGACGGGGTCGCCGTACACCGCGGCGTTGAAGTACTGTTCGGCGTCTTCGAGCGACAGGTTGATGCAACCGTTGGTGACGTTGCTGTTGCCCTGGGCGCCCAAGCTGGCCGGGTTGGCGTGGATGAACTCACCGTTGTTGGAGATCCGCACGGCGAAGCGCTCACGAATGTTGGCGTAGCCGGCGGCCGGGTTGGTCATATAGAAGTCTTCGTAGCGTTCGGTGACGACGTGGATGCCGCTTCGGGTGACGTTGCGATCCAGGTCCCCTTCGCCGTAGCTACACGGGAAGTCCATGATCACGCCGTCGTCTGTGATCACCTGGATGCGGTGGCTCGACGCTTCGGCCTTGACGACTTGGCGCCGGCCGATGCTGAAGTCCAGCGTCGAGTCCGTTGCGCCGTAGGCGCCGGGGCCGAACGGTACACCGTAGAGATCGGCGTCGACGTGCACAGTGGTCCCGGCCGGGAAGTAGTCGCGGGTGCGCCAGTGCACGCGCGAGCCGTCGGCTTCGTCGGGCAGCCAGGCCCAACTGCCCTCGACCGGTGGCGTCGTGCTGACCGTCAGGGCTTTTTCCACCCCGGCGCGGTCTTCCTCAGCGATGGACGCGTCGAATTGCAGGATGATGGGCGCGGCGACCCCGACAGTCTGCCCGTCTGCCAGCTGGAACCGGCCATTGACCTGTGTGTCCGGGGCAAGGGTGGTGAACGACCCGGCGACCGGAACGGCTTTGCCGTCCTGGCCGACCGCGGTTCCGGCCCAGGTGTAGGAGGCGCCGTAGCCCAACGGTTCGGAGATGGTGAACGCAGTGCGGTCCCGGTTCAGTGAACCTTCGACGATCTTGCCGTCGGAATTGGTCAGGCGCACCGCGCGCAGATGCCCGTCGCGGACGTCGACCCGGACGGGAGCGGTAGGTGACACGCCGACTGCAGCGTTGGCCGGCGTGTACTTCAGTCGCGGCGGCGTCGGAGCCTGCTCTACGGCCTGCTGGGACACGTCCTGCGCGGGTTTTGCACAGGACGCCAGCACACCGGGCACGGCGACTCCGAACGCCAGCGCGGCCAGGGCGCGCCGTCTAGTTAGAAACGGCGCCGGATCAGCAGGGCTCACGTGGACCCAGCGTACCTAGAGAGCGCATCCCACCAGGACCGGCTCCGGTGTGAGTTCAATCCCGAACGCTGCGAAAACGCCGTCACGGACGGTCCGGGCCAACGCGATGATGTCGGCAGTGGTTGCGGCTCCGCGGTTGGTCAGCGCGAGGGCATGCTTGGTCGACAACCGTGCGGGTGCTCCGGGACCGGGAAACCCCTTGCCGAAGCCGGCCCGCTCGACGAGCCAACCTGCGGCGACCTTCACCGCGTCGCCGGCGGGATAGTTCGGGATCTCCGCGTCGACCGAGGCGGCGAGCCGGTCGAACTGGGTGCGACTGATCACCGGGTTCGTGAAGAACGAACCGACGCTCCAGGTGTCGTGGTCGTGATCGCTGAGCACCATGCCTTTGCGGGCCCGCAGCGTCAGCACCGCGGCGCGTACCTCGAGCGGGTTCGCCCGCTCACCGGGTTCGACGTTCAGCGCGCTTGACAGTTCCCCATACCGGATTGGGGCGCTGCGCCCGTCCGAGTCGAGCGCGAACTCCACCTCAAGCACGACCTGCTCGCCGGAGTGCTTCAGGACGCTTGTGCGGTACCCGAACCCGAGATCCTGCGGGGCCACCCAACGATCCTGGCCGGTCGCGGCGTCCAACAGCCTGACCCGACGAATGGTGTCGGCTACCTCAGTTCCATAGGCGCCGACGTTCTGGACCGGTGTGGCCCCCGCAGACCCGGGGATCCCCGACAGGCATTCCAGGCCACCCAGACCGTGTTGAACGGACGTGGCTACGACGTCGTCCCACACCGCGCCGGCTTCGGCGCGCACAACGGTGTCCTCGACGGTGATCGCGGAATTCGCCAGTCGCACGACCGTCAGGTCCGCCAGATCATCGGCCAGTACAACGTTGGACCCGCCGGCCAGGATGAGGGCCCGTGGGCCGGCAGCAGGCACCGCGGCGATCACGTCCCCAGTGGTGGTGCAGGTGACCAACCGTCGGGCGGTGGGCCCGATCCGCAGGGTGGTCATCGGCCCCAACGGGACGTTTTCGGCGAACGCCACACCACCGATAGACGAACTGACCACGGGCGGTAACGGTAGCGTGGTTGGCCATGCCGCGTTCATTCGACATGGCCGCCGAGTATGAAGGCAGCGTCGAACAGGTCCACCGGGCGTTCAGTGACGAGCAGTATTGGCTGGTTCGCCTGACCGATTCCGGGGCCGACGAGTTCACCCTCGACGAGATGATTCCCGACGCTGAGGGCGGGGTCCGCGTCCGGACCACCCAGACGATGCGTTCGGATCGGCTGCCCGGGCTGGTGACCCAATTCCATCGCGGTGACCTGAGTTTCGTGCGCGAAGAGACCTGGTCGCCCGTCGTCGACGGTCGGGCCACCGCGGTGGTCGCCGGTTCGATCCCCGGGGCGCCGGTCGCGTTGACCGGCGAGATGGTGTTAGAGCCCACCACATCTGGTGCCGGCTCGCGGCTGGCCGTCAAGACCACCGTAGAGGTACGTATTCCGCTGGTAGGCGGCAAGATCGAGAGCTTCATCGGCAACCAGTTGATGTACCTGTTGGTCGAGGAGCAGCGCTTCACGACGGTGTGGATCGCAGAAAACAGCTGATCAACCCCTAGAATCGCGCTATGCCGCAGCCGCTCGGGGCGATTACACGAGGGACCACCGGGCACAACAGGTTGCGGCGCAGCGACCGTTGGCTGGTGCACTCGCCCAGGGTCCGCCACGCATTGCAGTCCGCCGCCGACCCGCTGGTCGTCGATCTCGGCTACGGGGCGTTGCCGGTGACGACGCTGGAGTTGGCAATGCGGTTGCGCGAGGTGCGCGCCGACGTGCGCGTCGTCGGGCTCGAAATCGACCCCGACCGGGTCCAGACCGCGCGGCGCTACCCCGGAACAAGCGGCAGTGCCCAATTCGCCGACGTCGCCAACAGTGTGGAGTTCGCACTCGGCGGCTTCGAGTTGGCGGGCCGCCGACCTGTGCTGGTGCGCGCATTCAACGTGCTGCGCCAATACCCGGTCGAGGCGGTGCCGGACGCCTGGTCGGCCATGCAGCGAGGAGTCGCGGCCGGAGGGCTGGTCGTCGACGGAACCTGCGACGAACTCGGCCGGCGCTGCTGCTGGATCCTGTTGGACGCGACCACGGCACTGACCCTGACGTTGGCCTGCGATCCGTTCGCCATCGAGGCTCCGTCTGATCTTGCCGAGCGGCTACCCAAGGTCCTGATTCACCGCAACGTGCCCGGCCAACCGGTGCACACGCTCCTGACGGCCGCCGATCGGGCTTGGGCCCGGGTAGCCGGGCACGGTGTCTTCGGCCCCAGAGCGCGTTGGCGTGCGATGGTGGAACTCCTTGCTGTCGAAGGATTCCCGGTATCGATGCCCCGCCGGAGTCTGCGCGACGGCGTGCTCACCGTGCCATGGGCTGCGGTCGCACCGATCGGCTGAGCAGTCCGGTGCACCCCGGGGCGGCGTCCGGTTGGAGCGCGCCGCGCTAGCGGGCGTCCGGTGTCGAACCCGCAGTCTTTGCGGCCACCGGAACCAACTCGGCTTCCGCGTCGGTGTCATCCACCCCGGCCAGCGCCTTGTCCAGGTCCTCGGCGACCCGGATGTCCAGGCCGCGCAGCGGTGCAGCCGGCCGCACCAGCGCCACCGCAACGTAGGCGATCAGGGACGCCAGCACGGCGATGAACGTCGGGTAACCGTCGAACGTCGCGTCGAACACACCGTTGGGCAGGTAGAGGATGGTGTTGTCGACGCCGTAGATGGTGGGTGTCATCACGAACAGGACCATCCGCACCGCCAGGCCGACGATGATCGCCGCACCCGCCGCCAGCGCCGTGCCCCGCCGCCAGTACATGCCGAGGACGAACGGAACGATCAGGCAGGCCAGCAGAAGGTCGAACGCCAGCGTCAACAGGATGCCGGTCTGCGGCACCTCGAGCGCGAACACGATCGACACCGCGGCCACCGGCAGCATCGCCCACCGGGTGGCCTTCAGCAGCGGGTCCGGCTTGCCTTCGATGTGCACCCGCCTGACGTCGCCGACGTTGCGAACGGCCACCGCCGCGGTACCCAGGATCGCGCCGTTGGCCGTGCTCATCGACGCCCCGACGATGCCGGCCAGCACCAGCACGGTCAGCCCTATCGGAGCGAAGTCGTTGAGCAGGACGAACAACACCGGCCCGTCGGCGTCGGCCGGCACGATCGACGTGGAGGCCAGGGCGACCAACGCGAACGGGATGCCGATGGCGGCTGCACCCGCGGCGCCGACGAAGCAGGCCCGGCGGGCCGTTTCCGGTGAGCGGGCCGAGAAGATCCGCTGCATGAAGTCGATCGCAACGATGTCGCCGATGCCCAGCGCGATCAGTGTCGCCCAGTTGATGGCGGCACCCTGTGCGGGGTCGGAAAGCTGGCCGAAGTCGAAGGGCCCCATGCCTTCGGGGATGGTCAGGCCGTAGGCCACGCTCACCCAGATCAGAGTGGCCACCGCGGCGACCAGGATCAGGCTCATCTGCACGATGGCGGTGTAGGCATCGGCGAGCATTCCGCCCGCACCGGTGTACAGCAACACTATGCCCGCAATCAGCACCACACCCAGCCAGTACGGGAACCCGACGAAGTATTCGAACAGGAACCCACCGGCGACCAGGTTGCCTGCGACGAGGATCGCGAAGGCGATCATCATCAGCACCGACGCCATGATTTCGACCGGCCGACCGAACCGCAGCCGGTAGTAGTCCGGCAGCGTGGTCAACCCCATCCTGTTCATCGGTTTGGCGAAGAACAGGCCGGTAATCAGCAAGCACAGGCCCAGTCCCAGCGGAAGAGCCGCGCCGGCCCAGAAGCCGAAAGCAGAGCTGAGGTCTGTGTTGCCGAGCGTGGCGTTGGTATCGACGGCCTGCCCCATCAGGGCTGCGCCGACCAACGGTAAGGCGAGGTTGCGCCCGCCGACGAGGAAGTTGGTGCTGTCACCGCCGACTCGTCGTGCAACCGCGAGGCCGATGAGGGTGACGACGACGATGCTTGCGCCTACGCCGAGAAGAATCATGCTTCGGAGCCTCCTGAAAGAGCACTGGAGTCTCCCGGGCTTTTATCCCGCCGTGGAACGACGGGCATCGACGCCCGCACGCCTGCGTCTCTCGGACCAGACCCGGCCGATCGGTGAGCCGACGGAAGCCTAGACGCGCCTCACAGCAGCAGGGTGAGTCCCATCCAGATAAAACCCGGCTCGTTACGACAGGTCGCGCCGGTTGTTAACGATACGTTTCCGTCTGGGCTGGACAAGAATTCACGGGTCTGCTGAGAATGGCGGCAGGAGCCGCGCCAGCCGGTTCCCCGGACGAGGTGCGTCGTACCCGGTCAGCGACAAGACGGCGCGTGAGGAGCACCCGTGCCCGAGACTCCGGACCGACCCGACCCGGCCCTGCCCAACGCCGAAGGCGCCTGGGCCCAACAGGCCGAAGCCAGACTCGGCGACCGCCGACTGCGTGAGGAGATCGACCGCGGCCTGAGCTACGGGCTGGAGGCAGCGCCCACCATCAACGACCGCACCATCTCGACCTTCGTGCGCGGTGAGAAACCTCACTTCGCCGGGGAGCGCGGCACCTTCCTCAAGTGCCCGTTCGTCGAGGACGTCAACGAGGTCGACGACGCCGAGGTGGCGATCTTCGGCGTCCCACTCGACGCCGGCGCAACCTACCGCCCCGGCACCCGGTTTGGCCCGCAGGGCATCCGGCGCTCGACCAACCTGTTCGGCACCTACAACTATGAGTCCGGCGTAGACCTGCGCGAGCAGCTCAACATGGTGGACATCGGAGACGTGTTCACCATCCCGGGCAACCTGGAGAAGTCCTTCGACCAGATCAGCCAGGCGATGGCGCACGTCGTCAGCAAGGGCGTCATGCCCATCGTGCTCGGCGGCGACCACTCGATCGGGTTTCCGACCATCCGCGGCATGGCGCCCTACATGGACGGCAACATCGGCATCATCCACTTCGACCGCCACGTCGACACCCAAGAAACCGACCTCGACGAGCGCATGCACACTACGCCCTGGTTCCACGCCACCAACATCAAGAACGCACCGGCGACCAACCTGGTACAGATCGGCATCGGCGGGTGGCAGAGCCCCCGCGAGGGCGTCAAAGTCGGCCGGGAGCGCAAGTCGACGGTCATCACAGTCGGCGACGTCGAACGAGTCGGGATCGAGAAGATCGCCGAGATCGCCCTCGAAACGGCCTGGAAGGACGCCAAGGCGGTCTATTTGTCGTTCGACATCGACGTTATCGACGCCGGCTTCGTCCCGGGCACCGGCTGGCCCGAACCCGGCGGGCTGCTGCCCCGCGAGGCGCTCAACCTGGTGAAGATGATCTCCGAGCCCGGCCTGGCTGGCATCGAGGTGGTCGAGTGCTCGCCACCCTACGACTGGGCCGAACAAACCGCGCTGATGAGCTCGCGCGTCATCCTGGACAGCCTCGCCGCGCAGGTCCGCACCGGCAAGCTCGGCAAGAAGTCCGCCTCGCTGCCCCGTCCTGCCTGGGGTCCGTAACTACCCTGTGAGTATGCGTATAGCGCTGGCCCAGATCCGCAGTGGCACCGACCCGGTGGCCAACCTCGCCCTGGTCGAGGAGTCCACCCGGCGGGCGGCCGACGCTGGCGCCGCACTGGTGCTGTTCCCCGAAGCGACCATGTGTCGCTTCGGGGTCCCACTGGCCCCGGTAGCGCAGCCGCTGGACGGACCGTGGGCCGACGGTGTGCGCACGGTCGCCGAGCAGGCCGGGGTTGTGGTGGTGGCCGGCATGTTCACCCCCGCCGACGGCGACTCACGGGGGCGGGTCGCCAACACCTTGCTCGCCACGGGGCCCGGGGTCGAGGCGCACTACGACAAGATCCACCTCTACGACGCGTTCGGATTCGCCGAGTCCAAGACCG
>CAZLTV010000006.1:0-61265 GCA_964562545.1 uncultured Mycobacterium sp. | reverse complement strand
GCTCGACGACCCTGCGGCACATGCCCCGCAACGCGGTGATCTCGATCTCGAACTGCGCCAACCGGTCGGCGACCACCGGGTCGTCGACCGGCGCGCCCGCCACGAGGCGAGAGAATCCCGCGTTGGCGAGCCGCTCAGCCAACTCCAGCATGGTCATGCCGCGCTCGGCGCCCAGCGTCGCCTGCGCGACCTGCCATCCGCTGTTCTCCGCGCCGACGAGGTTTTCGGCGGGGATGACGACATCGTCCAGGAAGATTTCGCAGAAGTGCGAGTCCCCGATCGCGTTGCGGATGGGACGGACCTCCACGCCTGGAGAGGTCATGTCGAGCAGGAAGTAGGAGATGCCCTTGCGTTTCGGCGCATCGGGGTCGGTGCGAGCCAGCAGCAGACACCAGTCGGCGTGCATGCCACCGCTGGCCCACAGCTTCTGGCCGCTGACGACGAAGTCGGCGCCGTCCCGGCGCGCGGTAGTGCGCAGCGATGCCAGGTCGGACCCGGCTTCGGGCTCGGAGAAGCCCTGCACCCAGATCTCACCGTCGAGAATGGCCGGCAGGTGCCTTTGTCGCTGCTCGTCGGTGCCGGCGACCAATAAGGTGGAGGCGGCGTGGTGGATGCCGACGAAGGCGAGCACCAGCCGCGGCGCGTCGTGGGCCGCTAGTTCCTGGTAGAGCACCACCTGGCACTCGACCGAGAGGCCGCCGCCCCATTCGCCGGGCCAGTGCGGCACCGCGTATCCGGCGCTGTGCAGTTCGGCGAACCACTCTTTCTGAAAGCGGACGAACTCGGCTTCGCTCACCCCGGTTTGGGTTTGGCGCCAATCGCGGGGAATGTGCTCGGCACACCAGGCCCGGACCTCTCGCCGAAACCGAGCTTGTTCACCAGAATCGGCCGGATTATCGATCGTTTCTTCGGCTTCGCGAGGTTCACCGGCCATCAGATCAGCTTCTCGAGGTTCGCCGGTCATGAGAACAGTCCCGTCAGGCCCCGGGTTCCCGCGGTGCGGGTGAGATGCTCGCGGGTGCCCGACAGCCCGAACGGCAACCGGCGCAACGGCTGGCTGTAACGCGACAACCACGACAGGGTCGTCTCATCGCAGAATCCGACCGCGCCGTGCAGCTGATGACAGACCCGGAACACCACATCGGCGGCTTCGATCGCCGCCATCCGCAGGGCCAACGCATCTCCGACCGCCCCGGGCTGCCCGGTGGCCGCGCTCCACAACGCGTGCTTGGCCAGGATATCCACGCCGCTGCGTTCCACCTCGGCGTCGGTCAGCTGGAATTGCACACCCTGGAACGCGGCTAGCGCCTGGCCGAACTGCTTACGCAGGCTCACATGAGCAACGGTCAATTCGATCGCCCGGTCGAGCATCCCCAGCAGGGTCCAGCAGGGCAATACGAGACCCAGCGCGACCTCACCGGCACCGGCACCGTCGAGCGGGGCCAAATCAAGCTCGGCGACGAAACCGGGCCCGGGACTGTCCGCGGCCACGACCGAGGAGCGCATCCCATCAACAGTGACTGCCGCCCAACGTAGTTCGAGAGCACCCACCGCCGCGGCCGGGCGGGCACCGCCGACCACCAGCAGGCCGTCGACGTCGAGATCGACCGGCGCGGCCAACCGCTCGGCAAGCGGATAAGGCAGGGCCCAATAGCCGGCGCTGCGGCACAGCGCCGCAGCAGCCTCGAGTCCGTCGGCATCGGTGCGGGGCTCCAGATCCCAGGCCCCGAGTTCGGCGAGCACCTGACCCACCAGGGATTGACGGGCATCGGGTTGAGCCTCGGCACGCTGGACGAGCTGGTCGCCGCCGGCGGCTTCGAAGGCCGAGCGCGCCTGGCGGCCGTACTCCTGGGCGTCGTCGCTGAGGTCGAGAATCATCTCCCTGCCTTCAACATGTTTCGGGACAACAGGATTCGCTGCATTTCGATGCTTCCCGACGACACCGTGGACGCCTGCGAATAGCGCCAGTGGTCTTCCACTTCGCCGAGGAACCACTGCGCCCGGTCATCGGTGTGGCGAACTTCGGCCGCGATATCGGACAACACTTCGGCGCTGTCTTGGTCCAGCTTCGTCACCGCAATGCGGTAGGCGGCCGCGTCCCCCGGGGCGACCCGGCCGCGGGCCTGCGCCGCGACCACCCGGTAGGCCAACAGCCGGGCCCGCCGACAATGCGTCAACATCCGGATCCAGCGGCCGCGCAGCTCCTCGGAAAGCTCGTCCCACCGCGACCCGAGAACCCCGGGAGCCGCGGCGAGCAACCTCTCACAGCGGGCGTAGCGCGCGATCCCGACCCGTTCGAACGACATCACGTCCTGCACGATCGCCCAGCCCTCGTCGACGGTGCCGAGCACATCGGCCTCGGTGACCCGCAGGCCGTCGAAGAACACCTCGTTGAGGTGGTGCGGGCCCAACATCGTGCCGATGGGGCGCACCGTGATCGCCGGATCGTCCATCGGCACAAGGAAAATCGTCAGACCCTGCTGTTTGCGTTCACCGCGTGACGTCCGGGCCAGCAGGAAACACCACTGGGCCATCGTCGCGTAGGACGTCCAGATCTTCTGCCCGCTGACCAGCCAGCCGTCTCCGTCCTCGGCGCGGCGGGCGGCGGTGCGCAGCGAGGCCAAATCCGAGCCGGCCTCGGGTTCGGAAAAGCCCTGGCACCAGATGACCTCACCCGCGGCGATCGGCGGCAGATGCTTACGCCGCTGTTCGGCGGTGCCGTGCCGCATCAGGATCGGCCCCACCCAGTTGACGCCCATGTACTGCGCGCCGCGCGGTTCGTGATGCGCCCACATCTCCTCGCGCACCACGGTCTGCTCCCACACCGAAGCTCCGCCGCCACCGAACTCCTCCGGCCACGCCAGGCACAGCAGGTGACGTTCGGCCAGCGTGCGGCAAAACCGTTGCGCAGTAGCCAGGTCGGCAGGATCATCGGTAAAGGCACCCAGAAAATGCTCGGGCACCTGCGCCTCAACCAGATCACGCAGCTCGCGGCGCAGGTCGGCCGCGCGTTTGCCCATGTCAAAGTCCACGGCAATCCCCCACCCGGTCGGGCGTGCCCAGACCCAGTTCCTCCAGGACCGCCTCGGTGTCGGCGCCGAGTTCGGGGGCCGGTCCACGCACCCGCCCCGGGGTGCGGGAGAACCACGTCGGGACACCCGGGAACCGCACCGCACCGTGGGGGGTGTCCACCGTCTCGAACAGGCCCACGGCGTTCAGATGCTCGTCGTCGAACAACGCATCGGGGGTGTTCAGCGGCGCGGCCGGGATCTCCAACTCACGGAACAAGTCCAGCCACTCGGCGGTGGTGCGTTCCGCCAGCGTCTGAGCGACCAGTCCGTAGACCGTGTCGATCTGGTGCGATCGGGCTTCGAGGGTCGCGTACAGGTCGGACGCCCACGCCGGCTCGACAGCCTCGATGAAGGCATTCCAGTGCTTGTCGTTGTAGATCAGCGCGGCGATGTAGCCATCCTTGGTGCGGTAGGGGCGGCGGTTGGGCGCCACCGTCCTCGGATAGATCGCCGGCCCCAGCGGCGGGTCGAACATCGCCCCGTTGGCGTGTTCGACCAGCATGAACGAGGCCATCGTCTCGAACATGGCGACCTCGACCTCTTGTCCCTCGCCGGTGCGTTGCCGGTGAAACAGCGCCATCATCGTGGCGTACAGCGCGGTCAAGCCGGCGACCTTGTCGGCCATGATGGTGCCGACGTAGTCGGCCTCGCCGGTGAGTTGCTTTTGCACCGCCGGCAATCCGCACTCCGCCTGGATGGTGTCGTCGTAGGCCGGTCGGTCACGCTCAGGTCCTCGCCTGCCATAGCCGTAGCAGTTGGTGTAGACGACCGACGGGTTCATCGCCGTAACGTCCTCGTAGCTCAACCCCAGGCTCGCGATCGCCTTGGAGCGCATGGAATGGATGAACACATCGGCGCGTTCGATCAGCGCCCGCATCGCGGCCATACCCTCTTCGGAGCGCAAATCCAGAACCACGCTGCGCTTGCCGCGGTTGACGTTGACGAACACCCCGCTCATTCCCGGCGCCGGGCCGACGGAGATGAACCGCGTATTGTCCCCCTGGGGCGGCTCCACCTTGACGACCTCGGCGCCCATGTCGGCCATGATTTGGGTGCAGTACGGACCCATCACCATTGCGGTCAGGTCGACGACGCGAATACCCGCCAACGGGCCTGTGTCAGCCATTGACGCTCCCCTGTGCGGCCATACCGAAGCTGTAGCGAATGTGCTCGGCGTGCCCGTCCGGCGCCACCGGGAACGCTACCGAGTCGGTTGTGTCCCGGATCTGTTCCACGTGCGACGCAACATCTTCGATAGTCCACGACGGCCGGTAGAGCCCTGGCGTCTCGGCGATATATGCCCGCGCGATCCGTCCCGCGATCGCAACGAGCATTTCTCCGGTGATCGAACAGCTCTCGTGTGTCAGCCAACCCACGGCCGGCGCAACCAGATCGGCACCCATGGGCGGATAGGCCGAAGTGTCCAGGCCCTCCGCCATCCTGGTCACGGCGGCAGGAATGATGACGTTGCACTTGACATCCCAGGGTGCTCCCTCGAGAGCAGCAACGTTGGACAGGCCTATGATTCCCGCCTTGGCCACACCGTAGTTCGCCACGTCGCGGTTTCCGTAGAGGCCACCGATCGACGAGGTCAGCACGATCCTGCCGTAGCCGGCAGTGCACATCTGCGGGAATGCTTCGCGCACCACATGGAAGGCGCCCCGCAGGTGCACATCGAGCACCGCGTCGAAGTCGTGATACGACATTTCGGCAAGCGGGGCGCGGCGGACGTTGCCTGCGTTGTGGATCAGGATGTCCACCCGGCCGAAGTTGTCCAATGCGGCACCGATGATGGCCCGCCCGCCGGTCACGGTCGCTACCGAATCGGTGGACAGTACTGCTGTGCCGCCCGCGGCCTGGATCTCGCGCACCACTTCGGCCGCCGGGCGATCGTCGGTACCGTCGTCGCCGCCGAGGTTGCCTCCCACATCGTTGACGACCACCTTTGCGCCGCGCGAGGCGAGCAGTAGCGCGTACTCGCGACCCAAACCCCTTCCGGCCCCGGTGACGACGGCGACCCGACCGTCGAATCTCATGTCGCTCATCAGTTTCCGAGCACCAGACCGTCGAGATCGCCCTTGTCGCGCCACCCCGCGATGAGTTCCTCGAATTCGTAGAACCCAGGCGAATAGAAGTCGCCGAGGAACGACGTGTTACCTTCGGCGCTGCTACGACCTTCGTTGTTGTAATAGCCTGGTGTGCAGGACAGTTCGAAGGCGGTGTTGTCGATCGAGAGGTCACGCACGGTTTTGACCCAGTTGTCTTGGCCTTGCTGGGTGGGTTCAACCGTGGTGGCGCCGCGTTTTTGCGCCTCAGCGATGATGTAGGCGATGTGCCTGGCTTGCTGTTCGAACATCGCAGTGGTGTTCGCCGACACACCGCCTTGGATGAACCCAATGTGGAACTGGTTGGGGAAGCCCCGGCTGGTCATTCCGTGCAACGTCTTGAAGCTGTCCTTCCAGTAGTCGAACAGCGACAGTCCGTCGCGGCCCACGATCGCGTCGATCGCGTACCTGCGGCTGATCTCGGTGGAGATCTCGAACCCGCTGGCGAAGATCACGCAATCGACCTCGTATTCGACACCGTTGGCGACGATGCCCTTTTCGGTCAGCCGCTCGACTCCCTTGGAGGCCGACACGTCGACCAGCGTCACGTTCGGCCGGTTGTAGGTAGCCAGGTAGTCGGTGTGCGAGCAGGGCCGCTTGCACATGAACCGGTAGTAGGGCTTGAGCGACTCGGCGGTGGCGGGGTCTTCGACGATGGAGGCGACGCGCCGGCGCAGTCGCTCCATGATCTTGAAGTCCTCTTCCTCGCGCATCGCCATGATCTCTTCAACACCCAGGGAGGTGGGGTCATCGCTGGCTGCGATGCGCGCGGTCAGGTTCCGTCCCAGCTCGGTCCAGAAATCGCACACCAGATCGGGCTCGCCGAACACCACGCCGACGAACGGCGACCAGTTGTGGAAGTTGCGTTTGCGCTCGTCCTGCCAGCCCGGCTGCAGCGAGGCCGCCCACTGCGGATCGGTGGGCGTGTTGACCCGGTCGTCCACCGAGGACGGGGTCCGCTGGAATACGTACAGTTGCTCGGCGTCGCGGCCCAGATGTGGGACCAGCTGGACTCCGGTCGCCCCGGTGCCCACCAGCGCGACACGCTTGTCGGCAAGCTTGTCCAGCCCACCGTTGGCATCACCGCCGGTGTAGTCGTAGTCCCACCGCGCCGAGTGGAACACATGCCCCCCGGCGGCCATGTAGTCCTTGATGCCGGCAATGTTGGGGAGCTTGGGCCGGTTGTAGGAGCCCTGCGCCATCACGACGAACCGGGCGCGCACATCGTCACCGCGGTCGGTGCTGATCTGCCAACGCTGCAGTAAGTCGTCCCACCGAAGCTCACGCACCTGGGTGGAGAACATCGCGCCGTCATACAGTCCGAAATGCTTGCCGATGTTTCGGCAGTGCTGGAAGATCTCTGCGCCGTCGGCGAACTTCTTCGACGGCATGAACCCGAGTTCTTCGAGCATGGGTATGTAGCAGTAAGCGTCGTTGTCGCACTGTATTCCCGGGAACCGGTTCCAGTACCACACCCCGCCGAAGTCTCCGGCCATCTCGATGATCCGGACACCTTCGACGCCGGCCTTCTTCAGATACGCACCGGCCAATAGCCCCGCGAAGCCGCCGCCGAGCACCACGACGTCGACGTCTTCGATGATGGGATCACGCTCGGTCACCGCCGAATAGGGGTCGATCTCGTAGAAGTCGGCGAAGTCGCCCTCGAGTTCCAGGTACTGCCCCGCCCCTTCGGGCCGTATCCGCTTGGCGCGTTCGGCCGCATACTTCTCCTGCAGCGCGGGAATGTCGATGTCCTGCGGCGTGTCGGTGGGACCGCAGGTGTTGTCCGAGATCGTCATCGGTCTCCTTTTGGGGTGGATTCGGCGCGCTGGACGACGCCACACGTCGCCTAGCGCGCCGAACTCGCTAGATCTCTGTGGGTGCTCCGGTACCCATGTACTTGGACAGTTGGTAGTGCAGGTTGACGGTGCTACGTTCCCGGTATGGGTTGGGCATCGTGCCCGGGAACCCGGCGGACTTCATCCCCTGCTGCACTGCGGCCATATTGGAGAAGTCCTGCGGCAGCACCGACCGCCAGTTCGTTGAATCTTTCGGGGTGTACTCCCATTGCGTTTCGGGCTCTTCGCCTTTGGGGTAGAGCTCGAACACACCGACCTCGAAGATGCACTTGTTCGGGTCGTAGCTCGGATCGGGCCGGGCGCTGTAGCACAGCGCGCTGGTCAGCCCCTGACCGATCTGGAAATTCGGGAAAAGCTGCCAGGCCGTTCCGCTCTGCCCGAGGATGTCGGGCGGGATGGTCGGCCAGATGACGCCACGGGCCTCGTCATCACGGCGTGCCGAAGCTAGCCAGTGCGCCAGCACCTCGTCGGCCGGAGTGCCTTCCGGAAGTTCCTCGACCAGGCGCTTAGCCGCGTTCACCAGCGTCTGCGTGGTGGTCGCATTGGTCTCTTCCATGGTGTAGACCTGCATCTCTGCGGTCGAGATGCGCGGGTCGCCGGTGCCGAGGCGGATCTTGGACTTGGTCTCGTCCATACCCTTCGGTGCGTCGTAGCCAATGTTGCTGTGCCGGCCCTGCGCCTTGGCCCACCCCTTGAATTCACCGAACCTGTTGAACTCCGGGTGCGTGGTGAACACGTGGTAGGTCTCGTTGAACGCCTCCAACGCCACCTTCCAGTTGCAGTCGAAATACAGCCATTTGCGCCACTTGTAACGCATGTTCTCCAGCCCGAACGGGTCGAGGATCTTCGATGCCGGGAACAGATAGTCGGCCAGCGGCTCACAGTCGGGGTCCATGTTGATGAACAGCCAGCCGCCCCAGGTGTCCACCTGAACCGGTGCCAGGTGGGTGTTGCGCGACGTCAGCTTCCCGGCCCAGTCGTCGCGCTCACGAATATGTGTGCAGGTGCCGTCCAAACCGTAAGTCCAGCCGTGGAATCCGCAGACAAAGGACTTGCGGGCACGGCCGAGAGCGTTTTTGGCTCCCTCCGGGGTGTCGACGAGCCGACGGCCGCGGTGCATGCACACATTGTGGTGGGCCGCGAAATCAGAATCCCCGGGTCCGGTGCGCACAACGATGATGGAATCGTCGAGGATGTCGTAGGTGAGGTAGCTGCCGACCTCGGGAATCTCCTCGACACGGCCGACCTGCTGCCAGACCTTGCGCCACAGCTTGTCTCGTTCAGCGCGCGCATAGTCTTCGGAGATGTAGGCCTCGACCGGGATCGTCGTCGGCTCGGACAGATCTTCGGCGATCATGCCCGTAGAGTCATCCGGTGGGGCGTCACGCTCGATTGCAGCGTCGAGGTCAGATTCGGTGTGGGTCATCGTATTTCTCACTTCCTCGATCGGCTCAGAATCAGCTTTTCGCCGCTGTGTTCATCGCCGGACGAAATCCGGTTGTCGCAAACGTCCACATGGTCAATCCCTCCGCTGGATGGCTGCACGGAAAGACTCGTCCTTGAGGAACAGCGACGTGTTGTCGGCGCCCAGGTGCGTCCACTTCAAGTTCAGGCCACCGTCGACGAGCAGAGTTTGGCCGGTGATGTAGCTGGACAGATCCGAGAGCAGGAACACGATGGCACCGGCCTGCTCCTCCGGCGTGCCACGCCGGCCCATCGCGATGGCGGTGCGGTCGCGCTGCGGATCTTCGTCGACGTAGGTGGCCGACGCCGCTGTCTCGGTCACCCCCGGTGCGACTGCGTTGACCCGGATGCCGTCGAGTGCCAGCTCCACCGCCATGGTGCGCGTCATCGCCACCACCGCGGCCTTGGCCGTCCCGTACGCGATGTGGAAGGGTGCGGTGTTCATCCCGCTGATCGACGAGATCGAGACGATCGATCCGGGATCACCGTTGCGCCGAATCTCGGCGGCGACGGCCTGGCTCATGAAAAATGCGGTCTCCAGGTTTGCAGCGAACAACGCGCGCCAGTCGGCACGGGTGACGCGGGTGGCCGGCATCCAGGTGGCGGGCGCGGCCCCGCCGGCAATGTTGACCAGCCCGTAGAGCTTCGAACCGGTCTCCTCGGCTGTCGTGCGCACCGTATCGAGGACCGTGGCGACGCCCTCGTCGGTGGACGCGTCGGCGGCGACGGGCACCACCGCCAGACCCTGCCGGGACAGTGGGGCAACGTGCTGGTCGAGGTTGGCCTTGGAGCGCGAGACCGCCACCACGGTGGCGCCGGCCTCCGCGGCTAAGCGCGTGACCGTAGTGCCGATGCCGCCGCCACCCGCGCCGGACACGACCACGACACGGTCCTCCAGGTTCACCGAGAGCACGCCAGCCATATCAATTGTCCGGACAAATAATCATGTTCTGCATATTGAAGAACACTATTCCGCAGCGGTTATATCAGCGTCAAGGCTCATTTCGCTGACAAAATGGCACTATTGTCTGGACTACAAATGGCTTGCTAACGTCCGAACGCATGAATGCCCGGTACACCGCACAGACCCCCTCCACCGCCGAGGGTTGGCAGCTGACAAGGGTGACCGCACCGAGCCGGCTCTTCGGCGCCAACGGACTGCGCACCGGCCCTGACGGGCGCGTGTACATCGCCCAGGTGACCGGCAGTCAGATCAGCGCACTCGACCTGGCCTCCGGGGAACTCGAGACCATCAGCGCCAAGGGCGGCGACATCGTTGCGCCCGATGACCTCGCCTTCGGCCCCGACGGCACGATGTTCGCCACCGAGGTGATGGACGGTCGGGTCAGCGCCCGAGACACCACCGGACGCACCCGACTGCTGCGCGATGACCTGCCTGCCGCGAACGGCATCACCATTCACCAGGGCCGCCTGTTCGTCGGGGAGTGCCGAGACGGGGGCCGACTGATGGAACTGCCCCTCGATGGCGGCGAGCCGCGAATCCTGTTGGACAGCGTGCCCTCCCCGAACGCGATGGAAATCGGGCCCGACGGCTTGCTCTACTTCCCGGTGATGACCGCCAATGAGATCTGGCGCATCGACCCAGACACACCTGGTCCTTGCCAACCCCAGTGCGTTGCCACCGAACTCGGGGTGCCCGACTCCGTCAAGTTCGGCCCCGACGGATACCTGGTGTCGACTCAGGTTGCCAGCGGCCAGGTACTACGCATCGACCCCCGAAACGGCAATAAAACTGTTCTCGCGCAGCTGAGTCCAGGACTGGACAACCTCACCTTCGTCGGCGACCGGCTGTTCGCATCGAACTTCACCGGTGAGATCACCGAGATCTCCCCCGACTGCCAGGTCAGCACCGCACTACCCGGCGGCCTCAATTGGCCGCTGGATCTCACGGTGGCCAACGGTCGGCTCTACGTCGCCGACGGAACATTCTTCTATTCCGTGAACCCGGATGGCTCACTGCAGACCGTCGGAATGCTCTTTTCGCCCGACTACCCGGGGTTCGTGCGTGGAGTCACCGCTGTCGGAGCCGGGGAATTCGTCGTCGCGACCTCGGGTGGCCAGATCGCCCGTTACCGACCGGGAATGGGTGAAACCGAGTTCCTGGCGACGGACTTCGACCAGCTCTACGGGGTCGCGGTGAGCGGTGACGGCGCAATCGTGTTCGCCGAACTGGGCACCGGAAAAGTGCACTGCCTACGTTCGGGCACCGTGCAGACACTGGCGTCGGGACTACAGCAGCCCGTCGGTGTCGACATCGACCCGAACGGCGCGCCGCTGGTCGCCGAGTCCGGCGCGGGCCGGGTGGTTCGACTAGCCCCCAAGGGGACCGACACGGTGGTTGACGGACTGCAGTGCCCACAAGGCATCCACGTTCACCACGGCCGCCTCTACATCGTCGACGCCGGCGCCAAGGAACTCGTCGAGTTCGACCTGAACACCAAGGCGCGCAACACTATCGCGACAGGACTGCCGGTCGGCGCGCCCCCCGGAGTCCAACCCAAGCCGCTGAAAGGGATGCCGCCATTTTCCGGCCCGCAAGGGCCGTTCGCGAGCGTCACCTCGGGTTCCGACGACACCCTCTACGTCTCGGCCGATGGCGAGGGCAGCGTTCTGGCGGTCCGACGGGTATGACCACCACTACCGGCGACCACCGCTACCTGCAGGTCGCACGCGCCCTCCGCAAGGAAATTGTCGACGGCGTCTACCCGGTCGGCTCACAGCTACCCACCGAGCACGAATTGTGTGATCGGTTCGCGGTGAGCCGATATACGGTTCGCGAAGCGCTGCGTCGGCTTCGTGACGACAACCTGGTCACCTCCAAGCCCCGGGCCGGCACGGTGGTGGTGCCGCGGCCGAACACCAATTCCTACGCCCACGACGTCGTCTCGATCGACGACCTACTCGCCTTCGCACAAGGCGCCCGCTTCGCCATCGAGACCAACACGATGGTCACCGTCGACACTGCCCTGGCCGAGCACACCGGCCTGCAGGCTGGGACCGAATGGCTGGCGGTCACCGGATATCGGCGCATGGACGACGCCACGGCGCCGGTCTGCCGCACCGAGTACTACATCAACCGCGACTTCGCCGCAGCGGGCAGGCTGCTGCAACGCCATAGCGGGCCGATCTTCCCGCTGATCGAGGATCTGTTCGGAATCAGCATCGTCGAGGTCCACCAGGAGATCTCGGCGGTCGTGCTCGACTCCGAACTCGCCGAACGCCTGCAGATCGGCTCCAACACCGCGGCCCTGCAAATGCGGCGCAGTTACACCACCTCTGACGGTGAGGTCGCCCAGGTGACCGTCAACACCCACCCGGCGTCGAGGTTCCGGCACTCCATGACGATGCGTCGGGTGCGTGATACCCAGTGACGGGCACGCTGGCTGACTCGCTACGCCAGGCTGCCCGCGACACCCCGCACCGGGTCCTCGTGCGCGACAACAACACCGCACTGACCTGTGCTGAGCTGCTCAGCCAAGCCAGCGCCCTCGCACACGCACTGTCGCGGCGGATGCCGGTGGGCAGCGTCGTGTCGTTCACGGTGCCCAACTGGCACGAGGCCGCCGTCATCTACTTCGGCGCCACGTTGGCCGGCATGGTGGTCAACCCGATCCTGCCGTCGTTGCGTGAACGTGAGCTGTCTTTCATCCTGGCCGACGCCAACAGCCGCGCGATCTTCATCCCCCAGTCGTTCGCCGGCTGCGACTTCGCCGACATGCTCGACCGGGTCACCGCAACCCTGCCCGATCCGCCGGAGGTCGTCGTGGTGCGCGGTGAGTGCGGCGCCAACACCGCATTCGCCGACCTTCTCGACGAGCCCGCAACCGGCACACTGCCCGACCTCAATGCCTCCGATACCCAAATGATTCTGTACACCTCGGGCACGACGGGACGCCCCAAAGGGGTTCTACACAGTCATAATTCGCTGCGCGCCCTGATCACCCAGCTCGGCCGATATTGGAGGATCGACCCGGGTGACACATTCCTCGTCGCGTCCCCGATCGCGCACATCGGCGGGTCCATCTACGCGTTCGAGTGCCCGCTGCTGCTGGGCACCCAGGCCGTGCTGATGCAACGCTGGGAGCCCGATGCCGCCGTGGTGCTGATGCTTGAGCATCGATGCACCCACATGGCCGGCGCCACCCCGTTCCTCGATGGTCTGTTGGCGGCCGCTCAGCGCGCCGGCACGCACCTGCCCGACCTGAAGGTGTTCATCTGTGGGGGCGCGTCGGTGCCGCCGTCGCTGATCCGCCGCGCAGCAGAGTATCTGGACAAGGCCGCGGTCAGCCGGGTCTACGGATCCACCGAGGTTCCGGTGACCACGGTCGGGTCGCTCGACGATGTCGACCGCGCCGCGGACACCGACGGGCGCCCGGGTATCGCCGAGGTCGTGCTGGTCGACGGTGAGATCCGTTGCCGCGGGCCACAAATGTTCACCGGATACCTGCACCCTGAGGACGACGTCGACGCGTTCGACGAGTCGGGCTATTACCGCACCGGCGACCTGGGCCGTCTCACCGAGGACGGTCACCTGATCGTCACCGGCCGGGCCAAGGACATCATCATCCGCAACGGCGAGAACATCTCCCCCAAGGAGGTCGAGGACATTCTCGTCACCCACCCGCGCATCGCCGAGATCGCCGTCGTCGGCATTCCGGATGCGCGCACGGGTGAACGGGCCTGCGCAGTCATCGTCGCCGCCGAATCCCCCGCCCCCGATGTCGCCGAGCTCAAGGAATACCTGGTCACCCACGGCGTAGCCAAGTTCAAGGTGCCCGAACAAGTCCTTCTCGTCGACGAGCTGCCCAAAAACGATGCGGGCAAGGTCCTCAAGCACGTCATCAAAGCCGAACTGACACAGGAGTCATGACATGCAGGTAGCAATCGTCACCGGCGCGAGCAGTGGAATCGGGTTCGGCTGCGCGACCACACTCGCCCAGCAGGGCATGGCCGTCCTCGGCACCGGGCGCGACCCCGACCGACTCGCCGAACTTGGCAACGCCGACTCCGGCACCGGTGAAATCGCCACCCTGTCAGTCGACCTCACCTGCGACGACGCCCCGAAGCGCGTGGTCGAGGCTGCTCTGCAGCGCTGGGGACGGATCGACTTCCTGATCAACAACGCCGGGATCGGCAGCCCTAAGCCGCTGCACGAAACCGACGACGAAACCCTCGACCGGTTCCTCGGCATCATGCTGCGGGCGCCGTTCCGCCTGGCGCGCGACGTGATCGGGCATATGCAGCCCGGTTCGGCGATCATCAACGTGACGTCAACGTTCGCGGTGGTCGGCGGGTTGCGCGGCGGCGCCTATTCGGCCGCCAAGGGCGGGTTGACCGCGTTGACCACCCATATCGCCTGCCAATACGGCGCTGCGGGCATCCGGTGCAATGCGGTGGCCCCCGGGGTGACTTTGACGCCCATGGTGGCTCACCGGCTCGAGGACGAGCGGTTCCGCAAGATCAACACCGAAATGACGCCTCATCAGCGGCTTGGCCGGGTCGAGGATATCGCCTCGACGGTGGCGTTTCTGTGCTCGGAGGGCGGCAGCTTCATCAACGGGCAGACGATCGTCGTCGACGGCGGCTGGAGCTCGACGAAGTATCTGTCCGAATTCGCCCTGGACTCCGAATGGGTGGCGCGGTGATCGAGCCCTCGGGCGAGGAGCCAACGATGAAGAACGGCACGAAGTGAACCTGTTCTCCCTGCTGGATCAGGCCGCCGCGCGATACGGTGGCCGGGGCGCGGTGTATCACGGTGAGCACCAGGTACATACCTGGGCGCAGCTTCGGGAGCGCGCGCTGCGATTGGCCGCCTCATTCGGCCAATTCGGCCCGGGTGCCCGAATCGCGGTGGCCAGCGAGAACAGCCCCCAGATCGTCGAGCTGATGTTTGCGATCTGGGCGGCCGAGTGTGTGTTCGTGCCGCTGAACTACAAGCTGCATCCACGCGAGATGAAGCAGATCCTCGACGACGCCGATGCCGCCAGGGTGTTCGCCTCGCAGAAGATCGAAGCGCAGCTGGCGCCGGTGACGTCGACACCGGTCGAGACGATCGGCGGAGCCGAGTACCAAAGTCGTTGCACCACTGAAATGCTGGCTGTTCCGCGCGCAACCGATCCAGCGGTGCTGGCGTGGCTGTTCTACACCAGCGGAACCACCGGGCGCTCGAAGGGGGCAATGCTCTCGCACCGCAACCTGATGGCGATGACGGTGTCACATCTGGCCGACTTCGATTCTCCCGACCACAATTGCAGCTTGATCCACGGCGCCCCGATGTCGCACGGATCGGGTCTCTACGTGCCACCGTACGTGTTGCGGGGCGCGCGCCAGGTGGTGCCGGCCTCGGGCGCGTTCGACCCGGAGGAGTTTCTCGATCTGTGTTCCCATCATCCCGGCTGCAGCGCATTTCTCGCGCCCACGATGGTGGCCCGGCTGGTGAAGACCGAGCGGCCCAGGCCGGCCAGTCTCACCACGATCGTCTACGGGGGCGGGCCGATGTACGTCGACGACCTCAAGAAGGCGATGGCGGCGTTCGGGCCGATCTTCGTCCAGCTGTACGGGCAGGGTGAGGCACCGATGACGATCACCGGTCTGCGACGCAGCGATCACGTCGCCAGTCAGGCCGCCGGGGCCGGATGGGCACCCGACGCGGTGCTCGGCTCGGTGGGGTACGCGCGCTCCGGGGTGGACGTCGCGGTGCTCGGAACGGACGGCACGCCGGCAGGTGTCGGCGAGATCGGTGAGATCGGTGAGATCGTCTGCCGTGGAGACGTGGTGATGTCGGGGTACTGGAAGAACCCCGAGGCCACCACGGCCACCCTGCAGGACGGCTGGCTTCGCACCGGAGATATGGGATCGTTTGACGCCCAGGGTTTCCTGACGTTGCGGGACCGGTCGAAGGACGTGGTGATCAGCGGGGGCAGCAACATCTACCCGCGCGAGGTCGAAGAGGTTTTGCTCGAACACCCCGGTGTGGTGGAGGCAGGCGTGGTCGGCGTCCCGGATCAGGAGTGGGGTGAAATCGTCGTGGCGTTCATCGTGGGTGAGGTTGCGGCGGCCGACCTCGACGGATATCTGCTGGATAGGATTGCCCGGTTCAAGCGGCCCAAACGCTACGAGTTCGTCGACGAGCTGCCGAAGAACAGCTATGGCAAGGTGCTCAAAAGGGAGTTGCGCGCGCGGTTCGAGTGAGTTCGCCCGTGCCTCTCACCACATCAGTCCGCGGATCATCTCCGTTGGCGGGATGTCTTCCACCGAGATCAGCCCTGCCGGGGCGCGGCACACCCAGTCGATGGCGTTGACCGCCCGCGCCGCCGTCGAGACACATCCTGATTCGGTGACGTCGAGCACCGGGTGCGATAGGTGGGCGATCATCTCGACCCGCGGTTCACCCTCCACGACAACCGTGTGCACGCCGGACTGACCGCCGGGCGGGTACTTCCAGTCCGGCGCAGCGGCGGGCGTCAACCGGTTGATGTGTTCCACCGTGATGATGGGCACGCCGCCGCGCACTCCTTCGGCGGCGAACCGCACCGCGGCCAACCCTCCCGGTTGCACCGTGGTCATCGTGCATTCGATGCGCTGGTCGGTGTACCACGGCTCGTAGCGTTCCCGAACTTCGTCAAGTTCGACGGCTAGGTGCTCGGCCAGGTTGCGTACCAACCCGCCGAACATCGAGGCGATCACGCCGGGCTGGAACGCTACGGGCACCGGGTCGTCATGGGTGGTGCCGAATCCCATGGCCGTGCCGGTGTATTCGAAGTCGTCGTAGTTGCCGTAGTCGAAGATCTCCTGGATATGCACCGATTCGGCCCGGATCACCAGGCTCAGCGCGGAGTGCGCGGCGGTGTCGGAGGAGAACCCGGGGTCTATGCCGTTGACGAACAGCGATGAGTTTCCTGCAGTGCAGGCCTGTTCGAGGGGCACCCTCAGCCAGTCGTCGGCCTGCCGTGGCGCCACCAGCCACACCATGGAGGTCCCGACGACGTCGATGCCGGCGGCGAGGAATTTCGACATTTCCGCGATGGCTTCCATCGGCCGGGTCTCCCCCAGCGCGGTGTAGACGACACAGTCCGGCTCGAGGGCGATCAGTTCGTCGATGTTGTCGGTGGCCAGGATGCCGGTCGGTTCGGTGAGCCCGCACAGGTGGGCGGCGTCGCGCCCGACCTTGGCGGGATTGGCCGCGTGCACACCAACCAACTGCAGGTCTGGGCGCCCGATGATGGCCCGCAGTGAGTGCTGTCCGACGTTTCCGGTGGAGAACTGGACCACGGAGCGCATGTCTCATTCAACGTTCCAACCCTGACTGAAGTCAATAAGTGGGCCGCGTCGCGATGCCCGGCAGGCGATAGGGTTCCTGAATGGCTTTCGCCGACAAGCCCTCTGCTCGGGAGACCAAACGCCTCCAGACCCGCGAACGATTGATGGGCGCCGCGATCTCCGAGTTCGCCCGAGCCGGCATCGCCGACGCCGACGTCGCCGCGATCGTCGCCGCCGCGGGCGTCGCACACGGCACGTTTTTCTTCCACTTCCCCACCAAAGAGCATGTGCTGCTGGAACTCGAGCGGCGGGAGGAAGAGCGCATCGCCAGAGGGCTTGCACGATTCCGCGGTTCGCGGGACGACCTGTCTGCGACGTTGGCCGAAGCAGTGCGGTTGGTGATGGACTTGGAGAGCCGGTTGGGTCCGGTGCTGTTCAAAGATTTTTTGGCTCTGCATTTTTCGTCGAGCCGTCCGCCCGCCGATGCGGGCGCCTCCCATCCGGTGATCGTCGAGGTGGCTCGCGAGATCGAGCAGGCACAGCTCCGCGGCCAGGTCGATCCGGCGGTGAACCCGACGAACAGCGCGGTGTTCTTCCTGCTCGGCCTGTACGCGCTGCTGACCACAACACACGGCTGGCCGGTCCAGCAGTCGATGCTCGACGACTTCCTGGCGCGGACCCTTCGAAGCATGAAATAGCCGATTGAGCACTTCGTTTCGTTGACTATAGTCAGCGAATGAAGGGCCGGTCTGCGTGACCTTGCCGCCGTTCACGTCAGCACGAGCAAACCCAGCTGGCCCAACCAGCACCGGGAGCCTCACCCTCCGATGCGCCCCGGATACCGCCCTGCATTTCGGTCGGGCACCGCCGACACCGCCGGTGGCTTCGCAGTGGTAGACACGTGGGCGGTATCGAGGGAATTTCAGCCAGTGTGCCGGTCGAGTTCAACAGACTGATCCGCCGGCGGTTACGGAGGTAGCACATGCGTGTCGTCATCGCCGGTGGCCACGGCAAGATCGCGTTGATCACCGAGCGGCTGCTGGCCGACCGCGGCGACTCGGTCGTCGGACTGATCCGCAACCCCGACCACGCCGAGGACCTGCGCGCCGCGGGCGCCGAACCGGTGGTGGTGGACCTCGAAAACTCGACCGTCGACGCCGTGGCATCCCACCTTCATGGCGCCGACGCCGTGGTCTTCGCCGCTGGCGCCGGCCCCGGCAGCGGCGCAGCGCGTAAACAGACCGTCGACCACGACGCCGCAGTGCTGTTGGCCGACGCCGCGGAGGCGGCCGGGGTGCGCCGCTACCTGATGGTCTCCGCCATCGCCGCCGACGCTGCCGCACCCGAGGATGCGGGTGACGCGGTATTCGTGGCCTACCTTCGCGCCAAGGGCGCCGCCGACGAAGCCATCCGGTCGCGCGCCGCGCTGGCAGCCACGGTCGTGCGTCCGGGGCGGCTCACCGACGACCCTGGCACCGGACGAGTCTTCGCGGCCCCCGACACCGGCTACGGCGCCATCGCGCGCGCTGATGTCGCCGCAGTGCTCGTCGCCGTGCTGGACGCGCCGAGGACCGCGGGCCGCACGTTCAACGTGATCTCTGGTGACACCGGCATCGTCGAGGCGGTGGCCGCTCTGGCGCAACGGTAGGCAGCGTCGGCCCGGCCGAGGCGCGAGCAGACGCAAAGTCGCCCGGACACGCCGTCGCAGCGTGCGAGTTCGCGTCTGCTCGCGGTCACGGCGAGCTGGGTCAGGGCGAGCTGGGTCAGGAAAAGACGGTCTTGAAGCGGTTCAACGACTCCTGGATATCACTTTTGAGCGCGCCCGCGACCACCATCCCGATCGGCCCGAACAGCGCGGGCCCGCCGAGATGCACGTCGAAGGTGACCGTGGAACTCGCCGGGTCAGTTTCGGCCGGTTTGACCTTGCCGATCAGCTTGACCTTGACCCCGCCCTTGCCATTGCCGTTCAGTGTCATCGCCTGCGGCGGCTTGTAGTGCACCACCGTCCACTGCACCCGGTTGAGCATGCCTTTGACCTCGACGATCGAGTCCAGCGTGGTGCCTTTCTCGATCGTCTCGGGCAACGTCGAACGCCATACCCGGTGAATCGACAGCCACTCCTTGTAGCGGGACAGATCTGACGCGCTCTCCCAGGCGCGTTCGGGGGACATCGGCACGTCGACCGACACGGACAGCTTGGCCATGCGACAAAAGTTAGCCTACGAACCGGGCGGCCCCGACGGGGGCTGCTGAGTCGGCGGTTGGTCACCCGAAGCGCCGGAATCGCCGCCACCAGCCGCGTTGTCCCTGACCGCCTTCTTGGCAGCGTCCTGGACTTTGTCCACCGTCGAGGCGTATTTGCCCTGTGTCTTCTTGTCGACGAGGTCACCGGCCTTGTCGATCGCGGTGTCTACTTTGTCGGAGTTCTTGGCGAGCAGATCTTTCGCTTTGTCCAGAAAACCCATGCCCTCACATTACCGCTCACGCACACGCCACAACCTGCGTTGTTCACCCAAAATGGCACCCTGAACCCACCAGATCGCTTCGACGGCAATCGCACCGAGCAGCCCGAGGCCCAGTGCCTTCGTGGTGATCGCAACGTTGGACGGATCGAGGATGAATAGCTCACGCGCCGCCGGAATGGAGAAGATGACGACGTAGGCCAGCCCCGAGACGACGACCAGCGCGACCCTCCACCACTCGTAGGGCCGGGCCACCACGGCCAGCACCCACAGCGCCGACACCAGCAACGTGATCAGCGCAGCGGTAGACGCCTGGGTCTGCTCGATCTCGGTGGCGACGCGGCCCTCGTAGGCCAGCAGGTAGGACGTGAACGTGACCGCGCCGACAACGAGCCCCGACGGCAGTGCGGCGGTCATCACCCGACGGACGAACCCGGGACGGGCGCGTTCGTTATTGGGCGCCAGCGACAGGATGAAGGCCGGGATACCGATGGTGAACCACGCCGCGATGGTGATGTGGATGGGCTGAAACGGGAACAACAGCGGATCAGACCCGAACAGCTTGGCCGACAACCCGGCCAACCCGACCAGGATCGCCAGCAGCACCGAGTACACCGTCTTGGTCAGGAACAGGTTGGAGACGCGTTCAATGTTGCCGATCACTCGCCGGCCTTCGCCGACCACATAGGGCAGGGTGGCGAACTTGTTGTCCAGCAACACGATCTGCGCGACGGCGCGCGACGCGGAACTGCCCGACCCCATCGCGACGCCGATGTCGGCGTCCTTGAGAGCCAACACGTCGTTGACCCCGTCGCCGGTCATCGCCACCGTGTGCCCCCGCGACTGCAACGCATGCACCATGGCACGCTTCTGGTCGGGGCGCACCCGCCCGAACGTGGTGTACTGCTCAAGCGCGTCGGCAAGACGATCGGCCTGTTCCGGCAGTCCCCGCGCATCGACAGCCTCACCTTCGAGACCCAACGACCCGGCCACCGCCCCCACCGACACGGCGTTGTCACCCGAGATCACCTTGATCGAGACCTTCTGCGCGGCGAAGAAATCCAAAGTCTCGCGGGCATCGGGGCGCACCCGCTGTTCGAGCACCACCAGCGCCACCGGCGTGACCCGGCCCGGAGCCGTCGGGGCGTCGACCGGGAGGTCCGACGAGCCCAGCAGCAGCACCCGCAGTCCCTGGGCACCGATCCGCTCGGCCTCGTCAGCCACCGCGGAGCCGGGCTCGAGCAGGACGTCAGGGGCTCCGATCACCCAGTTGCCGTGCTCGCCATACGATGTGCCGCTCCACTTGGTGGCCGACTTGAACGGCGCCGTGGCACTCGCCGTCCACCCCGGCGGCAGCTTGTATGCCTCCGCGATCGCGGCCATGCTGGCGTTCGGCCGGGGATCGTCGGCGGCCAACTGCGCCAGCACGTCGGCTGCCGCGGCGATTCCTCGCCGGCTTCGCTGCGCCCCGTCGGGTTCAGTCCGGCCGGGTGCGGCGCGCCCTACGTCACCGACTTCACCGACGTGACCGGCGTCAGTGACGTCACTGACACGCATACCGTTTTCGGTCAGCGTTCCCGTCTTGTCGGCGCACACGACGTCGACCCGGGCCAGCCCCTCGATCGCCGGAAGCTCGTTGACCAGGCATTGCCGCCGGCCCAGCCGGACTACCCCGACCGCGAACGCGATCGAGGTCATCAGCACCAAACCTTCGGGCACCATCGGGACCAGTGCACCGACCATCCGCAGCACCGATTCGCGCCAGCCCGCGTTGGTCGTGAACAGCTGGGTGTAAATGGTCAGCGCTCCGGCCGGGATCAACAGATAGGTGATGACCTGCAGGATCTTGTTGATGCCGTTGCGCAGTTCGGAATGGACCAGCGTGAACTTGCTGGCTTCCTCGGCGAGTTTGGCGGCATAGGCTTCCCGACCGACCTTGGTGGCCCGGTAGGCGCCCGTGCCCGCGACGACGAAGCTGCCCGACATCACCGCATCGCCGGCGTCCTTGGCGATCGGGTCGGCCTCGCCGGTCAGCAGCGATTCGTCGATCTCGAGGTTGGCTTCCTCGAGGATTTCGCCGTCGACGACAATTTGGTCGCCGGGTCCCAGTTCGATGACGTCGTCGAGCACCACCTCGTTGGGGGCCAGGGGGCTCGACACCGATCCGGCGGCCGTACGCCGCCGCACCAACGGTTTGGTCTGGCTGACGATGGCCAGCCGGTCGAGCGTCTGCTTGGCGCGTAGCTCCTGGATGATGCCGACGGCGCTGTTGGCGATGATGAGCAGGCCGAACGCGCCGTTGATCACCGATCCGGTGGACAGCACGATGATCAGCAGGACACCCAAGATGGCGTTGATGCGGGTGAAGACGTTGCCACGGATGATGTCGGAGACGCTGCGGGCCGCGCGGGTCGGGACGTCGTTGGTTTTGCCGTCGGCTACCCGCGCAGCAACCTCATCCTCGGAGAGCCCCCCGGCAAGTGACGCGGTCAACGGGTGAACGTTCCCTTCCCGTCGTGGTTGAAGTATTCCAGTGTCAGCCAGTCGCCGTCGAAAGTCGCCGTGGAGATAGTGCCGGGCGGGGCGTTTTCGGCGACGAAGGAGAACGTGAAGACGTTGCCGTCCCAGTGCTTCAACGGCACCTCGAAATCCGGTCCGAGTGCCAGCTGCAGCCCCTCTTCGGTCTGGCTGACCCGGGCGGGGCCCCAGAAGGTGTTGGAGTACTGGCCGACGTAGCTCTCCAGCGGCGCGGCCGGAGCCGGATCGGCCGGCGGCTCCTTGCCGACGAGCGACCCGACCGGCTTGTCCATCTCAGCGAACGCACCGCTGTACAGCGGCCACCAATCTTCACGGATCTCACCGAACTGGACCAAGTCGGCGAACTGCGCGTTGAGAGCCTCGGGAACTCCGGTCGGCGTCGCGTTGGTCAACGCGACGATCGCGACGTCGGCGGCCGGCAACATGAGGAAGTTGGCGCCCGCGCCGAGCTCGAAAGCACCCGAGTGACTGATCGACATGCGCGCCGACGACGTCGTGCCGACGTTGAATCCGTATCCGTAGAACCCCGAGCGCATCGCGGGTTCACTCGCCCGGTCCGACACCACTTGCGGGGTCACCGCCGGCAACAGTGCCTGGGGATCGACGACCTGCTCACCCTGGTAGCTGCCGTCGGCCAGCAGCATAGCCATCCAATGTGTCAGGTCGCTGGCCGAGCCACTGACCCCACCGGCCGGGGACTGCTGCTGCGGGTCGCGCACGTACTCGGGTTTGTACTCGTCGTCGATGCGAATATGACCGACTGCCCGGTTGGGCCGGCCGACGTAGTCGTCGAACCGCGAGCTCGTCGACGACATCCCCAGCGGGTCATAGAGCACCCGCTGGCTGAGGTCCTCCCAGGGTTCGCCGGCGGCCGCCGCAACCGCCTCGGCGGCCGCGGTGAGCCCGAAGTTGGTGTAGGCGTAGGAGATCCGGAACGGGTTGAGCGGATACTCGCGCAGTTTCTCCAGCACGGTGCGCCGGTCGTAGCCCAGGTCCTCGAGCAGGTCGCCGGCGTGGTCGGGCAGCCCGGAACGGTGCGAGTACAGGTCGCCCACGGTGACCATCTGGGTGGCCGCCGGGTCAGACAGCGCGAACCAGGGCAGCTGGGACACCACCGGGGTGTCCCAGCTGACCGTGCCCTCGCCGACCTCGTGGGCGACCACGGTCGACCCGATCGGTTTGGACAGCGATGCCAGCTGGAAGACGGTGTCGGGGTCGACCCTGTTGTCGTCGTTGTCGGGCAACTCGACGTTCTTCACGCCGAACCCCTTGGCGTAGACAGTTTCGCCGCCGTGCACGACCGCGACGGCCATGCCGGGAATACCGGATTCGGCCATCATTTTCTCTGCCATGCCGTCCAGTGCCGCCACGGCGTTGGCCACCGCGTTCTCGGGCAGCGGCATCGCCGGCACCAGCGGCGGCGGCAGCTCGGCGGCCTGACTGCTCGGCGGCTGTGCGGCCGACGTCGACGTGCTCGTCGGCGCCTCGCTCGACTCGGTTCCATTAGCGGCGCAGCCGCCGACAAGACTGACTAGTAGTGCGAACGCGGCCACCCGCGCCGGTGGGTTCATGCACGAAACCGTAGCGCGTCAGCGTGCGTCACATCCGCCACCAGGGTTCGAATGTCGACTCCGGGTCTACCCGCTGCCCCGGGATCGGCACCGCGATCCGCACGCGTTCAGCCTCGGCGGCATTGAGCAGTCGGTCGGCAGGCTCGGCCCACGGGTGTGGCGCCAGCCGAAACGTCGCCCAGTGGATTGGAACCATCAGGCTGGCGTCGACGTCGGTCAGGTCCCGATGGGCGCGCACCGCCTCCTCCGGGTTCATGTGGATGTCGGCGAACGCCGGGTGGTAGGCGCCGATCGGAAGCAGGGTCAGGTCGAACGGGCCATGCTCGGCCCCGATCTCGGTGAAGCTCTTGGTGTAGCCGGTGTCTCCGCCGAAAAACGCGCGCCGGGTGGGACCGGCGACGACCCAGGACGCCCACAGTGTGGTGTCGCGGGTGAACAGCCTGCCGGAAAAGTGCCGGGCCGGGGTGCACACCAACGTCAGGTTGTCGATCCGATGCGATTCGTGCCAGTCGAGTTCGACGATCCGATCCTCCGGAACCCCCCACTTGCGTAGGTGGGCACCAATGCCCAACGGCACCAGGAAGGGGGCGCGTTGAGTGCGAACCAGCGACATGATCGTGTCAATGTCGAGGTGGTCGTAGTGGTCGTGGCTGATCAGTACCGCGTCAACTGCCGGTAGCACCTCCAGCGGCACCGGCATTTCGTGCAGGCGTTGCGGCCCGACCGTCCGCGACGGTGAGCAGCGCCGGCTCCACACCGGGTCGGCGAGCACCCGGTAGCCGTCGATCTCGATCAACACGCTGGAGTGTCCGAACCAGTGGGCGGCGGCCAGCGCGGGCGGCTCGTCTGCGGGCGGCGGGTCGGCCAACGGAATCGGACCGGCCGGTTTTCCGTGCGAGCCGGCGTTGGCCATATCGCGCAGCAGTGCCCGTTTCACCTCGCGGTCGATCGTGATTTCCGACGGCGGTTCGAGGTTGACGAACTTCCCATGTCGGAAATGTGGCGAGCGGCGCGCCACCGGTGCGATTTCGGCGGGGGCAGCACCCAGCGAGGCAGGAGTTCCCTGCAGCGCGCGCAGCACCCAGCTTCCGGCCATCAGCGAGGCCGCGCCGATTCCGAAGCGCAGTGCGGCCCGCAGCATCCTCAAGCCCCCCGGAATTTCGGAACCCGTTTCTCGATGCGCGCCACCTGGGCCTCGACGATGTCCTGGCTGGACCATGCGCGGTCGAACAGTTCCTGGTGCGCGGGCCACGGCTCTTCGTAGGCGCCGTCGTCGTTGAGTACCCGTTTGGCGTGCTGCAGCGCCAGCGGGGCGAACCCAGCGATTTCCTGAGCCCACGCCTGGGCATCGGCCAGGGTGCCGATCCTGTTGGCCATTCCGGTTTGCAACGCGACGTCGGAGGTGAGCCGCTCGGCGGCCAGCAGCATGCCCCGCGCGCGCCCCGCACCGACCAGCGAGGTCAACCGCCGGATGCTCCAGTTGTCCAACGCGAGGCCGTACTTGGCGACCGGGAACTGGAAATATGCCTCAGGGGCCACGACGCGCAGGTCGCAGATCATCGACAGGATGACACCTGCCCCGATCGCCGGACCGTTGATCGCGCCGATCACGGGGACCGGCGCGGCATCGATCGCCAGGTTCAGCGCCTTGGCCTTGTCAGGCAGCTCGTCGGCGACGCCCTGGCCGCCGGACAGGTCGGCACCCGAGCTGAACACGTGACCGGCGCCGGTCAGCACGATCGCCCGGACGTCGTCGGCGGCCGCCTTTTCGATCGCTTCGCGCAGGCCGTCGACCAGCTCGGCGTTCAGCGCGTTGCGCCGCTCTGGGCGCTGCATCTCCAGGGTCATCACCTGGCCGTCGCGGGTCACTCCAATCATGGACACCAGCCTATATAGCCTTTTCCTGTGAGCCGGATCAGTGCCCTTGCGCTGCGCAACGCGTTGCTCGACGACGAATCGTTCATCAGCTGGGACGATCCACCGCTTCAGGTCGCCACGTCACCGGCCTATCGCAGGGAATTGGACGGCGCGGCCGCGCGAACCGGCCTCGATGAAGCCGTGCTGACCGGCGAGGGCCGGGTGTGCGGGCGCAGGGTTGCGCTGGTCGCGTGCGAGTTCGATTTCCTGGCCGGATCGATCGGGGTCGCGGCCGCCGAACGGATCATCGCGGCTGTATACCGGGCCACCGCCGAGGGGTTGCCGCTGCTGGCATCGCCGAGTTCGGGGGGCACCCGGATGCAGGAAGGGACGGTCGCGTTCCTGCAGATGGTCAAGATCGCGGCCGCGGTCGAGCTGCACAAGAAAGCGCACCTGCCGTACCTGGTGTATCTGCGCCATCCGACCACCGGCGGGGTGTTCGCGTCGTGGGGTTCGCTGGGGCATGTCACCACTGCCGAACCCGGCGCGCTGATCGGTTTCCTGGGCCCGCGGGTCTACGAGCACCTTTACGGCGAGCCGTTCCCGTCGGGTGTGCAGACCGCGGAGAACCTGCAGCGTCACGGTGTCGTCGACGCGGTGGTGCCGCTTGCGGTGCTGCGCTCGACGTTGGATCGCGCGCTGCGGGTGATCTGCGATCCCCCCGGCCAACCGCCTGCGCTGCCTGCCGGTGAGCCGTTGCCCGACATCCCGGCGTGGGAGTCGGTGGAGGCTTCGCGGCGCCCCGACCGGCCGGGCATCGGCCATCTGCTGCGACATGGCGCAACCGATCGGGTGCTGCTGTCGGGAACCGGGGCCGGCGAGGCCGCGGCGGCGACGCTGCTGGCGCTGGCGCGCTTCGGCGGTCAGCCGGCCGTCGTGGTCGGCCAACAGCGGGCGGCGGGAGGCTTGGTGGGGCCCGCGGCGCTGCGTGAGGCCCGCCGCGGGATGGCGCTGGCGGCCGGGTTGCAGTTGCCGCTGGTGCTCGTCATCGACACCGCGGGTCCGGCGCTGTCGACGGAGGCCGAGCAGGGCGGGCTGGCCGGCGAGATTGCGCACTGTCTGGCCGAGTTGGTCACGCTGGACACCCCGACGGTGTCGGTGCTGCTGGGTCAGGGCAGCGGCGGCCCGGCGCTGGCGATGGTGCCCGCCGATCGGGTGCTGGCCGCACTGCACGGTTGGCTTGCTCCGTTACCGCCCGAGGGGGCCAGCGCGATCGTGTATCGCGACGTCGAGCACGCCCCGCAACTGGCTGCCGCGCAAGGCATCCGGTCGGCGGACCTGCTCAGCCGTGGAATCGTGGATGCGATCGTGCCCGAACATCCGGACGCCGCTGACGAACCGAAGGCGTTCACCTGTCGGCTGGCGGCGAGCATCGCCAACGAGCTGCACCTGTTGCGGGCGGCTCCCGCCGAGAAGCGGCTGGCCGCCCGCTTGCAGCGCTACCGACGCATCGGCTTGCCCTGAGCGATTCCGGTGTGGGGTTTCGGTGTGGCGGTTCAGTGTGAAGGTTCGCCATAGGGCCTCGCCACGAAGCTTCGCCGTGGGTTTGGTGTGCGCGGGCCGTTGGACCGACTACGCCGAAACCCCCATAAGGATGAGCAGAAGCTGTAGCACGCACCCACCGATTGCGATCCGCAGCCCGGGCCGCTGACGTGCCATCACGACCACGGCGACCGCAATGGTGGCGAGCAACAGATACAGCCCGAGGTTGGGCAGCAACGTCGGCGCGGATCGGGTCATGTCCAGCGTGGCCCGCCACAACACCGCCTGGGCGATCAGCAACCCCGCGGTTGCGGCGAAATCGCGCAGACGCCAGTTACCGCGCTCCTCATCGACCATCGGTCATACCTCAATCGGGGGGTGAAGTTGCTCCATCGTGTACTGGCGGTTGCGGCGGGCCGCCCACGCGCTGGCCGCCAGCGACACCAGCAGCAGCCCGGTCAGCACCGCGAGGGCGATCCACAGGCGTTCGTCGATGCCGCCGACCGTCAACTGCCGTAAACCGTTGACAGCGTACGTCATCGGGTCGAAGGGGTGGATGATCTGGAACGGTTTGGCGGTGGTCTCGACCGGATAGATCCCGCCCGCCGAGACGAGCTGCAGCATCAGGAACGCCAACGTGACCACCCGGCCCACGGCCACCCCGAACACCGCGTTGAACGCCTGGATCATCGCCAGGAAGACCCCCGCGACCAGGATCAGAAACGCCATAGTGGCCAGCGGGTACTTGGCATCAAGTCCGACACCGAAGTGCACCACCGCATACATCACCACCACCTGGCACACCGCGACCAACAGTCCGGGCCAATAGGACGCCAGCACCACCCGCAGCGCTCCGAGCCCATTGACGATCGGACGGGACTGCAACGGTGTCAACAACATCCAGGTGATCAGTGCGCCAATGAACAGTGCCAGCGGCATGAAGAACGGGGCGAACCCGGTGCCGAACGTCGCCGCAGGGTTGTTGGTGACCACGTCCAGGCTCACCGGAGCCGACATGGTCCGGGCCACGTCGGTGCGCTGCTGCGGCGTCCACGACGGAATCAGCGTGGTGCCCTCCCGCAGCTTGCCGGCAAGCTCCTGGCTGCCGGCCTGAAGGCGGTCGGTGCCGTCGGCGAGTTCACTCGCCCCAGCTGAGAGTGCAGAGCCACCGGAGGCCAACTGCACCAAGCCGGTGCTGAGCCGTTGGGCACCCGAATTCAGCTCATCGACCCCGTCACGCAGTTCGGCGATGTCGGAGCGCAGGCCACCATCGAGCGCCCTCGCCAAAAAGACCCGAAGTGAACTGTTGGGGTCGCCGAGTTCGTGTTCCAGCTTGGACGCGCTGTCCCGCAACCGGATAAGCCCGTCGTCAGTGGTGGGGTCGATGCCCTGCGCACGCAACAAGCGCTGCGCCCCGGCCAGCGCGTGGCCCGCGTCACGAACTGCCGGGTCGGGGTTGGTCTGCAAAAAACCCACAGCCTGGTCGACAATCGCGGCGGCCTGGGCGCTGTTGACGTTGAGTGCGGCGATGCGGTCGGTGGTCGAGCGCACCGCCCCGGACAGGTGCTGGGCGGCAATCGCGACCTCGGCCGGATCCAGGCTCAGCCCGCCCACCCGATCAAGCACCTCCAGCAGCGGGTCGGTCGCGGTGTCGATCGCACCGGCAAGCTTGCGGGTTCCCGCCGCGAGCTGCGCCGAGCCGGCACTGGCGGTGTCCAGGCCGGACGACAGCGCATGCGCGCCATCAGCGAGCCGCTGCGCTCCGTCGTTGGCGCTGGTCAGCCCGGTAGCGAGTTGTTGGGCTCCGTCCGCGGCCTGGTCGAGCCCCTGCCCTGCGTCGGTCAACCCGGTCAAGACAGTGCCGATGCTCTGTTCGCCGATCTTGGCGTTGACCTCGTTGAGCACTTCGCGGGCAGCGTTTTGCCCGATCACCGACGCAAGGTAGTTGTTGGCGTCGTTGAAGGTGAATTTCAGCTGGGCCTGTTGCGGATCTGCACCCGACGGTGAGGCGATGTTCCGGCTGAAATCCGCCGGCAGGGTGATCGAGAAGTAGTAGTCGCCGTCGGCGACCCCTTTGGCCGCGGCGTCGGCCGACATCTCGGTCAAGTCGAGCTGACCGGAGTCCATCAGCGCCTGCGCCACCTGGTCTCCCGCGCGCAGCGGCTTGCCTTGCACCTGCGCGCCGGTGTCTTCGTTGACCAACGCCACCGGAACCTTGTTCACCTCGTCGAACGGATTCCAGAACGCCCACAGATACATCGCGCCGTACAGCAGCGGCATCACGATGATGGTGATCAGCGCGATCCGCGGCATCAGACCGCGCGAGTACCGCTTGAGGTCGGTGCCCAGCGACATCCCAGCCAGCATGACTACTTGCCGCCTCTCTGTGCGCGGGCAAGCTCGGCCCGTGACGCGTTCTGTACCTCGATCTGGCGTGTCTGGCTCACCGATTCGCCGGTGACGCCGTTGACGCTGGCGGTGACCACGGTCTGGTCGCGGCCGAGTTCGATGAGCCGGGCTACGAGCAGCGCACGATTGTGGTCACTGGTGACCTGTTCCAGACTTCCGACGATCAGCAGCGGCGGCTTGGCGGTGTTGGCCAGCGCGATGCGCAGCAGTAGGCCGTCGAGTTCACTGAGTTCCTCGACGTACTCGGTCAACGGGGGCAGCGGCAGCTCACCGAACACCGGTCCGCACACCCTGGCCAGGTCTGCCTCGTCCGCGCGGCGGATCAGTTTGTACCAGTTCGCGTCCCAGCGCAGCTGCTCGGTGATCAGATCGCGTACGGTGACCGATTCGGCGACGGTGTCGAGTTCGTCGATGCCGGCTAGCGCGGCGTGAGCGAAGATGTCGCGGGCACGGGACCGGCCGAATACGGAAAGCTCGCCGGACTCCGGACGCATCCGGCCGGCCAGCGTCATCAGCAATGCGGTGCGTCCGGAACCTGCGGGGCACACCAGGACCGTCACCCCGCCCATCTCGACCTGCAGGTCGACCGGACCGTAGACCGGCCCCCACGGTCCGCTCATGGTGATCCCTTGGGCGAGGATGGCCGGGGCCGACTGTGCGTCTGGGTCTGGGTCTGAGTCTGGGTCTGGGTCTGTCACCACCTGATCCCATCACAGCTCGCTGGCGATTTCGGCGCGGATCGTCACCGTCGGCGACCGCAAAACCCGCCGAATCGCGTGTGCCAGGATGTGGCATGGCCCCCATCCAGCCGTTTCGCATCAACATTCCCAATGCTGATCTCATCGACCTGGGCGAGCGACTTGCCCGCACCCGGTGGCCCGAGGCCGAATGCGTCGACGACTGGAGCCAGGGCATCCCACTGGCCTACACCCGAGAGCTCACCGAATACTGGGCCAACGAATACGATTGGCGGGCAAGAGAAGCCGCGCTAAACAGATTCGACCAGTTCGTCACCGAGATCGACGGCCTGCCCATCCACTTCATCCACCAACGCAGCGAGAACGCCGACGCGTTTCCACTGCTGATCACCCACGGCTGGCCGGGATCGATCGTCGAGTTCCACAAAGTGATCGAGCCACTGACCGCCGCCGGGTTCCACGTGGTGTGCCCGTCGCTGCCCGGATTCGGATTCTCCGGGAAACCCACCACCACCGGCTGGGGTGTCGAACGTATCGCCGAGGCCTGGGACGACCTGATGGTCCGGCTCGGATACCGGCGCTACGGCGCCCAGGGTGGCGACTGGGGCGCCGCGGTGACCACCCAGATCGGGCGTAACCAGCGGCACTGCTTGGCCATCCACACCAACATGCCGTTCGGGCGCCCTCCAAAGGATCTACGCACACCGAACCCCGAAGAAGCCGCAGCCCTGGAACGACTGGCCCACTACCGGCAATGGGATTCCGGGTACTCCAAACAACAGGCCACCCGCCCACAGACGCTGGGCTACGGGCTGGTCGACTCCCCGGTCGCTCAGCTGGCCTGGATCGTCGAGAAGTTCTTTTCCTGGACGGACTGCGACGGCCACCCCGAAAACGTGCTGAGCAAAGACGAACTGCTCGACAACGTGATGCTGTATTGGGCCACCGCCTCCGGTGCGTCCTCGGCCCGACTGTACTGGGAGAGTTTCGGCACGTTCGGACGCGGCGACGGCCGGGTGCTGCTCCCCACCGGGGTCGCGGCGTTTCCCAAAGAGATCCTGCGCACGCCGCGGCACTGGTGCGAAGACAACTACACCATCACCCGATGGACCACAATGCCGCGCGGCGGACACTTCGCCGCCTTCGAGCAACCCGCGCTGTTCGTCGATGACGTGAGCGCCTTCTTCACCGGCTTTCGCTGAGCTACGACCCCAGCCCGCCAGTCACAGTCGACTCTGAGTAGCAGCGCTCGGATCGCACCCACTGTCGGCGGCGCGCAGGTGAACACCCCGCCATCGCGCCTCCTGTCTTCACAGGTGTACAGCTGCACGACAGATCCGTTGCATGCCGGCGAGAAAGGACCGCATTCACGATGACTCCGCCAGATCCGTCGAAAACACCGACGGCAGCACCTGCGAAACGAACCACGTTCGGGGTGGCACTACCGTTTTACGAGCACCAACTCGACTACACCGACGTCGTTGCCTTCGCTGCAACCGTGCAGACTGCCGGCTTCGACGGGCTGTGGATCGGCGACCATCTGGTCGTCGGTCCACCTCCTCACCATCCCCACACCTGGTATGACGCACCGACCCTGCTGGCCGGTCTGGCCGCAACGGTCCCCAACCTCACGCTAGGGACCGACGTGCTGATCGTTCCCTATCGCAATCCGGTCGCTGCGGCGAAAGCCCTGGCCACCCTCGATATCGTCAGTGGCGGCCGACTGATCGTCGGTGTCGGAGTGGGCGGTGATCAGGCCGAATATGAAGCCCTGCAGGTCGATTACCGCCGCCGCGGGGCTATCACCGATGAGTATCTGGCCGTGTGGAAGGCAGTGTGGGCCGACGGACCCATCGACTTCGTCGGCGAGCACTACCGCCTGACTACGCAAAGTTTGGGTCCCAAGCCTGTGCAGCGGCCACATCCTCCGATATGGGTGGGCGGAAGCTCGCCGGCAGCGATACGCCGCGCAGCAACGATCGGCGACGGATGGCAGCCGCTGACCCTGACGCCCGAGGAATATCGCACGTGCGCGGCCGAACTCTCGCAGCTAGCCGAGAAAGCTAACCGGCCACGCCCGACACTGTCCTACAGTTCCATGTTCGGCACAGTCGGGACAGACAGCGTCGATGACGCGCAGCGCCTACCGCTGACCGGAGGCATCGACCAGGTCATCGACGACATCGGAGTCTTGCGTGATTGCGGCGTAACCAATTTCGTGTTCAGGCCGGGCGACCACGGCATGGAGAACTCGCAAGTACTCGAACAGGTGCAACTGTTGGGCCGCGAGGTGCTGCCGAAGGCCCGCGGGTAAACCCGGCCACGCGCAGTGGTCCCAGGTGTTTGTGGCGCCGCACGAGGGCCCGGCTTATCCCAGCAACTCCTCGTAGCGGTACTCGGTGTCCAAAGTTGTGCCGGCGCGGTGGGCGTCCTCCTCGCGCCGGCGCAGGTCGACGCGGCGGATCTTGCCTGAGGTCGTCTTCGGCAGCTCGGCGAATTCGACGCGGCGCACCTTCAGGTAGGGCGCCAGGTGTTCGCGGCTGTGCAGCAGAATCTCGCGCGCGGTGTCGGCGTCGGCGGGCCAACCGTCGGCCAGCGCCACGTACGCCTTGGGCACCGCCAGCCGCACATCGTCGGGCTGGGGCACCACGGCGGCTTCGACGACGGCAGGATGCTCGATCAGCACGCTCTCCAACTCGAACGGTGAGACCTTGTAGTCCGAGGACTTGAACACGTCGTCGGTCCGGCCGATGTAGGTGATGTAGCCGTCCTCGTCACGGCTGGCCACATCCCCGGTGTGGTAGTAGCCGTCGCGCATCACCAGCGCGTTGCGGGTTTCGTCGTCGAGGTAGCCGGTCATCAGGTTCAGCGGGGTCGCAGAGAGATCCAGGCAGATCTCCCCCTCCTCGGCGGGTTCGCCGGTCACCGGATCGATCAGCGCGACAGGCACGCCGGGCATCGGGCGCCCCATCGAGCCGGCCTTCACCGGCTGGCCCGGGGTGTTGCCGATCTGCAGCGTGGTTTCGGTCTGGCCGAACCCGTCGCGGATCGTCAAACCCCACGCCCGCTCGACCTGGGCTATGACGTCCGGGTTGAGGGGTTCGCCGGCGCCGAGGATCTCGCGCAGCTCACCCGGCCGGTCCCCCAGATCGGCCTGGATCAGCATGCGCCACACGGTCGGCGGGGCGCAGAACGTGCTGACCCCGGCCCGGCGAATCTGGGCCAGCAGCGCCGCGGCGTCGAACCGCGCGTAGTTGTAGACGAAGATGGTCGCCTCAGCGATCCAGGGCGCGAAAAAGCAGCTCCAGGCGTGTTTGGCCCAGCCCGGCGAGCTGATCGCCAGGTGTACGTCGCCGGGGCGCACCCCGATCCAGGCCATCGTGGACATGTGCCCAACGGGGTAGCTGATCTGGGAATGCTCCACAAGCTTGGGTTTGCTGGTGGTGCCCGAAGTGAAGTAGATCAGCAGCGGGTCGCCGACAACGGTGCCAGGATCGAACGGGCCGGCCGGCTCGACGGCGGCGGCGTCGCGGTAGGCCTGCCAGCCGGCAACATCACTGCCAGCATCGCCGACCGCGATACCGGTGAACTCGGCGTCGACGCCGACGAACTTGGCGGCATCCGAAGCGTTGGCGATGACGAAGCGGGCCCGTCCGCGCTCGATGCGGTCGGCGACATCGTCGGGCCCGAGCGCGCCAGTGGTGGGCATGATCACCGCGCCGAGCTTGGCCACCGCCAACATCGACTCCCACAATTCGACCTGGTTACCCAGCATCAAGATGACCCGGTCCCCCTTGCCAACACCGAGGCCGCGCAGCCAGGTCGCCACCTGGTCGGAACGCTGCGCCATCTGCGCGAACGACACCTTCTGCTCGGAACCGTCCTGCTCGACGATCCACAGCGCCGTGCGGTCGTTGCTGTATCGGATGCCGCCGCCGGAGCAACTCCGACCCGCGATCACGTCGAACCAGTCGGTGGCCCAGTTGAACGCCCCGCTCAACCTGGGCCACTCGAACGTCGCGAGCGCCGTGTCGTAGTCGGCGATCGTGGCGACCAACTGGTCACGGGCGGTGCGGTAGCTCGCCGTATTCGACGTAGGGCTGTTCGAGGTAGGGCTGTTCGAGGTAGGGCTGTTCGCCGTAAGGCTGTTCGACATAGCCAATAGGATCTAGGTCACACTTACCGCTGCACTACCCCCGAAAGTGGGTGACCCCCGATGCCGCCGGCACTGCTGCGCCCCCGAGACGCCGACGCGTTGCGGGCCACGCTGCGCGCGATCGCTGCCGAAGGGGACCTGCCGCTGCTCTTCGGCGGGGAGGTACACAACGACACCCTGCTGCTCAGTGAGTTCTCCGGAACCCGGACGCAGAACCTGCGCGGCCTCGCGGTACACCCCAGTTCCGGGCTGGGCGGGGCCAGCATGGCCGCGGGACGACCGCTCGCGGTCGCCGACTACCGCCGGGCCGCCACGATCACCCACGACTACGACCGTCCCGTCCTCTCGGAGGGCATCCGATCGGTGCTGGCCGTGCCCGTGCTGGTGGACGGTCACACTCGGGCAATGCTTTACGGCGCCTACCGGACCAGTGCACCGGTCGGCGGACGAGTCGCCGACCTGATGGTGGCCTCGGCGCGCACGCTGGGTGACGAGCTGCGCGTCCGCGACGAGGTGGACCGCCGGCTACGAATGCAGGAAGCCCAGCTGGCCAACGCCGGTGGACTCACAACCGGCGTCGAGCAGGTTCGCGAGGTGTACGCCGAGCTGCGCGCGCTGGCGGCGGACTCCCCCATCGCGCTGCAGAAGCGGCTGCGCGGCCTGGCCGACCAACTCGCCGACGCGCTGTCCGGCCCGTCTCCGGTGACCGCCACGCTGACCGCACGCGAACGCGACGTACTGGCCCAGGTCGCCCTCGGATGCACGAACGCCGAAGCCGCCCAACGGTTGTCGCTGAAATCCGAAACGGTGAAGAGCTATCTACGCAGCGCCACCGCCAAGCTCGACGCGCGCACTCGGCACGAAGCGGTATCCAAGGCGCGCCGGGCCGGTCTCATCCCCTGACCGGAACGTGCTGCGGAAGCATCCGCAGCGTCAGCAGCTTGGTGCGGTCCTCGACGACGAACCAGACCAGCGAATAGGCCCAGACCAGCCCCGCGAGCTGCCATCCGATCGGCGCGACCAGCAACCCGTACACCGCGATCAGCGTGGCCAGCAGCTGGGTGCCCAGCACCGCTGAAAGCAGGATCGGCGACGGCCCGGGACGAGACCAGAACGGCCCGGAGGTCCGCGTCACGAACACCGTCAGGTGCCCGGACACCGACAGCTTGAGATAGATCAGGGTGCGCAACGTCTCGTCGTCGAGCCCCAAACCCGAACGCGCCAGCCACAACAGCACCAAGGTCTCCGCCACGCCAAGCAAGCCCAGAACACCGGCCAGCGTGATCACCCGGCGCATGTCCCACGACACCGGACGATCCGACCCCTTCACCCGGTCGTAGGCGATAGCCAGGATCGCGCCGTCGTTGAGGACCGCCAACAGCACGAGCATGACCGCCGTGACGGGAAAGAAGTTCAACGCCATGATCGTCACCACGATCAACAGCAACACCCGGATCGTCTCGGTGATGCGGTAGGTCGCGTAGCTGGTCATCCGCTCGAAGATCTCGCGCGCCTGCCGCACCGCTTCGACGATCACCGACAACCCCGGCGCCAGCAACACGACGTCGGCGGCGGCACGGGCCGCATCGGTCGCTCCGGCCACCGCGATGCCCGCGTCGGCCTGCTTGAGGGCAGGAGCGTCGTTGACACCGTCGCCGGTCATCCCGACGATGTGCTGTCCCTCCTGCAACGATTTCACGATCGCGAACTTGTGTTCGGGAAACACCTGGGCGAACCCGTCACAGCCCCTGATCAGTTCGGGAGTGGCACGCTCCCCGTGCGCGCCGAGCTCATCGGCGGCCACGATGTGCTCACCAATGCCGACCTGCCGGCCGATTTCCTTGCCGATGGCCACCTGGTCTCCGGTGATCATCTTGACGTCGACACCGAGTCCCTTGGCCGCGGCCACCGTCTGCGCGGAGTCCTCCCGCGGCGGATCGGCCAGACCGATCACGCCGAGCACATGCCACCCCGCGCCGTCGTCGCGGGCCACCGCGAGCGCACGCTGTCCACGACGCGCATAGCCATCGGCGACCTCAGCGACCTGGCCGGCGAGCGGGTCGCCGGCAGCCAGCGCCGCCACGGCCTGCGGTGCGCCCTTGGTCACCACCGCGCGAGCTCCGCCGGTATCGACGATCGTGGCCTGCGTGCGCTTGCCGACGGGGTCGAAAGGGACGAACTCGGTGACCGTGGCGCTCTGCCGCCCAGCCGCCAGCACCGCCGTGTCGATCGGGTCGCGATCCTCGGCGCGCGAAGCCGCCGCCGCGGCGGACAACACTGCGGCCCGATCCACGCCGGGCGCGCTCCACACATCGGTCACCGACAGCGCGTTCCGGGTCAAAGTGCCGGTCTTGTCGGTGCACAACACGTCCATCCCGCCGAGCTCCTCGATCGCCGGGAGGTGGCTGACGACCGCGTGACTGCGGGCCAACTTGCGGGCACCGACCGCCATGGTCACCGACAGCACCGCAGGCAGCGCAACCGGAATCGAGGCGATGGTGACCACGAGCGCGAACTGCACAGTGTCCAGGAACGGGTTTCCGCGCAGCAGCGACACCGTCACCGTCGCGGCCACGAGAACAAGCGCGGCCACGATCAGGAAATGCCCGATCCGCAGCACCGCCCGCTGAAAATGGCTGACCGTCCCCGCGGTCTGGACCAGCTTGGCGGTGGCACCGAAAAACGACGAGCCCGCGGTGGCATACACCACGGCGTTGCCCTCGCCGTGCACCACGACCGATCCCGAATACGCGACACCGCCGACCCCACGCTCGACGGGCAACGACTCACCAGTCAGCGCCGACTGATCGATGTCGAGGCTGACATCGTCGATGATCTGCGCATCCGCGGGCACCACGTCACCCAGACGCAGCCGGATCACGTCTCCGGGAACCAACTCTCGTACCGGAAGCTCGACCCAGGCTCCGTCGCGCAACGCAGTGGTGGCTCCACCGAGGCGCTGTTTGAGCGCGGCGATCGCGCTGGCCGCCTGATGCTCCTCGACGAACGACACCAGCCCGTTCATTCCCAGCAGGATCGCGATCACGATGGCCTCGGGCCAATGCCCCACCACCACCGACAGGATGAGGGCAACCTCGATCATCCACGGGATCGGCGCCCAGAAGTAGCCGAGAAAGACCAGCACCGGGTTGCGCCGCGCCTCGCCGATCTCGTTGGTTCCGTAGCGGACGATCCGTTCCTCAGCCTGGGCCGAGCTCAGGCCTTGCCGGCTGCTGCCCAACTTCTCGAACAGCTCCTCGGGCGCCAGCTCCTCAGGCGGACTGTCTGTACTCACGAGACCAGTTCACCAGCCGACGCCGCACCCGTCACGCCAGCGCCTCCTGCCACGCCCGGTGCAGCGCCGCATAGCTGCCGTCCGCTGCGACCAGCTGCTCGGGCGACCCGTCTTCGACGATGCGGCCGTGCTCGAGCACCAGCACCCGGTCGGCGTTTTGCACCGTCGAGAGCCGATGGGCAATCACCAGAGCGGTCCGATCTGCCAGCACCGTCTCCAGGGCCCGCTGCACCATCCGCTCGCTGGGAATATCCAGCGACGACGTGGCCTCATCAAGGATCAGCACCGCCGGGTCGGCCAGGAAAGCACGCGCGAACGCGACAAGCTGACGCTGCCCCGCCGACAGGCGCCCACCCCGTTTGGCGACGTCGGTGTCGTACCCCTCGGGTAAAGCCTCGATGAAACCGTGGGCGCCGACGGCCCGCGCGGCGGCACGCACCTGCTCGTCGGTCGCCGACGGGCGGCCGAACCGGATGTTGTCGGCGATCGTTCCGCCGAACATGAAGTTCTCCTGGGTGACCATCACAACGTGACGGCGCAGCTCGACCTGCGCGATGTCGCGCAGATCCACCCCGTCGAGCGTCACCGAACCCGCCACCGGGTCGTAAAACCGGGTGACCAGTTTGGCGATCGTCGTCTTGCCTGCACCGGTGGTGCCAACCAGCGCCACCGTCTGCCCGGCAGGCACCACCAGGTCGAGCCCGGGCAGCACGGGCCGACCCGGCACATAGTCGAATCGCACATCCCGCAAGGCGATTTCACCGTGCACCGAATCCAAAGCAACCGGTCGCTGGGGATCGTCGATCGCCGGTTTCTGGGCCAGCACACCGGCCAGCTTCTCCAGCGCCGAGGCCGCCGACTGGAAGGTGTTGAAGAACTGCGAGATCTCCTGCATCGGTTCGAAGAACATCCGCAGATACAGCAGGAACGCCGTCAGCGTGCCGATCGTCATCTCGGCGTGCAAAACCCGGTAGCCGCCGTAGAGCAGCACCACACCGGTGGTGATGTTGCCGACCAGTTTGACACCCGGCATGAAGATCGCCAGCAACCGGAACGTCCGCTCGTTGATGATCCGGTACCGGTCGGCGAGGTCTTCGAAGATCTCCTGGTTGCGGGGTTCGCGCCGGTAGGCCTGAACGGCCTTGATGCCCGTCATCGTCTCCACGAACTGGACGATGACCAGCGCGGCGCTCTCCCGGACCTCCCGGTAGGTCTTCGAGGATTCGCGGTGGAACCACCCGACGAGGAGCACCAGCACCGGAAACGCGATCAGACACATCAGGCCGAGCTTCACATCGAGGGTCACCAGCAGGATCGCGGTGCCGAACAACGTCAACACCGCGGTGATCAAGCTGTCGAAGCCGGTTTCGAGCATGTCCTGGATGGCTTCGACGTCGTTGGTGGACCTGCTGACCACCCGCCCAGAGGTGTAGCGGTCGTGGAAAGCGACGTCGAGTCGGCCGAAATGCCTGAACACCCGCCTGCGCAGTTCGCGCAACACCTTCTGGCCGGTGCGTCCCGAGCGGCGCAGGAAGAACATCCTGCTGATGGCCTGCACGACCACGACAGCGCACAGCGCGCCGACGATCATCAGCAGAGTGTGCGCCGTGCCACCTTCGAGCAGCGGCGGGATGCCGTGGTCGATTCCCCGCTGCACCAGCATCGGAACCGACAGCCGCGCAAAATTTTCCACGACCACGACGATGGCCAACAGTGCCACCGTCCACCGGTAGGGCCGCAGCAGCGATCCCAGCAACGCACGAGCTTCCCGCCGCCGCGGCACGCTCTCGTCGATCGGTAGGTCGGCCTGTTCGTTGAACTTCCCGCGCCAGTCGCTCACCGCTGCTCCTCGAGGATCTCGCGGTCCAGCCGGGCGCGCTCATCGTCCCACTCGCATCCGCGTTCGGCCCCGTCGTCGAGCTCGTCGTCGGCGGCCAACAGAAAGCGGTATTCGGGCACCTCCGCCAGCAGCTGGGCATGGGTGCCGACGTGGGTGATGGTGCCGTTCTGTAACAGCGCCACCCGGTCGGCGAGCAACACGGTGGAGGCCCGGTTGGCCACCACGATGCCGGTCACCGACTCGAGAACCCGTCGCAGCGCCGCCTCGACCACAGCTTCGGTGTGCACATCCAGCGCCGACAGCGTGTCGTCGAGCACCAGAATCTTGGGGGCAGCCAGGATCGCGCGGGCCAGCGAAAGGCGTTGCCTCTGGCCGCCGGACAAACTCATGCCTTGCTCACCGATCCGGGTCTGCAGGCCAAACGGCAGGTCGTAGACGAACTGCGCCGCGGCGATGTCGATCGCCGCCCCCAGCTCGGCATCGCTGGCCCCCGGTCGGCCCAGCCTCAGGTTTTCGGCCACCGACATCGAGAACAACGTCGGGTCCTCGAATGCGGTGGCCACTGTCTGGCGCAGCGCATCGAGCGTCAGCTCCCGGATGTCGCGCGAGTCGATGCGGATCTGCCCTTCGCTGACGTCGTAGAGCCGCGACACCAACCCGACCAGCACTGTCTTGCCCGACCCGGTGGCGCCGACCAGCGCCAGGGTCTCCCCGGGTTCGACGGTGAGGTTCACGTGCCGCAGGGCCCAGCCCGCCTGCCCAGCAGGCTCGACGGCCCCGGAGACGCCGTCCGCTTCGCCGGCCCCGGCCCCGCCGTCCGGGAACCGGAAACCGACGTCGACCAGCTCGAGCCGCCCGCCGCCAGGGGCCTGACCGCGCGGCCCGTCGGTGATCTCCTTCGGCGCGTCGAAAATCTCGGCGATGCGGTTGGCGGCGGTGAAGGATTCCTGCGTCATCGACAACAGGAAGCCCAGCGAGGCGATCGGCCACACCAGCGACAGCATCATCGTGATGAACGCGACCAGAGTGCCCAGTGTCACGTAGCCGTGGCCGGCGGCGTAGGCGCCGAAGCCGAGCACGACGATCAGCGTCAGGTTGGGGATGATCTCCAACAGGGTCCAGAACTTGGCCGACACGGAGACCCTGTCGATCTGGGTGTCGTAAAGGTCGGTGAGCTGCTCATCGAACCGGTCGTAGGCGTACTCCTCGCGGCCGAACGACTTGATGACACGCAACCCCAGCGCAGACTCCTCCACCTGGGTGGCAACGTGGCCGGCCTGATCCTGGGCCAACCGCGACAGCCGGGTGTACTCCTGCTGGAAGTGCAGCACAGTCACCGTGATCGGCACGATCGACACCGCCACCACAACCCCGAGCGGCCAGTACATCACCAACAGGATCGCGGTCACGACGGTGATCTGCAGGATATTGAGCAGCAGGAACGTCACCCCGAACGACATAAACCGCCGAATCGTGCCCAGGTCGTTCATGATTCGCGACAGCAGCTGTCCGGACTGCCAACGCCCATGAAACGACATCGGCAGGATCTGCAGCCGCGCGTAGAGGTCCTTGCGGATGTCGGCCTCGACACCCATCGTGGCCCGCGACACCAGCCAGCGCCGAATGAACCACAGCACCGCCTCGGCGATGCCGACACCCATCGCGGCGGCGCCGAGCAACCACAGGCCCTGCTGGTCCTGATTGCGCACCGGCCCGTCGATCACGGCCTTGGTCATCAACGGGATCGCGACCGTGGCGCCGAGGCTGGCCAGAGCGGTGGCGAGCATCGCGATCCAGCGCACGCGGTAGGGCATCAGGTACGGCAACATCCGCCACAGGTCGGAGCTAGAACGGGCTCGTCGCGGTGGCGGTGCGATCGCGGGCGCTTTGTTCAGCGCTGTGGGCCTGGAATCAACCACTTAGTAGATCTTCCCATTGCCCGCAACCAATTAACCCGTGCAGGACGCCACCCCTATCGGGGGTCAGGCGGCTCAGCGCCCGCCGGGCCACCGCGTCCACGATCAATGAATTCACCGTATGACCCCAACAACGATTGGGGTGAAAGCCTTCCAGACGATCCCGAGCGGTGCCGCTGATACCGCCGGCTATACCACCCCGAAATAACCCAGGACCGCCGCGGCGACCACCATCATCAGCGGGTTGACCTTCGTCTTAACGAAGACCACCACGCACACCGCGGTCAGCAGATAGGACCGCCAATCGTGATCAGCGGCCCTGCTCATCACCAGCGACGTGGCCAGAATCAGGCCGACCGTCATCGGCGCGAAACCCTTCTCGACCGCGATGCGCCATTTCGACTGCTCGGCACGCTGCCAGAACCGGGTCACCACAAACACCACACCAGCCGCCGGCACGATCATCGCCGCGGTGGCGATCAAACCACCGAGAATCGCCCCGGGCACGCCGCCGGCCTGCAACCCGGCCCCATACCCGATCAGGGTGACGATCAGGATGCTCGGCCCGGGCGCGGCCTGCGACACCGAGAACACGTCGGCGAACTGACGGCTGGTCAGCCAGTGGTAGTCGTCCACCGCACGCAGGTGCATCTCCGGCAGCACCACGTTGCCGCCACCGATCGACATCAGCGACAGCGAACCGAAAAGCACGATCAGCTGCAGATAGGTGCTCACGACGCCGACCGGTCCGAATCTTCGGTACCGCCCGTGCGCTGCCCCCGCGGCCAGGCCCACAGCAGGCCCAACGGCGCGACGATGCCCAACACCGCGATCAGCGGCAGGCGCACCACGCCGCTGAGCACGAAAGCCAGCGCGAAAAGCGCCACCGGCACCACGCCGGTGAGGCAGATGCGTCCGGTCTTGACGACCATCGCGAAGGTGAGCGCGACCGCCGCCGACGAGGCGCCGTGCAGCGCTCCGTTGACCGCCGGTATCTCCTTGAACTGAAAGTAGGCGAAGGCCGCCACCAGCATCAGTGTCACCGGCACGGTGATCAGTCCGAGGATGGCCGCGATCGCACCCGTTGCGCCCCGCAGCTTGGTGCCGGCAAACACGGCCAGGTTGACCTGGTTGGCGCCCGGCAGGATGCGGCACATCGTCATCGCCGAGAGGAACTCTTTCTCCCCGATCCAGCCCTTGTCGACGACCAACACCTCACGGGACCAGGCCGACAATCCGCCGCCGAACGACGCGAGCGCGATGTGATTGAACGCCAGCGCCAACCGGAAAAGAGGCACCCGCGCCGGGGGCTCACTCATGCATCAACTCCGGGTCGGCGGGAAAGTCGTCTTCGGGGTATTGGCCGGCGTTCAACGGGTCGGGCGCGTCATAGCGTTTCGAGGACCGCCAGTCGTTGCGGAACACGTTCCTGAGCCGGTCCACGAGCGCGGGGTCGTCAAGCACCACTCCCAGCTCGCGGCGCAGGTCGAACGCACTGCGGTCGATGTTCATCGAGCCCACCAGCGCGCGTTGCCGATCGACAATGATGAGCTTGGCGTGGGCGCGCAGGTTGCGCTGCTTACGCACCGTGACCCCGAATTTACGCAACGTGCGCAGTGAGGCGAAGGTGTCCAACACGTCGTCGTCGCTGATGCCGTGCCGCCCGCCGCACAGCACCTTGACCTTCGCCCCACGCGCCGCCGCCGCGAGAATCCGGTCGAGGATGACGGCATCGACGTACTTGGGGTGCTGCACCTCGAGCCGCTCCACGGCGGTGTCCATGAACTTGGCCATCGCGATGCGCGAGTTGGCGTTGCTCCACAGCAACCCGGTGTCCAGGCTGGGCATCCACTCGTGGTGCCCCCAATCGGCTTCAAACCCCTCGATGATCTGGGCCACCTGAGCCGGGTCGGTGGTCACCACACCGAAATCGCGGGTCCGGGTGAAGTATTTGGTGCACAAGTTGAAGGTGGCGATCATCGCCGCGTGCGAGTCGGCGACCATCGACTTCTCGTGGGTGACGTAAAACGCGGGGTTCGACCAGGCCACATCGACATCAGCCGCGGCGAAACGCGCGTAAGTCTCGTCGTTGGCACGCTCGCCCCGCGACTTGACCGGGTTGAGCATCACGCGCACGTTGACCCCGGCCCGGCGACGCGCGATCACCGCCTCGATGAGTTCCTCGTCGGTGAAGGTGAATTGCTTGATTCGCAACGTGTCGTGCGCCGAACCGATGAAATCCAGCACCGGCCCCAGCCCGTCGTCCGGCTCCACGACCAGCTTCGGCGTCAACCGTGGCGGCGTCGGCGTCGTCATAGCCGGACCGTAACAGGACAAGGTTATCGACGCCCGACACCCAAACTCTGACGCGAACCTCGATTGCTCGGGCCCCGCGTCCCCCGACTGACCTGACTCATCGGGCAAGATTGCCTACATGGACAGTGGTGTGGGCTCCCCGCGGGTGCTCGTCGTCGACGACGATCCAGACGTCCTCGCCTCGCTCGAGCGTGGCCTGCGGCTGTCGGGTTTCGAGGTCTTCACCGCCGTCGACGGGGCCGAGGCACTGCGCAGCGCCACTGAGTCCCGACCGGATGCGATCGTCCTCGACATCAACATGCCGGTGCTCGACGGCGTCTCGGTCGTGACGGCTCTGCGGGCGATGGACAACGACGTACCGGTGTGTGTGCTCTCGGCCCGATCCTCGGTCGACGACCGCGTCGCGGGCCTGGAGGCGGGCGCCGACGACTACCTGGTCAAGCCGTTCGTGCTGGCCGAACTTGTCGCACGGGTCAAGGCGCTGCTGCGCCGTCGCGGATCGGCTGCGACGTTCTCGTCGGAGACCATCACGGTCGGCCCGCTCGAGGTCGACATTCCGGGCCGGCGGGCACGGGTCGACGGCGCCGATGTCGACCTGACCAAGCGGGAGTTCGACCTTTTGGCGGTCCTCGCCGAGCACAAGACCGCGGTGCTTTCCCGCGCCCAGCTGCTCGAGCTGGTGTGGGGTTACGACTTCGCCGCCGACACCAACGTCGTCGACGTCTTCATCGGATACCTGCGGCGCAAGCTCGAAGCCGGCGGTGCGCCCCGGCTTCTGCATACCGTGCGCGGGGTGGGATTCGTGCTCAGGCAACAGTGACGGGCCGGCGGCAGGTGGACGGGTAGACATGGCCGGGCTGTCCCGCTTCCTGCGCCGCACACCATCGCTGCGCACGCGGGTCGCGTTCGCCACAGCCGTCGCATCGGCGATCGTGGTCGGCATCGTCGGGACCGTGGTCTGGGTAGGCATCACCGGCGACCGTAAGGAGCGTCTGGACCGCAGGCTCGACGAAGCGGCCGGTTTCGCGATTCCATTCCTGCCCAGCGGCCTCGATGGGATTCCGCCCTCTCCCAACGACCAGGACGCCGTCATCACGGTTCGCCGCGGCGACGGTCAGGTCAGCTCGAACTCCAAAGTGGTTCTTCCCGAGCTCGATCCGGGTTACGCCGACACTGTCGTCGACGGGGTTCGCTACCGCGTGCGCACGGTGGAACTGTCGACCCCCGAACCGATGTCGGTCGCGGTTGGCGCCACCTACGACGCGACCATCGCCGACACCAACAACTTGCATCGCCGGGTGCTGGTCATCTGCACCCTGGCGGTGGCCGCCGGGACGTTCGGCGGCTGGCTGCTCGCCGCGTTCGCGGTGCGCCCGTTCAAGCGGCTGGCTCAGCAGACCCGTCAGATCGATGCCGGCGACGAACCTCCCGATATCGCCATTCGCGGCGCCACCGAGGCGGTCGAAATCGCCGACGCGCTCAAGGGCTCTTTGGAGCGCATCTGGGAGGAGCAGGACCGCACCAAGGCCGCGCTGACCTCGGCCCGCGATTTCGCCTCGGTGTCGGCGCACGAGCTGCGTACTCCCCTGACGGCGATGCGCACCAACCTCGAGGTGCTCGCCACACTTGATCTTGGCGAAGCGCAACGCGACGAAGTGCTCAGCGACGTCATTCGTACTCAAAGCCGGATCGAGGCCACCCTCGGCGCACTCGAACGTCTGGCGCAGGGCGAACTGTCGACCGCCGACGACCACGTACCGGTGGACATCACCGAACTCCTCGACCGAGCCGCGCACGATGCGATGCGCATCTACCCGGATCTGGAGGTGTCGTTGGTCCCTGCGCCGACGGTGATCATCGTGGGGCTACCGACCGGGCTGCGGCTGGCCGTCGACAACGCGATCGCCAACGCCGTCAAACACGGCGGAGCCACCCGAGTGCAGCTGTCAGCGGTCAGTTCCCGGGAAGGGGTCGAGATCGCGATCGACGACGACGGGGTCGGGGTTCCCGAGGAGGAGCGGGTCGTCGTGTTCGATCGGTTCACTCGCGGATCGACGGCATCGCACTCCGGTTCGGGCCTCGGCCTAGCGCTTGTCGCCCAGCAAGCCGAGCTCCATGGCGGCACCGCCTCGTTAGAGGCCAGCCCGCTGGGTGGCGTGCGGCTGCTGCTGCGCCTACCCGGGCCCCGTTAGGTGATCGGCTAACGCCGCATCGCTACCGCCGTCTGGGCTGTTAGCGGGTGGCCAACAGGTCGATCACGAAGATCAGCGTCTTGCCGGACAGCCGATGCCCACCGCCGGCCGGACCGTAGGCCTGCGCGGGCGGGATGGTCAGCTTGCGTCGACCACCGACTTTCATGCCGGGGATTCCGTCCTGCCACCCCTGGATCAGACCGCGCAGCGGGAACTCGATGGACTGACCCCGGTTCCAGGAGCTGTCGAACTCCTCACCGGTGTCGTATTCGACACCGACGTAGTGCACCTCGACGTTGGCGCCGGGCACGGCTTCCGCACCGTCGCCGATGACCAGGTCCTCGATCACCAGTTCGGTGGGGGCGGGGCCGTCGGGGAAATCGATCTCGGGCTTGCTCCCGGAGTTTTGCGTCACGGCATCTACGGTAGTCGGGCAGACTGGAGCGGTGAGCAACGACCAGGAATTCCTTGCCGAGGTGAACCGCCTTGTCGCCGAGGAGCGGGACCTTCGCGCCAAGTTGCAGCGCCACGAGATCAACGCCGACGAAGAGCACGAACGCTTGCGGACGCTCGAGGTCCAGCTCGACCAATGCTGGGACCTGCTGCGGCAACGCCGCGCGCTTCGGGAGACCGGCCAGGATCCGCACGGGGCTCGGATCCGGCCCGCCGAAGACGTCGAGGGTTACCTGAGCTGACCCGGGTCTACGACGCGGTCATTGTCGGCGGCGGGCACAACGGCCTCGTCGCCGCCGCCTACCTGTCCCGCGCCGGGCTGTCCGTCTTGGTACTCGAGCGGCTTCCCGGCGTGGGTGGAGCCGCGGTGTCCGTGCCGGCGTTCGACGGGGTCGATGCCCGGTTGTCCCGCTACTCGTATCTAGTGAGCCTGCTGCCCGGTCGCATCATCGAGGACCTGAACCTCCGCATCGGGCTGGCACGTCGCAGGTATTCGTCCTATACACCGGACCCCGCCACCGCTGCCGCAACCGGTCTGCTGATCGGGCCGCCACACACCTTCGCCGAAATCGGCGCCCCACGCGACGAGGAGCGTTTCCTCGACTTCTCCCGCCGCGCCCAGACGGTCACCCGGCAACTGTGGCCAACTTTGACCGGGCCGCTGCCCACCCGCACCGACATCGACCGGACGGTAGCTTCCGGTGGAGCCGACGCCGTGGCCTTTTGGCGGGACCTCACCACAAAGCCGATCGGCGAGATCATCTCCGGCGCAGTCCGCAGCGACCTGGTCCGCGGGGTGCTGGCCACCGACGCGCTGATCGGAACGTTCGCCGGACTTCACGACCCATCGCTCATGCAAAACGTGTGCTACCTCTATCACGTCCTCGGCGGCGGAACAGGTGAGTGGAATGTGCCGGTCGGCGGGATGGGCGCGGTCAGCGGCGCACTCGCTGCTGCCGCCCGAGCATACGGCGCCGAGATCGTCACCGACGCCGAGGTTTATGCCATCGACCCGGAGGGTGAGGTTGCCTACCGTATCGGCGACGACATTCACCGCGTGCACGGCGAGGTGATCCTGGCCAATGTGACGCCGGCCGAGCTGGCCCGCCTCGTCGGCGAGGCGCCACCGGTCGTCGCCACCGGCGCCCAGGTCAAGGTGAACATGATGCTGTCCCGGCTGCCGGAGCTGCGTGACCGTGTGGTCACCGCCGAGCAGGCGTTCGGCGGTACCTTCCACGTCAACGAGACATTCACCCAACTCGATTCGGCTCAGGCACACGCAGCCGAAGGCTTTGTCCCCGATCCGTTACCGGTCGAAATCTACTGCCACTCACTGACCGATCCCACGATTTTGTCGCCCCAGTTGCGCGCTATGGGCGCGCAGACTCTGACGGTGTTCGGGCTGCACACCCCGCACCGACTCATGACTTCTGCGGACCCGGACACTATGCGCAACCTGCTGACCTCGGCAGTCCTGAATTCGCTGAACTCTGTTCTGGCCGAGCCGATCCAGGATGTGGTGATGCCGGACGCGACCGGGCGACCGTGCATCGAAACGCAGACGACCGCCGACCTGGAAACCGCGTTGGGCATGACGGGCGGGAACATTTTCCACGGCGCCCTGCAGTGGCCGTTCGCGGCGGACGACGCCGAGTTGAGCACGCCCGCGCAGCGTTGGGGCGTGAACACCGAGCACGAACGGATCCTGGTGTGCGGCTCTGGAGCCCGTCGCGGCGGCGCGGTGTCGGGAATCGGCGGACACAATGCGGCGATGGCAGTGTTGGAGGCGCGCAGCTGCGTTTCGGCTTGGTAGTTACGGCTTGGCAGTTTCGGCTTGGTAGCCGCGGACGGCACCGCGCCAACTTGGTCATCGGCAGCTGAGGCACGCCTCGCAGGGAACGTGCACCCGAAGCGCCCGGACAGCTGAACAGCCCAGCGCGACGCCCGTCACGTCGCGGCGCCGGCGAACATCCAAGTGTTCATTTTCCGATTGGGCGTCAGTTCCATTCCAGCGAGCATCGAAGCTGGTGGTAAAGGTAAGTTTCGATCCGATATCTACTCGCACCGTGTCGAAGGCGGCTCCATGCACGTACCTCTTGGCAAACCGATCCTCGGCCTGTTGTCCGCGGCCTGCATCGCAGTGCCGGCAGGGATACCGCAGGCTGGCGCGGCAGAACCTGCGGCAACGTTCGCCGGGGCGCCTTCGCCTCACACCGGCACCGATGACGCACAGTTCGACCCCGTGCCACCCGCCCTGCGCCTCATCACCGAAGCCGCAGCGCAGACCCGCACGCCGGGAGTCGGGGCATCGGCCACCTTTGCACCGGCCGAGGATCCGCTGACGTTGGCGCTCGATCTGGCGACGTTCCCATACCACAACGTCTACGGCGTCGCCGTGTCCGTCGGTTCGGCATTCGCCGATTTCCTAATGACCGCAGCACTTCCACTGTCGATCGCCTCGCTCGTCCTGGTCAACGAAGAAGCGAAGATCCCGGCCTACATCGACACCGTCCTGACCAACCTGCGCACCGCAATCCCAGAAATCTTCACCGCCATCCACAACGAAATCACCTACGACATCTCACTGTTCCAGCAGCTCGGCGGAGTCTTCAACACAACAACGCCCGACCCGGCAGCCGAAGACAGCACCGGCACCCCGGCGGAGGATGAATCCGGCACGGCCACTGCCGGTTCCGGCGCCCTGTTGCTGAACCTAATGACGTTCCCATACCACAACGTCTACGGCGTCGCCGTGTCCGTCGGTTCGGCATTCGCCGATTTCCTAATGACCGCAGCACTTCCACTGTCGATCGCCTCGCTCGTCCTGGTCAACGAAGAAGCGAAGATCCCGGCCTACATCGACACCGTCCTGACCAACCTGCGCACCGCAATCCCAGAAATCTTCACCGCCATCCACAACGAAATCACCTACGACATCTCACTGTTCCAGCAGCTCGGCGGAGTCTTCAACACAACAACGCCCGACCCGGCAGCCGAGGTCGGTGCTGCCAATCTCGCCGAGGCGTCGTCGACAACAGCTGGCGAGCCGGCCGCGGCTGCGGCCACGCAGGCCGCTGCGGATCTCGCCGGTCACCGGGAGCCGACAACCGAGGAAGATTCACCAAATACTGCTTCCGGTAACGATATTGCTGACGTGGAACCAGAGGATCACGGTGTGGCGGCAGAGGAGCTTGGAGTAGACGACGTGGTGGTCTCCACCCCAGGGAACACCGATGCCGAGCTGGCCACCCCTGATGACGCGATCGACGCCGCCGAGTGGGAATCTGGACCCGAAGCCGGCGAAGAGGTCGAGAAGACAATCGAGGAAGCAGAAGAGATCGAGGAGACAAGGGAGCTGATCGGCGACCTCGACGACAGCCAGGACGGTGAACCGGACCTGTCGGCAGCACAGCTCGACGTCACCGACTCGGCCGTCAAAGATTCAGACACCGAAGATTCAGACACCGCCGACTCGGACCTTACCGATTCGGACGCTACCGACTCGAATGTTGATCAGTCGGACACCAACAACTCCGAGGCCGCCAAATCGACTGCGAACCGAGCCGCGGTAAGAGACTCAGCAGACCGAGCCGAGGCAAGAGGCTCTACCGACTGAGCTGAGGCAGGAGGCTGCAGGGACCACGCTGAGAACCCCGAAAAGCATTGAGCCCGTTGCACAGCGATTCGGTCCCGCCGGCGAAGACCGAATCGAGTGCCGCGGCGGTCTATCGGAGAGGTAGCGGTTCTCCAGGTGGAACCGGCGCGGCTGCCGGATCGGGAAGAAACTCCACCAAACCCGGCGGGATGTTCGTGCCCGGCGGTGGAGCGGTGCCGGGCAGCGGTTGGCCAAGCTGCGCCTCGGGCATCTGCCCTAGCAACCCGCCTTTGAGCCGACCGTCGCGGTAGAGGTCGGCGAACCGACCAAACCATTCCAGTCGGCCGATATCGGCGTTCTCCTCGCCCGGTTCCACCGAGAACTGCACACCCTCGCCGGGCGCCGACGGCTCGACGTACTGCGGTAGTGGCGTGTAGGCGTTGTTGAAGATAGACAGACCTGGCGGAGTGCCGGGTCCTGCACCGGGCGGCGACGGAACTGGTTGCTGACCAAGGACAGTCGTGGGATCCAAACCGGCCGTTCCCGGTGGCACCCCCAGTCCGTAGGGTCCCAGAGGCACGCCGATACCAGGGATTATCGGACCCGAGGGTGACGGCGGGGCAACCGGCGGAGCGGCCACGACACCCGGCGGCACCGCGGGGTCTCCCGCAGCGGGGACCATCGCGTCAACCGGTACCGGGACCGTCGGGTCAACCGGAGCGGGCGCCCCCGGATCTGCCGCAGCCGCTGCCGCCAGGCTCATCGCGGCTGCGGCCACCACCTGCGCAAGTACCGCGGTCGCGACCATCGGCAAGGTTGTCGGGCACCATCCCCGTGCCGATCGTCCCATGCCCGCCTCACACAGCCTTGGTGACGCCGTAGTAGGCGACGACGTCGCTGGTGTCTTGAGTCGTACTCGTCAGTGTGGCGTAGGAACGGATAAACGACTGCCCGAGGCACCCGTCGACCTTGATGTGAATGTCCTTCAGCGTCACCCGTACCGGCGCTTCTTTGAAGGTCTTCTTGTTGACCGACACCTGTGTCACGATGCCGGGCCGAGGGTGGATCTCGATCTTGCCCGACATCGGGAGGGATAGACCCGAAGGGACGGGCGAACCGAGCGTCATGCCCGAATCGCCGACACCGACCTGTCCGATCAACCGCATCTGCTTCAGTTCGGCTCCACAGCCGATTTCGTAGCCGACATCAAGGGTGCCGCCGGTCAACTCGGTCGTCCCTTCGCCGGAAACGGCTCCGGCGAAGGTGCCGCCGACCAGGTATTCGCGAGATGACGTCGCAGTGGTCAGCGGCGCCACCGGGAGCTGGCTTTCGTCCGAGGCGGCCACCGTGAGTGTCCAGCCGTCGGGGGTAATCACCGACCCGGGCGCGGCCGAGGGCACGAGCCCGTTGTCCGGTGGAGGCGGGAGCGGCGCACCGGGGGTCGGCGCCACTGGTCCAGGGGGTGGTGGCTGCGCAGCGGCCAGGGGTGAGGACGCCAATGTCGCACACGCGGCGACCACGCCTAGGGCCCTAGCCACAGAACGTCTCAACATGGCGATGGGTGCCTCTCGTCAAAGGAGCGCGGAGTTGGGGTGCATGCAGATCACACAGCGGTGGTGACGCCCAGGTAGCTGACGATGTCGTCAGTGTTATCGGTGGAGCTGACCAGTGTGGCGTACGAACGAATGAACGACTGGCCGGCACACTGGTCGACTTTGACCCGGACACCGTTGATCGAGACGCGAGAGGACGTGCCTTTGAACGACTTCTTCTCGATGGCCACCGTATTCGTGACACCCGGCGACAGGTAGACCTTGCCCTCGAGGGAAGCACCAGCCCCCAACATGGGAGCGCCGACGAAGGGAACGTTGATCGACGGTGTCAGCGATGCGTTCGGGTTCATCTCGTATTCCTCGTTGATGATCCCGCAGCCGATCTGCTGTCCGGCCTCCAGCGTGCCGCCCGTCAATGTGGTGGTTCCCGCACCGGTGATCTCCGCGGTATAGGTGCCGCTGACCAGATACTCCCGCGAGGTGATGGCCGTCGTCAGCGGCGCCACCGGCAGGTGCGACTCGTCGCTTCCGACGACGGTCAGTCGCCACCCATCCGGGGTGTCGAGCACCCCAGGAGGTCCCGATGGCACCAGGCCGACCGGCGCCGGCGGCGGGCCCGGCGGCGCCGGGGCGGGTGGTGGCTGCGCTGACGCAAGCGGCATCGCCGACACGGACAGTGTCAGGCAGGCGGCCAGCAGGGCAGCAAAACGTTTCGACATACCGGCCTCTCGGGGCGGACGACCAGAGGTGTGCGTTCACTCAGCTAATTCACCGAGCAACTTAACGCGTCGAAGTATCTAGTTGGCTGGTTGCTGATGAGTTAACGGAGCCCAAATTGTGCATGCAAGAATAACGGTAACGTCAACGCCGCCGCAGCGCAGTCACTTGGGATCAGTTACGTTTCACGCATATGGCGCGATAGCGTCGCGGCGAGAAGCACACTGACCGAGGAGGTTCCGGATGCCGTCGGCACCGACGCGATGGACACCGCTCATGGTGCCCTGCGTGGTTGCCCTCAGCCTCGCATTGGCGTTGGCCGCAAACACCTCGGCCGATCCCGGTGATCCGCCGGCAACCGACACACCGGTTGCCGGGGTACCCGGTTCACCGATTGCCCAGGCGCCCGACGCCCCTGTAGCCCGGGCAACAGACCCACCGACGGTCAGCTCACCCGCCGTCGGGCAAATTCAGGCCGCTGCGCCGATTGCCGACGATCCCAGCCCGGCCGCTGTAGACGCGTGCGGACGCTTCGCCGTTGTCCTGCAGGGCACAGCCGTGTATTACGACAACTTTGCCGAGGCCCTCGAGACCTACGAACAGCCGGAATACGCCGAGGTGATCCGGAAGAGCAACACCCTGAGCCGCACCGCGCTTCGCGAGGGAGCAGCCGAAGCGCTGTCCGCCTCGAACACGCCGGGCTTGGTTCCCGACATCGCGAGCCCGATGCGGTCGTGGTCGTTGGACGCGACCAAGCTCCTGATCAAGATGGGACTTCGAGGTACCGGCGAGACACTCGACACCACGGTGGCCGAGATGAACAACAATGCCTACACGGTGCAACTAGCCTGTGCAGCCGCCGGCACCCACGCGTGAGGCCCGCCGCCCGCCGAGTAACCCGGTGATGAAATGGGTCTGCGGGCTGCTACTCGTCGTGGTCATGACGGGCTGCAGCGGCGATCGGGCCACGCTACCCACCACGACAGCGGGCACCGACAACGTTGCGAACTTCTCCGTCGACGACTTGCTGTTGAGCCCCGCCGAGATCGATTCGCTAATGGGCACATCGATGACTGCCCTGCAGCCTGTCTCCGTCATGAACGACAACCGCAACCTGCTGCCCAATGTGAACTGCCTGGGCATCTGGCAAGTCGCCGAAGCCGCCGTCTACGGTGAGCGCGGGGAACATAATTGGCAGTCCATGCGCCAACAGATGCTGCGCGAACCCGACAGCGACGAGTGGGACAGCATCGTCGTGCAGTCCGTCGCGCTGTACGACTCCGCACAATCGGCAACGGACTTCCTCGCCCAGTCGGCGGCTCGGTGGTCGGAATGCACGAACCACCGCGTGAACATCACGCTCAATGACAAGCCGCTGCCCAGATGGCGTAGCGGCGATCTCGACCAGACCGACACCCGCCTGTCCATACCCATCACCCGGACCAGCGGGGATCGCATCCACTCCTGTGAGCACGTCCTGGCGGCCAGCATCAACACGATCATCGACGTACAGGCCTGCAAGCTGCAGGACCGTACGGTAACCCAGGCAAGCGACATCGCCACCGCCATCGAGGCCAAGATCGCAGGCGCCGCGTCCGGCAAATGAGAGCCGCTAGCCGGGTGTCAGCTCCGACCGAGCTCATCGAGGATGCGGCGCAGCGCCACCAGTTGATCGTCCGGCAGCGCGGCCAGCGCGGCGGGAGCGGGATCACCGACGGCGGCAACCTCGGCGGCCGCGGCCCGGCCAGCATCGGTCAACGACACCACCTTGGTCCGCCGGTTGTCGGGGTCGACCCGCCGAGCAACCAGGCCGCGTTCCTCCAGATCGTTGACCGCGACGGTGGCGGCGGGCGCGTCGATCATCGCGGCCTCGGCGAGTTGTTTGACCGACATCGGTGTCCGGCGCAGCCGGTTCAGAATGCGAATCCTGCTGAAAGGCAGACCCGATCGTTCGATCACAGCCCGCTTCCAGCCGTCGCGATGATCGAACACGAAGGAAACCAGGTCGCGCCACACATCGTCGGCGTTTACCTCACCGGCCATGAGCGCCCTCCACGCTGACCGGTGCGCCCTCCACCAGGACGGCTAACCGCTCAGCCGAACGCGCCGCGCGCTGCGACGTGGCGAACAGTCCGTTGGCCAGAATCACCAGGCCGAGCGCGATACACACGAACCACATCGGATGCGCCGCGGCGGCGAAACCCGCGCCACCGTCGGCCATCGCCGCGCCGGCGACCGAACCACACAGCGCCACACCGACACTCACACCGACCTGCCTGCTGGTTGACGCCACAGCCGAGGCAGCGCCAGCCCGGTCCAGTGGCATCCCGCTGACCGCCGAGTTTGAAACAGGCGCGTTGACCATGGAAAAGCCGATGCCGAACACAGCGAAGACGATCAACAGCGACCACACCGGAGTGGTCGCTGTCAGAAAACTCAGCATGGCCGACGCTGTGGCGATCAACGTCCCGGCCGCCACCAACGATGGGCGCGCACCATAACGGCCCACCAATCGCCCCGACAACGGCGAGAACAACACCGCTCCCACTGCGATCGGAAGGTAGATCAGCCCGGTTTCCATTGGCGAGAAGCCGCGCTCGCCTTGTAGATACAGCGACATCATGAACAAGAACGCCGCCCAGGCAGCGAATGCACTCATCGCGTTGACCACAGCAGCCGAGAACGGGATGCTGCGGAAGAACCGCAGATCCACAAATGGATCGTCGCGGCGTGACTCGTAGCGCAGGAACGCCAGGAACGCGACCGCGGAAACGGTTGCGCTGACCAAAACTTGCGGGCTGGACCACCCCAACACGGGGCCCTCGATGAGCGTGTAGACCGTCCCGAACAGGAACAACACAGCCAGTACCTGACCCACCGGGTCGATACTGCGCATCGTCGCCGACTTGGATTCGGGCACGAATATCGCGGTGAGGACGATGGCGGCTACACAGATGGGCAGGTTGATCCAAAACACCGACCGCCATCCGATGGATTCGATGAGCAGCCCACCGACGATCGGCCCCAGTGACATCGAGATGCCCACCACCGCACCCCATATGCCGAGGGCCTTCGCTCGCTCGACGGGACCGGTGAAGATCTGCGAGATGATCGACAGAGCAACAGGGTTGAGCATCGAGCCGCCAATCCCCTGGAGGAATCGGGAGGCGATCAGAGCTTCGATCGTGGGCGCGAGACTGCATGCCAGTGAGCCGGCGGCGAAAATGACCAAGCCAGTCTGGAACACCCGCCTGCGCCCCAACCGGTCCGCCGCCCCACCGGCGAGCATCAGCAGCGATGCCAGGACCAGCGTGTAGATATCGACCACCCACTGCAGCTGGGCCGGAGTGGCAGCAAGGTCGTCACGGATGGACGGCAGTGCCACGTTGACGATGGTGGCGTCCATCGTCACGATGAGCAGGCTCAGGCAGCAGGAGACCAAGATGACGGTCCTGCGCCTGGGAGTCATCTCCCGGGCAGCTTCGTTCACCCAATAATTGTGAAACTACAACCTTTGAAAAAGCAAAACCATTACGCCAAACCTGCTGGCGAGCACACGGCAACCACGTTGCATCCTGCACACCCCGGCCGGCCGCACGAACGACGACCGAATCGCGAAATTAGCGGGCATCCAGCGGAACGAAATCGCGTTCGGTGTAGCCGGTGTAGATCTGGCGTGGGCGGCCGATCTTGTTGGGCTCGCCGTGCATCTCACGCCAATGCGCAATCCATCCGGGCAGCCGACCCAGCGCGAACAGCACCGTGAACATCCGGGTCGGGAAGCCCATCGCCCGGTAAATCACGCCGGTGTAGTAGTCGACGTTGGGGTACAGCTTGCGCTCGACGAAGAAATCGTCGGTCAACGCGATCTCTTCGAGCGACTTGGCGATGTCGAGCAGCTCGTCGTCGCCGCCGAGCTTGCCGAGAATCTTGTCGGCCTGCTCCTTGACGATGCGCGCCCGCGGGTCGTAGTTCTTGTACACCCGGTGCCCGAAGCCCATCAGCTTCACGCCGTCCTCGCGGTCCTTCACCTTCCTGACGAAGGTCGCGACATCGCCGCCGTCCTGACGGATCTTCTCGAGCATCTCGAGCACCGCCTGGTTGGCGCCACCGTGCAGCGGTCCCCACAGCGCGTTGATACCGCCGGATATCGACGTGAACAGGTTGGCCTGAGAGGATCCCACCAACCGGACCGTGGAGGTCGAGCAGTTCTGTTCATGGTCAGCATGCAGGATGAACAGCATGTCTAACGCGCGCACCATCTCGGGATCGAGTTCGTAAGGCTCAGCGGGGAAACCGAACGTCATCCGCAAGAAGTTCTCGACCAACGACAGCGAGTTGTCCGGGTACAGGAAGGGCTGACCTTCGGACTTCTTATAAGCGTAGGCGGCGATTGTGGGCAGCTTGGCCAGCAGGCGGATGGTCGACAGCTCGACCTGCTGCGGATCGAACGGGTCCAGCGAATCCTGGTAGTAGGCACTAAGCGCGTTGACCGCACTGGACAGCACCGGCATCGGATGCGCATTACGCGGGAAGCCGTCGAAGAACCGCTTGAGATCCTCATGCAGCAACGTGTGCCGCTGAATCTGGGTGGTGAACGTCTCGAGCTGTTCCTTGGACGGCAGTTCGCCGTAGATAAGCAAGTAGCTGACCTCGATGAACGTCGAATTCTCCGCTAGCTGCTCGATCGGAATGCCGCGGTAGCGCAGGATGCCGGCATCGCCGTCGATGTAGGTGATGGCCGACTTGGTCGACGCAGTGTTGACGAAACCACCGTCGAACGTCGTGTAGCCCGTCTTGGCCAGCAGCGACCCCAGCGCGATGCCGTCGGCCCCCTCGGATGCCTTGACGATGTCGAGTTCCATCTCGCCGCCGGGGTAATTCAGGACGGCTTTCTGCCCGGCTTCGGCGTTCTCGGCCACTGGGATCCCTTCGCTGTCGATCGGGTTTGTCCATATGTCACAAAGTCTGCCTACAGAAGGTAGCCCCATTCCAGCAGTCACGCCCGCGGGGGGCGCAGCCGGGGTCAGACGGACTCCCGCAGCGGGGCAATCTGGTCGACGAATTCGGCGTAGGTGGCCTCGAGCACGCCGAAAACATGGTCGGCGGAGACGTCGGCCGCCATAGTCATGTCCCGAGTCGCCTCCTGCAGAGCCGTCAGCAGAATCGCCCCCCACACCGCGGCGGCCAGCTTGACCCGGCGGTCGTGCACACCGGTACCCATCCGCTGCGCGACCACCACATCGACAGGGTTGGCCCGGTATTCGAACGCCGCGCGCCGCAGCGCGGCAGAGGACATGACAACCCGCAGGATCCGCAGCAGCCGATCCTCGGTGAGCCCGCCTTCATCGGCCTGCCGACTCTCGGCGGCCATACCGGCGAATCCACGCCGCAACGCCTCGTAGTGGTGAAGGTCATCAGGCTGGCAGGCGAGGTGCGCGGCCGCACGGTCGAGGACCTCATCGATCAACGCGATGCCGATCGCATCCTTGGTGGCGAAGTAACGGCTGAACGTGCGGGACGAGACCCCGGCGACGGCGGCGATCTGATCTACCGTCGTCCCATCGAAACCCTGGCGTTCGCAGAGCGCGATAGCTGCGTCGATCAAAGTCGCCCGAGTCCGGAGCTTCTTGCGCTCCCGCAAACCCGCCGCGGGCACCTCTCTGTTGTCGGCCACGCCGCGACTCTATCCGGTTCAGCAACGAAGTCCAGCCGAGAAACAGACTCGAAACGAACCACCCGCCATCGGCCGCGAGACCGATTCCATCCGCCGCACCGGCTACCGACACCACGGTCGCCAGCAAAGCCTTGGCGGCACGCTGGCGAAGGACGCACCTAAGGCTGTAGACGTTCGACCGATGCGCCGCACACCCGAATCCGGTTGTGCACGCGGTTTTCCCGGCCTTGCCAGAACTCGACGACCTCGGGGGCGATCAAGTAGCCACCCCAGTGGGCAGGCACCGGGACCTGACCGAAGCCGGCGAAGCGTTCGGTGACCTCGGCGAGTTGGCTCATCAACGCCGCGCGTGAGGCAATCGGCCGGCTCTGCGCCGATGCCCAGGCCCCGAGTTGAGAGCCGCGGGGCCGCTTCGACCAGTAGTCGGCGGTGTCTTGCGCGGACACCTTGGCTACCCGGCCGCGCACGTGGACCTGTCTGCCCAGCTGGTACCACGGAAAGGTCACCGATGCATAAGGGTTGGCGGCCAGCTGTTCACCCTTGGCGGAGTCGTAGTTGGTGTAGAACGAAATGCCCGCCTCGTCCACGCTCTTGCACAACACGGTGCGAGTGACCGGTCTGCCCTCGTCATCGACGGTGCCGAGGACCATCGCGTTGGCCTCTGCGACACCGGCCCGCTGGGCTTCGGCCATCCAGGACTCCAACAGCGCCACCCAGCCGGTCTCGGGTTCGGCACCCAGCCAGTCCACGTCGAGGTCGGTGCTGCCGTCCTTTTCCACTGACCCGTACTCCACCCGCATGCGCGCGAGGTGATCAGATGTGCCCACGCGACAACGCTACGCCGGTGACCCGGGAAGTCCGACGAACCGCCGCCTCAACGTCGCAAAGACCGCCTTGACCAGACCGTCGACTCAGCCGGTTAACCCGAGTGCAAGAATCGCCTCATGACTGCGGTGCCGAAGGATTTCGTTCCCGGATTAGCGGGCGTGGTGGCGTTCGAGACCGAGATTGCCGAGCCCGACAAAGACGGCGGCGCACTGCGCTACCGCGGCGTCGACATCGAGGATCTGGTCGCCCACCGAGTCACCTTCGGCGACACTTGGGCGCTACTGGTCGACGGGCGCTTCGGCCACGGCCTGCCACCGGCCGAGCCGTTCCCCTTGCCGATCCACAGCGGCGACGTGCGCGTCGACGTTCAGGCCGGCCTGGCGATGCTCGCGCCGATCTGGGGCTATTCCCCACTGTTGGACATCGACGACCAAACCGCCCGAGACCAGCTGGCCCGCGCCTCGGTGATGGCGCTGTCCTATGTGGCGCAGTCCGCACGTGGCATCTATCAACCCGCCGTTCCTCAACGCAGGGTCGATGAATGCGAGACGGTGACCGCCCGGTTCATGACCCGCTGGCAGGGCGAACCCGATCCGCGCCACATCGAGGCCATCGACGCCTACTGGGTCAGCGCTGCCGAGCACGGCCTGAACGCGTCCACCTTCACCGCCCGGGTTATCGCCTCCACCGGCGCCGATGTCGCAGCGGCGCTGTCGGGCGCGATCGGCGCCATGAGCGGTCCGTTGCACGGCGGGGCGCCGGCACGAGTGATCCCGATGATCGAAGAGGCCGAACAAACCGGTGATGCCCGGGCGGTCGTCAAGGGCATTCTGGACCGCAACGAGAAACTCATGGGGTTCGGGCACCGCGTCTACCGTGCCGAGGATCCGCGGGCACGGGTGCTGCGGGCGACGGCCAAACGGTTGGCCGCACCGCGTTACGAGGTTGCCGCGGCGCTCGAGCAGGCCGCGCTGGCCGAACTGCGCGAGCGCCGGCCCGACCGCGCGATCGAGACCAACGTGGAATTCTGGGCGGCGGTCATCCTCGATTTCGCCAAGGTGCCACCGAAGATGATGCCCGCCATGTTCACCTGTGGGCGAACCGCGGGCTGGTGCGCCCACATCATGGAACAGAAGCGGTTGGGCAAGCTCGTCCGACCTTCGGCGATCTACGTGGGTCCGGACCCGCGCAGCCCGGAGTCGGTCGACGGCTGGGATCTCGTCCACAACGCATGACCCGCGCCGACCCACGGGGCGTGTTCGCCGCAGCGGCCGGAAGCTTCGCCGCACTTGTGCGGCTGGTTCCCGAATCCGCCTGGAGCAACCGCGGGCTGGGCGAATGGACCGTGCGTGACCTCGTCGGCCACACCTCACGTTCGCTGATCACGGTGAGCACCTACTCGCGCACACCGGCACCAGCCGGGGATGCCCTCAGCCCTGAGCAGTACTACACGAGCATCCGCGAATACATGGCCGGGGCCGGCAACGACGCCATCGTCGAGCGGGGCCGGCAGGCCGGCCGCGACCTCGGCGACGACCCGGCTGCCACTGTCGAGGACCTGGCGAGGCAGGCCCTGGCCGACGTGCAGGCGGCCGGCGATCCGGTGCTCGAGGTGATCGGGGGCCTGCGCATCCGGCTCAGCGACTACCTGCCCACTCGAACCTTCGAGCTGGCGGTGCACAGTCTCGACATCGCCGACGCCGTCGGCATCGACCATGCCCTGCCCGCTGCCGTGCTGGCCGACGCGGCGGCGCTCGCCGCACGCGTCGGTGTGGCGTTGGGCCAAGGCCCCACGGTGCTGTCGGCGCTGACCGGACGGGCACAATTGCCAACCGGATTCTCTGTGGTCTGAGTCGGTCGGCCCTAATGTTGGTCCTGTGACCGACATCGACCGCCGCCGTGTCCTGGCGATGGCAGGGTTGGGCGCGGCAGCGGCCGCGCTCCCCGCGACGGCCCATGCCCAACCGATTTTCCCCGGCGCCGAACCCGTGGGCGGCGTGCTGTTCTCCGACGAGTTCGACGGACCACCCGGAGCTGCCCCCGACCCGGCTCGCTGGATCGTGTCGACCGCACGCGAGACCATCCGCAACCCGGCGTTCTGGGACCGGCCTGAGAACATGGGCCAGTACCGAGACGACCGGCGCAACGTGTTTCTGGACGGGGCCGGCAACCTTGTCATCCGTGCCACCCGGGAAGGCCCCCCGGAGGCTCCGACGTACGTCAGCGGGAAGGTCTCAGGCACCTGGCGCGGCGGCATCGGGCACACCTGGGAAGCCCGGATCAAACTCGACTGCTTGACCCCGGGCTGCTGGCCCGCGTGGTGGATGCTCAACGACACCCCCGGCCAGGGCGGAGAGGTCGACGTCCTCGAGTGGTTCGGCAACGGGACATGGGGTCCGGGCAGCACCGTGCACGCCAACCTTTACGGAACTGCGGCAGCCAACCACCCGATCGAGGTCGACAATCAGTGGCATACGTGGCGCTGCCAGTGGGACGAGGCCGGAATCAGGTTCTGGAAGGATCCGATGCCGGGCCAGCCGCCCTATTTCGACGTGCCGGCCGGCTCAATCGAGGGCTGGCGGTTCAACGATCCCGGCTTTCAGATGTTCCCGATCCTGAACCTGGCGGTCGCCGGCTCCGGCGGCGGCGACCCTGCAACCGGCATATATCCGGCCGAGATGCGAGTGGACTACGTGCGGGTGTGGTGACTGCGGCGCCGGAGCCGGGCCCACACCGCGGCAACGACGTCGAGGTGCCCGCATTCTGCTGCGGTGAACGCCGGCCCTAGGCTTGAGCCATGGTCGACAGCGCGAACTTTCCCGCCCTCCCGCACGAACTCAAGCCCTCCGACGGCCGGTTCGGGTGCGGGCC
>CAZLTV010000005.1:59207-65057 GCA_964562545.1 uncultured Mycobacterium sp. | reverse complement strand
GGGCGGTCACCGTCGGCCTGGCGCACTACACCACGACCGCAGAAGTCGACCAACTGGTACGGGCCCTGGCGTCGCTGGGCTGACTTTCCGCTAACCGTCTGCCCGCAGAATCACTTTGCCCGACACGTCACCCGACTCGAGAAGCTCGTGGGCGGCCTGCGCCTGAGCCATCGGGAACTCCGCGCCGATGACGGGCCGGACCAACCCGTCGGCGATCATCGGCCAGACATCGTCGAGCACCCGCGTGACGATCGCTGCTTTGCCACCGGGTCCGTCGACCGGACGTGACCGCAGCGCAGTGGCGATGACCCCCGCACGCTTGGCCAACAGCTTGGCGATGTTCAGCTCAGCTTTGACCCCGCCCTGCATGCCGATAATGACTAACCGGCCATCCGTGGCAAGCGCATCGACGTTGCGGGCCAAGTAGGCCGCGCCCATGATATCGAGGATGACGTCGGCGCCGCCGGCCTCGCGGACGACCTCGACGAAATCCTCGTTGTGGTAGTCGATGGTGATTTCGGCTCCCAGTTCCGCGCACAGATCGAGTTTGTTCGGTGACCCCGCGGTAACGGCTACCCGGCAATTCAACGCGCGCGCCACCTGGATCGCATGGGTGCCGATGCCGCTGGCTCCGCCATGGAGTAACACCAGCTGGCCGGCGCGCAGGCCGGCCGTCATCACCAGGTTGGACCACACCGTGCACGCAACCTCGGGCAGTCCCGCCGCGTGTACGGGCGGCACACCGTCGGGCACCGGCAACACCTGGGCGGCGGGAACAGCCACGAATTCCGCGTAACCCCCGCCTGCGAGCAACGCACACACCGGTTGCCCAACGCTCCATTGGGTGACGCCCTCGCCGCATGCCTCGATGGAGCCGGACACTTCGAGCCCCAGGATGTCACTGGCACCGGGTGGGGGCGGGTACATGCCTGCGGCCTGAAGCAGGTCGGCGCGGTTAACACCGGCCGCGATGACCCGGATCAACACCTCTCCGGGGGCGGGCGTCACGTCAGGGACGAACTGCCAGGTGAGTCGGCCGGGGGACTCCGCCACGATCGCACGCATTCCCAAAACGCTACTACGCTGCGCAAACAGGCTGCGGTTTCGCCCTCCTGCAAGGGTGACGCGGTCCTACTATGTGACGATGGAGGGGATCATCGGGGGGCGTACCGCAAGCGATACGCCTGGTCTTGACATTGCTGAGCAAAAGTCGTGGCAGAACTTTTTGGATGCCGCGCTCAGGTTGCACGCGACCATGAACCGGTCGCTGGTCGACGCGCACGGGCTGACACTCAACGACGTGCGCCTGCTCGATCTGTTGGCAAAATCGCCAACCGGAGCAGCACGCATGGGCGATCTCGCAGAGTCGCTGATGTCGCTGCCGAGCCGGGTTACGCGGCAGATCCATAGGCTGGAACGACAGGGGCTCGTCAACCGGGGCGCCAGCCCCGAAGACGGTCGTGGGGTATTGGCCAGCATCACCCCCAAAGGGCGGCAGGCGTTGCGTGAGGCTTTGCAGACGTACGGTGAGGCTGTACGTGCCCACTTCCTGGACCCGCTGTCCCGGCCGCAAATCACCGCGATGGGGGAGAACTGCCGCCGGATCAGTGCGGGGCTGCGAACCGATGCGCCGTCGGTCAAGGTCGGCCGGGTCTGACCGGAGCCGGGATCGGCTCGGTCTACACTGACGCGCGGTGGCGTGGCAGAGCGGCCTAATGCACTCGCCTTGAAAGCGAGAGACGGCTAACACCGTCCGGGGGTTCAAATCCCTCCGCCACCGCAGGTTGAAGGCGGAGTGTATGCGCAGCGGCAAGGGCTGCGAATTCACCTGGGGCTAAGTTCAGGCGCGGGCGGCTACCTGTCCGCGCACCCGCAGCATGCCCCATGCGATCAGCAGCACCGTGATCACCAGGCAAATCACGCCGAACCACAGCGAGCCAAGCGATTCGAGCAACGGCACGCTGAACGCGGTGAGGATCCCGCCACCCAGCAACGGTTCGTAGAGCAGCTGTTTGTAGCCATAAGCGGTGGCTGCGTTGGTCTTCTGTTCGGGGTCCACCATGTTGGCGAGGATGAAGCCGGTGGCGACGTTGCCCTGGGATTGCCCGTAGTCGGCCACGGAGTGTTCGAACCAGTTGGTGGCGTGCAGGCGCGGTCCCAGCCACAGCATGCCCGCCACACTCCAGCCGAAGGCGATCAGGGTCAGCACGATCAAGCTGGGAATGTTGGCCCCCAGCGCGGCCAGTGACATGGTCCCCACGGCGGCGGCGATGAGCATGTCCAGCGACAGACCGGTGATGTCGTTGATGGTCCGGCGCTCGACCAGGTGTTCTTGGTTGGTGATGGACAGGCCTAGCTGGACAATGAATCCGCCGATCACGGTGAACGGGAACAGCGGGAACTCGTCGAACAGGTCAGAGCCGGCCGCGCCAAACACCACCCGCAGGATGCCCAGGATCGTCATACCGATCGCAATCGCCACCGCGATTGCGCCGAAGCTGCGGCTGATCGAACCCAACCCTACGTCGTCGCTGTCATCGGAGACCTGATCGCCGGCGTTGGGCTTGACCTCCTGCAGCGCGATCGGGGTGTCCTCAGTGGTTGGGCGTTTGCGCGCCACGTTGATTCGGGGGTTGCGGATGCCGTAGTTCACCAGAAGCGAGCCGCCCACGATGCCGGTGATCATGCTGATGGTGGCCAAACCCAGCCCGACATCGATGAGTTCGGGCGCGCCGGCCTCTTCGAGCAGCCCGCCCATGCCGGCGATGGTGCCGTGTCCCCCGGCGAACGACATCTCCAGGATCGAGCCGGCCACATCGGGCAGACCGAACAGCGGGGTGAGCACCAGCACGACCGCGAACGCGCCGAGCGCGAATTGTCCGAAGGAGAAGACACTGCCCAAGATCACGTGGGGTGCGCTTTCCCGCCAGATCTGCTTCACCGCCGGCAGGCTCTTGCCGATCATGATGCCGCCGAACACGACGTTGATCAGCAGCCCCGGAAGGCGCTCTATCACCGCCAGTGCCGACCCTGCGATCGGACTCCACCCGGCGAGAGCTCCGAGCACCTGCGGCCCCAGCAGCAGGATCAGGAACCCGGCGATGACGCACGCCGGAATGTAGAGCTTTGCCAGCACCGGCACCAACCGGCGCACGATCAACGCGACGATCAACGCAATTCCGACGTAGATGAGCCCCAGCCCCACCCACTGCGCATCTGTGAATTCCCCGAACACGGTGCATCACTGTAGAGCGGAGTACGTGCCTTTGTGGTGTCCGACATCCGGAAAGGGTTCGCACACCACGTGTTCCACGGACACCGGTGCAGACGCTGACCGGGGGCTCACGCCTGCGTGGCGAAGCTACTCGCCGGCAAAGTTCGGCGGTCGCTTCTCGAACATCGCCGTGATGCCCTCGGTGAGGTCCTTCGACGGCAGGAAGGCAGAGTTCCACGCCGCGACGTAACGCAGGCTCGCCGACACCGCGGCGGTACGCTGCTCGTCGAGCACATCCTTGATGCCCTGGACGGTCAGCGGCGGGTTGGCCGCAATCTCGCCGGCCGTGGCGCGGGCCGCGGCCAGGCACGCCTCGGCGTCAGCGAACACGTCATTGACCAGACCGATTCGTGCGGCGCGTGCTGAATCTATGTCCTTGCCCGTCAACGCCAACTCCCGCAGGTGCCCGTCGGACAGGATCAGCGGCAACCGGGCCAGCGAACCGACGTCGGCGACGATAGCGAGCTTGACCTCACGCACCGAGAACATCGCATCGGTGCTCGCGTAGCGGATGTCGACTGCAGAGATTAGGTCCACCCCGCCGCCGATACACCAACCGTGCACCGACGCGATGGTCGGCGTGCGGCAGTCAGCGACCGCAGTGATCGCCTGCTGCATGGTCTTGATTCGGGCGTGGAACTCCGCGCGCGGCTTGGCCATTGCCCCTTCGGACAGCACCTCCGACAGCGTCTCGCCCATCGCCGCAAGGTCCAGGCCATAGCTGAAGTGCTTGCCCGAACCCGTCAGCACGATCGCCCGCACGTCGGGGTCGGCGTCCAGCTCGGCGAAGACTGCCGGGAGCTCAGCCCAGAACGCCGGACCCATCGCATTGCCCTTGCCGGGGCCAATCAGGGTCACCTGTGCGATGTGATCGGCGACATCGACGACTACCGATTCGTATGAACTGCCCATGGACAAGAGGCTAGCCGCTGAGGGGCCACGACCGGGTCCGTGTTCGAGCCAAGTCGGTGAACCGTGCCGATACGCAGTTCCTTAGGCAACCTGGGCGAAGATGGTGCCATGAGCGCCGAAGCCGATCGGTCCGACGACAGCCAGACGATGCCACGAGGCCCGATCTACCTTCTGGGCATGATCGGCGGTCTGCAGCTGCTCGACCCGGCGGTGGCCAACACCGCCATCGTCGCAGCGGGCAAGGCGCTGGATTTCACGGCCTCGCAGCGGGCGCTGGGCGCCAGTATCTCGACGCTGGCGCTCGCCGCCACAGTGCTGGCCGCAGGGGTAGCGGCGGACCGCCTCGGGCGCCGTCGCGTGCTGATCGCCGCCATGCTGCTTGCGGTGATCGGCGACGTGATCGTGGCGATCGCCCCGGTCACCGGGGTGTACCTGGCCGGGCGGGCTCTTGCCGGAATCGGGCTGGGCGCGGCGCTCGCAGCGACCTTCGCCTACGTCCGCTTCATCACGCCCGGATCGAAAACCAGTGCAGCGCTGGGTCTCTGGAGCGCGGTAATGATCGGCGTGCTCATCGTCGGGTCGCCGATCGGCGGCGCAATCGCCGGGCACTCCTGGCGTGCGGCAATGTTGCTCGTGCCAGCGCTGGCCGTTGCGTTCATCGTCTTCGTCCCGCGGGCCCTACCGGTCATGCCCCGGTCGGGCGAAGGGCCGGTCGACTATGCCGGGCTGACGCTCATCGGGGTCTCGACGGTGTCGCTGCTCTACGGACTCAGCCAGGCCGCCACCTCACTGTCGTCGCCGATGTTCTATGGCCCGGTGGCTGCGGGGATCGTCGGATTCGCGCTCTTCGGTCTCGTCGAGCTACGCAGCCAGTTCCCGGCGTTTCCGGTCAAGTTGTTCGCGAGCGGGCTGTTCGTCGCTGCCGTCCTCGCCGGCGTCGCGTGGAACTTCGCACAGGCGGTCGTCCAGCTCTCCACCAGCAACCTGTGGCAGTTCACCAAGGCGAGTTCGGCACTGGAAGTGACCATTCTGCAGCTCCCGATGCTGCTTGTGCTGCTCGCGGTGTCGGTCTTGGTCGGCAATTACCTTGCCCGGCATGGTGGGCGGCTGCGCCAGGTCCTCGGGTTGGGCTTCGGGTGCTGCGTCCTGGGCTTGCTGCTGATGGTCGTCGCGAAACAGAGCTGGCCCGGTTGGGTCGTGGTGCCGGGCGCCGTCGTCGTGGGCATCGGACTCGCTTTGATCTCGGTTCCCCAGGCAGCGATGTTCGTCTCCGAAGCACCGGCGAAATACATGGGCTCGGTGACCTCGTTCCGCACCACAGTCGGCCAGATCGGCTATGCGGCGGGCCTGGCGCTGAGCGTGGTGTTCGTCCAGGTGTTCGGGCACGCGCGCTTCGCCGGTGAGTTACAGAAGACAGATCTGGTCTCGCCGGCCCAGGTGGCCGCCGGGATCGACCAAGTGAAGACCTTTGCGCGGGATCAGATCGAGCCTACGACCGCCCTCGGCAAGGCCGCTGTGCAGGCCGCCGAGAAGGCCTACACCCAGGGTTTCGACCTCACGATGGCGGTGTGCGCACTGATCATCGCCCTGCTCGGGTTTGCCACATTGTTCGTGATGGATTCTGCCGGCACCGTCGAACGTTTCCGGCGAGGGAACCGGCCGGG
>CAZLTV010000005.1:0-59107 GCA_964562545.1 uncultured Mycobacterium sp. | reverse complement strand
TCGTGATGGATTCTGCCGGCACCGTCGAACGTTTCCGGCGAGGGAACCGGCCGGGCCGGGGCCGCGCCGCAGGGGCCGAGACCGAAGAACAGGCCGGCAGCGAAACATAGAACGAGCTGATTCCATCTACTATCCGGCTACCCGCCCATCAGGATTTCGCTGACCCGTGCACCGGGCAGGAACTGACAGGCAGCATCGGCGAGGATCTGACCGATAAACTCGCCGTCCGGTCCTAGTGGGTTGTTCTGTTGGTTGAGGATGGCGCGCACCACCGCCACCCGGGTCGCTTCGTCGAGATCGTTGTATTCCTCGCACATCATCGACGTCGCGTTGGGCGGGGCCGGAACCTCCGGGACGTTGGTGTTGCGTGTCGGCAGCGGAATATTCGGTAGTGGGATGCCCGGAATCTCCGGTAAGCCGGGAATGGGCGGGATGCCGGTCGAAGTGGTCGGCGTCGACGGCAGCGGCGGACCCGGCTCAGTGGTCTGCGCAACACTGCCCTCGGTGGTGCGCTGACAGGCCGTGGTCAGGCTCAGTACCACACCGAGGCCGACCAAGGCCGTCGCCGCCACCCGCACATGCATGTTCACCTAGGCCACGATATGCCGCTCAGATCCGCTCGGGACAGATGAGCAGGTGACCGGGCGTGCCGAAACGCCTATCGGGCTCCGGTCCACGATCGGGCGAACTCGAGGAAAGCATCGTTCTCCTCAGGAGAGGCCACGGTCACTCGGACCCCGTCCTCACCGTAGGGGCGCACGATGATGCGGCTATTGGCGGCATCTGCGGCGAACTGCTGGGCCCGGCCCACCAGTGGCAGCCAGACAAAGTTGGCCTGGGAAGGCGGAAGGTCATAGCCGGCGTCGCGCAGCGCGGCGCTGACCCGGGCCCGTTCGGCGACGACCGCGTCGGTGCGGGCCAGCAGTTCGTCGGCGGCATCCAGGCTGGCGATGGCGGCCGCCTGCGAGACGCTGGTCGCGGTGAACGGCACGTACACCTTGGACAGCGCGGCCACGATGTCCGGGTCGGCGACGGCGTAGCCGATGCGCAGCCCGGCCAGCCCATAGGCCTTGGAGAAGGTTCGCAGCACCACCACGTTGCTGTGGGCGCGGACCAGGCCGAAACTGTCGGGAACCAGGTCGTCGCGGATGTACTCGATGTAGGCCTCGTCGAGCACCACAAGGATGTGGGGTGGCACCGCCGAGACGAAACGTGCCAGCGCGTCGGGGTCGACGACGGTACTGGTCGGATTGTTCGGGTTGCACACGAAGATCAGCCGGGTCCGCTCGGTGATGGCCGCGAGCATCGCCTCCAGATCGAAGGTCTGGTCGGTCAGCGGAACCTGCACCGGGGTGGCGCCCGCGGTGCGCACCTGCAGCGGATAGATCTCGAAGCTGCGCCAGCCGAACAGCACCTCGTCGCCGACGGTCGAGGTGATCTGAATCAACTGCTGACACAGACTGACCGACCCGCACCCCACCGAGATGTGCTCGGGAGCGAAGTCCACGTGCTTGGCCAGACGCTCCTTGAGCTCGACATACCCATTGTCGGGGTAACGGTTGATGCCGTCGACCGCGGACTCGATGGCGGCCCGCACGCTGGGCAGCGGGCCATGCACGGTTTCGTTGCTGGCTATCTTGATGGCCCCCGGCACCGTCTTGCCCGGGGCATAGGCGGGCAGATCGGCAAGCTCGGGGCGAAGACGGGCGGACACCCAACCAGTTTATGGCCTGGCGGCGACCGAATTTATCGCCCGCTCACCGCGGTCTTCGACGTGCTTTGCTTCCCGAGGGATGCCCTGTGTACGCTCTTGGCTCGGCGGTAAACGTCAGGAGGCGTGCCAGAGCGGCCGAATGGGGCTCACTGCTAATGAGTTGTCCACCTCAAAGTGGACCGGAGGTTCAAATCCTCTCGCCTCCGCGGTGACCAGCCGGCTCGCCGGCGTCAACAACTGAATATGCACGACACCATGCGCCCGTAGCTCAACGGATAGAGCATCTGACTACGGATCAGAAGGTTAGGGGTTCGAATCCCTTCGGGCGCGCACATAGGCGCACATAGGCTGGTTACATGGCCGACGGCGACACTCCCTGGGAGCCGCCCTTAGCGGGCACCGAGATCGAACATCTGGTGGGAGCACTCGAGCGTCTGCGTACGACCTTCCTGTGGAAAGTCGATGGGTTGGACGGCGCCGGGCTGGCGGCCAGAATCGGGGCTTCGACGTTGACGTTGGGCGGGCTGCTCAAGCACCTGGCGCTCAACGAGGACTCGTTGTTCACCTCCAAGTTGACCGGCGATGCCGTAGGCGAGCCGTGGGAATCGCTGTGGGACGGCACCGAGGACTGGGAATTCACCTCGGCGGCTGCCGACCCACCCGAACAGCTCTACGCGTTCTGGCACGACGCGGTGGACCGGTCCAGAGCGCGGCTGACCGCAGCCCTGCAGCGCGGCGGGGTGGACCAATTGGTCGCGATCAGCAACGACGACGGCGAGCATGCGAGCCTGCGCCGGCTGCTGTGCGACCTGATCGAGGAATATGGCCGCCACACCGGTCACGCCGACCTGCTCCGCGAGGCTGTCGACGGCCGGGTCGGCGAAGATCCGCCACCAGGCTGGCAACCGGTCTCGCGCGGCGCGCACCCATAGAACACCCATAGAAATCGCACGCATAGAAATATTGGTGCGTGGGCGGCCGCGTCGGCGTGGATAGGCTGGCAAGCATGTCGGCAACCGAGGGGGTGGGCGACGCCGTCGCGGCGTGTCTGCAGGCCGAGGACTATCCGCGAGCGGTCGAGGTCCTGGGCGCCGCGTTAGCCTCCGATCCGCACAACCCGCGTCTGCTCGTGCAGTATGCCCAGGCTTGTCTGGGATTGGGCGACCATGCCGGCGCCGCGTCGGCTGCCTGGGCGGCGCTCACCGCAGTGCCGGGAGACGAACACGCCATGCGGCTGTACACGCTTGCGTTGAGCGGCCAGCGGCGGCTTGCCGACGCGTTGTCGATGGCGTGGCGGACGGTCAGTGAGTACCCGCACTCACCGCTGGCGCAGTACACCTACGCCAGCTTGCTGCAGGAGTCCGGGCGCGCCAACGACGCTCTGCTGGTGGTCAATGAGGCGCTGCGGCTGGATCCGGCATTCCCCGACGCTTGGGTGTTACGGGGCGACATCTACCGGGCGATGTGGGGCGCTTCCGCCGCGGAGCCCCAGTACCTGGAGGCGCTGCGGCTCGACCCCAGCCACGCCGCGGCTACCCACAACCTGGCGGTGAGCCGGCTGCGCTGGGGCACCCTCGGTCGGGCGATTCGTGGCCTGGTAACGGCGGGTCGGCTGAATCCGGCCTTAGAACCGCTGGCGCTCGACAACCTCGGCCTGGCGCTGCTGCGGGTGTTGCGGATGGCCACCGCGTCGGTGGTGTTTGCGGCCGTCGCGCTGATCGTGGTGATGGCCGCACATGACGACGGCCTGCCGACGGTGATCCCGCGGATCGCGGCCGGGATGCTCGGCGTGGCGCTGGGCGCGGTGCTCGTCTGGGTAGTGCGTATGGTGCCCTGGCCGACGCTGGTGGCGGTGCTGCGGCACCGGGTCATGCTGGCGGTGCGGATGGGATTCGTCGGTCTCGCAGCGTTTCTCGGGGTGGCGACGGCCGCGGTGGGATCGAACCCGGTGTCCGATATGGCCGGCACGCTGCTGCTTTTCGGCATCGTAGGTCTGACTGTGCTGGGGTGGGTGACCGGGGGTTAGGGCGCAGCGGCTGCTGCAGAGGACAGTCAGGTCCTGACACGTTCTTGATCGGCGTCGGCGCCGCCGAGAGGTGCCACTTTGTGGCATCTAGTCAGGCGTTACGTAGGACCGATTGTTCCCGCCAAGAGTTGACTGAAGGCCAGACGGCCTAACAACTGAAAACAGGCGTCGGATTCTGTCCGCAGCCGCACCAAGCCGTTCTTGTTACCACGTTCATACCAAAATACTTCCCATGCACCGTCATCCGACTGTTCGATGCACCACGAATAGTCTGCGTGCCCGCCTAGTGCGAGTACTTCTTCAGAAATGCCGATCCTTGCCAGTATGCGTCTGAGCTCAGTCAAGTTCATATCGGAATCTCGCTCAAATACCCAGTGTTGACCAAGTCGACGATCGCGTGGACAAAGTAGTACTGGACGCCGCCGCCTGGCCGTACTGTCCAAAACCTGGGCCGAATCTGTCAAACATCTCGCCGGGCTCGCGTAGCAGAGCTGGGTTCATGACCGTCACCTCCGGCCGCGCTCCGTTCGGTGTGCTGGCCGCTATCTCGTTCGTCGATGGCGTCAAGTGGCGATCCGCGAGCAGGATCGCCGGCGTCGGGGTTACCCCCGCTATCGGAAGCGGATTGCCTGCCAGCGCCATCGGGTGCGGACCACCCCGCCATCTCAGGTTCCGCCGACCCATCGGCGCGGGTCGCCGAACCCGCCGGACTCTCCCCGCGCGAATCAGCAGCTTCTCTGGAACCAGAACCCCGCCCCGCCTGCTCCACCGGCGCGCGCTGGCCGGGCCCGCCCTCGGCACTCGGCGTCGACGGACGTCCACCCGGCGCAGCCTCACCGGCGCGCCCTGGCGCCGACCCACTCGGGACATCGGGTCGCCCACTGGGCACACCCGGAACCCGTGGAGCCGCTCTGGGCGCCCGCATCCAGTCGCCGACCTCGCCGAGCTGGGGGAGTCGCCCCTCATCCAGTATCCGCCGGGTCATGTTCAATCCTTTGGCGACACTGCCCGTCTTGGACAGCGCCCCGCCGGGCACGAACAGTGAACCGATGTTGAATGCGGCTTCGCCGGCTGCGCGCCCGGGATGTTCACCTGACCATTTGTCCCAGGCCGCAAAGTCTTTGGCCATGTTGGCGAGTACGCCTGGTGCACTGGACGGGTCTTGCAGCACCGAGACTGCCAGCTCGGCCATTCCCTGCCAGGTGTCGGGATCGGCCTGTGCAACCGTATCCGACACGGTACCGATGAGCCCGGTGAGCGCACCCACTTGGATGTCGGTGTAGAGCGTCACCGTGTCGGCGAGTGCGTTGCCCATTCCGTCGCCGAAATTCTCGACCAGGACGGGACGAAGCCATTTCTGGAATGCGGTGGCCGCCTCGCCGATCAGGATCGTGAGTTCGTCGAGCAGCCCGACGATACCCTTGACCTGCTGTTGAAAGTTGTCCAGCACTGTCTCGACATCGCGGGCGACCTCGCGCAGGATGTCATCGCCCTTGCCGGTGAGCAATCCGGTGACGGTGTCCCACAAACCGTCGATCGACAACCTGTCCAACAGCCGCCTGATGGCGTCTTGAGTCTCCTGGACCGTATTGGCGAAGTCCGAAACCGACTGTGCCACTGTCGAAGACACTTCAGCTAGCGACGAGACCGCCGTCCCGAGATCGTCTACGGCAGACACCATGGCCGAGCGCTCGGGAATCGACTGGGCGCTCACCACCGATCGGATCCCCGCCAACTGTGGCTCGATCAGGGCGAAGCCGGTGGCAAAGTTGCGCCACTGCGCCGCAGTCAACCCCATCATCGCCGAGTGCCCCGACGGCCAGGTCATCGCCGTGCCGGCAAGCAACCCGAAACCGGGCAGCACCCGTAGGAAGGGCTGGATCAGGTGCCATTTCATCGGCGCCGGCACCGTCGCACCGTTGGGGCCCGCCGGCACGTGCGCGGCGAACGTCCTGCCGGGCTGGTCGCTGACATGTGCGTTCGGACCGGGCGCGCCGATGGTCGACGCGGAGTCGGCGTTGCCGTAGTTGAGTCCTGTGGCCTCTATCAGCAATCCGACAGTGGTGAAGGCATCGGCGGCGTCGGCGACCGCGTCGGCGAACTCTTGGGCCTGGCGGCCGTACTTCACACCGAAGTTCAGCCCCGCTGCATCCGTGCCCGAGGCGATCCCACCCGAGAGCGCTTCCCCCAGCGCGCCCGAAAGCGCGCCCAGCTGCGATCCCAGCGAGCCCATCTGCCGGCCCGCAGTGATCAGGGCTTCCGGGTCAACTTCGATGCGCATCGATGCCCCCGGGGCTCAGCTGCCGGGTCAGGACTGCCACATCTGACCGTTCTTGCTGACTGCATCCGAGTAGTTCTGGTGGGCCGTAGCGGCGATTTGCTGCAGCGCCGCCAGCGCCTCTTTCATCTGCTCGGCGCCATCCTCCCACTGCTGCTGGGCTTGTGTTTGGGCATCCGACGCGTCACCGTGCCACGACGCCCGCAGGGCGGCCATCGCGTCGTCGACTTCCCCGAGACATTCGGTGACCACTTGGCCGAATTCCGCCATGTGGCTGATCGCCGCGCGCAGCGCGGAGAAGTCCACCACCAGCACCGCCATCGCCTCCTAGTCGCCAGTCTGCATCGTCGAATCCATTGCCGCGCCCGACTGCTCGTCGGTCTTGGCGTACTCCTTGCCGGCCAGGGTCAACAGCTCTGCCATGGTCTGCAGACCGCGGATCACCTGTCCGGCACCGCTGTGCCACTGATCCCACGCAGGCCCGTAGGCCGCCGCCGCCTCGCCATTCCAGCCCGAATCCAGAAGCTGGCGGGTCTCGAGGTCCATGCTCGACAACCCGTCCTGCAGCCGTTGTCCGGTATCGCGTAGACGTACGGCCGCCGAACGCAGCTCCGATACGACGACTTCAACCGAGTCCCCCATCTCACCCCTCACGTCGCTACCCGCCCTGACAGCCTATTCGCCGAGTAAGGGGAGTCGATGCACCAAATCTTGCGTAGAACGCCCAGTCCGCGTCGGAGAGCGGGCAGCGCGGGTGGAGCAGAACTCGGCAACGTCCGGCGGTATCTGCCGCGGCGTGATGGTGGCGCTCAGCTCGAGTGGCCGAACGAACCAATAACATCTATTCTAATATGTTAGAACTGCGCTGAGTTTTCGACACTGACAACCCGTCGAGAGGAACCCACGTTGACTCCATCCGCTGCGGTCGCCGGGATTGAGCTGCCGCTCGCCAACTTCATCGGTGGCGCCTTTATCGCGGCAGGCGGCGTTGATTCAGCTGCGGTGATCAATCCGGCCACCGAGGAAGTGATCGCCCGAGTTCCGTGTTCGACCTCCGATGACCTGGATCGAGCGGTTGACGCTGCGTCGGCGGCCTTCGAGGATTGGGGTCGCACGACACCGCAACAGCGGTCGGCACTGTTGTTGGCAATGGCCGACGCGTTGGAAGCTCACGGCGAGGAATTCGCCAGGCTCGAGTCGTTGAACGTCGGAAAGACCATGACTCAGGCGCGCGCCGAGGTTGCCGAGGCGGCCGACATCACCCGCTTCTTCGCTGGCGCGGCCCGTTGCTTGGAGGGCATCGCGTCGGGGGATTACCGCCAGGGCTACACCTCGTTGGTGCGCCGGGAGCCGCTGGGCGTCGTTGGGCTGGTCAGTCCGTGGAACTTTCCCTTGATGATCGCCGCAACCAAGATTGCGCCAGCGCTCGCTGCGGGAAACACAGTGGTGTTCAAACCATCCGAGCTCACGCCGTTGACGACGCTGCGGCTCGCGTCGATGCTGGGCGGAATCTTTCCTGCCGGTGTGGTCAACGTTGTCCTGGGCGCAGGGGATCTGGGAGCTGCTATCGCCAGACACCCCGGTATCCAGATGGTGTCGTTCACCGGCGGCACCGCGACCGGGCGGAACGTGGCACGCGAAGCTGCGGGAAATCTGAAGCGACTCTCGATGGAATTGGGTGGCAAGGCGCCGGTGATAGTGCTCGACGACGCCGACGTCGATGCCGTCGCTGCGAGGCTGCGTGCCGTGTCGTTCATCAACTCGGGCCAGGCGTGTACGGCTGCCTGCCGTGTCATTGCCCAGGGTGCCGCCTACGAGCGGTTGCTGGAAGTATTGGTACCGACTGTCGAGTCGATACGTGTCGGTGATCCCAGCGATCCCGATGTCGAGATGGGCCCGGTGGTCTCGTCGACCCACCAGAACCGCGTGCTCGCCTTCTTCGACGAATGCAAAGGTGAGATCCTCACCGGCGGTACACGGTTGGGGGACAGGGGTTTCTTTGTCAAACCGACCGTGGTTGCCGGTGTGGGCCAGCATGATCGGATCGTGCAGGAGGAGATTTTCGGTCCGGTGATCACGGTGCAGCGACTCGACGGCGACGACAATCAGGCGCTTACCTGGGCCAATGATGTCCCGTACGGCCTGTCGGGTTCGGTGTGGACTCACGACATTAAGCGTGCCCTCAACATCATTCAACGCCTCGACTTCGGTCAGGTGTGGGTCAACGACCATCTTTCCAGCGTTCCCGAGTTGCCCAACGGAGGATTCAAAGCGTCCGGCTACGGAACGGACTCGTCGGTCTACGCGCTGGCCGACTACACACGTGTGAAGCACGTGTGGTTGGCCGTGACCTGATTTCACAGGCTCTTTCCCGCTGCCGAAGTCCGGGGCATCTCCACATCACCGGGGTGTGCGATGCCCCGGACTTGCGTTCAAGCCAGGTCCGTTCAAGCCAGGTCCGTTCGGGCCAGGTGTGTTTAGGCTGAGGTGGTTCAGGCGAGGTAGGGGCCGGAGTGCCCCTCGATGCCCACTGCGATGAAGCCGCCGCAGATTTGTTTCGCGAGTTTCAGTTGCTCCTCAATATTGAGACTCAGCTCACCGTAGTACCGGTCGAGGTCCTCTTCGCGGACGTCGGGCTCGGCCTCTCGGAGCCAGCCAACCCAGTTCTTCATCTCGTTAGGCGTCACCTCGGGGTGAAACTGGACGGCCCAGGCGCGCTTGTCATTGATCCGGAAAGCCTGCAGCGCAGTAGTGCTACGTCCGAGCGGCGTGGAATCGGGTGGCAATCTGAACTCGTAGCGGTGCCAGACGATCGTCTTGAACGTACGGGGAAGTCCGCTGAAAATGGGGTCGTCGAGGGCTTCGACGGACAGTCCCACGTCGCCGACGCCGCGGCGCGCCACACTAGCGGGACCTACCCAGCCACCCGAGGCCTCGGCCAGCAGCTGTGCGCCGAGACACACACCAAGAAGAGGCATTTCGGCCTCCAGGGCGGCCCTGACGAGCTGCTTCTCATCGACCAGCCAAGGATGGATGTCTTCTTGGTCGACCTGGGGTGAGCCGCCGAAGACCACGAGGGCTGCGTAGTCGCGTAGCGGTCGCTTGGGGGCGTCATTGGCAGGCAGACACGCGAGCTCAAGGGAATATCCGTGGTCTTGGAATATCCCCGCGAAGGAGCCGGGGCTGTCGTCGGCGCGGTGAATCAAGCCGAGCACCGGTCTGGTCGCGGCTGTCGTCGGCGATGCCGCATCCTTGCGATTGTCCGCATCTTCGTTGCGCACAGTTGGCTGCTCCCCTTTCTGCTGTCGATGCCGGACGGGCATCGAGGTCTTGAGTTGGTTGCGGTTCAGGAATTCAGACGCACAGTGGCGGGACTGTGCACTAGCTCGGCAAGCGCTGCGATATCGCGCTCGGGGTGGAGCTCGGGTGTTCGGTAGGCAACGTCGGGAAACGATTCAGCCCAGATGCGCTCCAGTTCACCAGAGTCCTGTAGGCGGATCAGGGCCGTGTCGAGAACCCCGGTAAGTGCTGACCCCCGGCGGACGGCGATGCCGTACGGGTTTCCCGTGCCGACGGTGAAGGCCAACCGGAAGCCCTGAGAAAGATACTGACGTAGGTACAGCTCGTCGTCGACGAGAGCGTCGATGTCGCCGAGTCGCAGGGCATCCACCATCGCATGGAATTCCTCGACTCCGGGGTCGTAGCCCACGACCTCACATTCGCCGAGTGACAAGGCGAGTCGCATGTTCGTCGTGCCTTTGATGGCGCCGACCCGCCGACCGATCAGGTCGGAGGGTGTGTGTATGGAGCTGTCGTGGCGGACGAGCAGCGACTCGTCGAAGTTGCCGTAAGGAATGGTGAAATCGGCATGCTGTCGGCGTTCGGAGGTGATGCTTTGGTTGTAGAGGATTCCGTCGATGCGACCAGCCTCGAGCGTGGGGTACATGTCGGTCCACTCCAGGCTTACCCAATGCAACTCCAGGTCGAGATCACGCGCGAGTGCCGCGGCAATGGCGGGCTCGTACCCGGTGCGCTGTCCCTGATCGTCGATGAGGTGGGTCGGTCCGCTGCCGGTGCATCCGCCGAACGTAAGTTGGCCGCTGTGGGCCAAGGGGTGAGCCGGGTGGGACATCTCAGGGCCGCCGCCGCTGTGCGTGAACGCATTCCGTCATATCCATATAATAACCGAATGTATATGTTTTAGCTTGAGAGCGCGCGCTCTGGTTGAACGGTCTGGCGGCCCGTCGCCTAAGGGCTCGGCGAGTGCTATGCGGCCGAGTGGCATAATACATATATTCTTATAGGATAACTTCCGTCTGCTGCGGTTCGGTAGTGAACGTTCTGGGCCCGCAGACCTCAGCCTTATTCGGCGGCGCGTCATTGTGCTGCCTTGATTCGCGAGGGAACATTCGACGTGCGCATTGACGTGATCGCCCGCTCGGCACGGACGACCATGTTGCTGACCGCGCCGGGGGTTGTGTCGGCGATCGTCGTGATGCCCGTGCTTGCGTTGGGGCCGTTGGCATTTCTTATCCGTGAGGATTTCGACCTGTCGACCGCGGACGTGGGTATCACCTTCTCCGGGTTCTTCCTGTGCTCAGCGGCGCTGGCGGGTGTCGGTGGTGCGTTGACCTCGCGGATCTCCCCATCGTGGACCGCTATGGGCGGTCTTGCGCTGACGTGCGCGGTGGCGGTGCTGGCCGGGTCAGCGCCCACGCGCGAGACCCTGATCGGGGCTTGTTTGTTCGCCGGAGTCCTCAACGGGTTGGTGACGCCCGCGCTGAACATCTTGATCACCGAATCCGTGCCGCAACGGCTGCGCGGATTGGCGTTCGGGATCAAGGTGTCGGCGGTGCCGGCCGCGTCGTCGGCGGCGGCACTGTCCGCACTGGTCATCGTTGGGCTGGATCTTGTGTGGCGGCAACTATTCTTGGGTATTGCCTTGGCGGCGGCCCTGCTCCTGGTCGTGACCGCGCCCGTACTGCGTTCCTCTGGCTCGCACCGTCGTAACATCAGTGGTGTCGTCAAAGGGCGTGCGCCGCTGCAGCGCTCGTTGGTGCTTCTGGGCGTGGCCGGGTTGCTGGGTGGGACGGGAACCGGTGTTTTAGCTCCTTTCGTCGTCGACGGTCTTGTCGCGCGGGACCTGAGCCCGTCGGCCGCTTCGGTCGTCCTTGCGGTCGGCGGTTGGCTGGGAATTGTTAGCCGGATCATTGTGGGAATCGTGTCGGACCGGTTGTGGGGTGCGCTGACTCATTTGCAGTTGGCGGCGGGGTTGCTCTTCGTCGGTGCAATCGGCACGGCTGGGCTTGCCGTCGGTCACGGGAGTGTTGTCCTGGTTACCTCGGCCATCTTGGCGTTCTCGCTCGGGTGGGCGTGGCCAGGTCTGTTGCATCATGCGGCGCTGTCCACGCACGCCGAAAGGCCCGGCCAAGCCACGGGATACATGCAGACGGGCACCTATCTCGGAGCCGTGATCGGCCCGGTGTCATTCGGATTCCTGGCCGAAGAAGTTTCGTTCGGTTGGGCCTGGGCGCTGTCTTCGGTAGTGGTGTTCGCCGCCGCTTTAGCGTTGTTGGCCAGTGTGGGAGAGCTACATCGCGCCGAGCGCCGGCTTCGGATCGGCGGTGGTGTCGACTCGCCGGCGGTCTCGCGGAGCTCTCAAGCATCGTCGCACTCGCGAAGTCCGCGAGAGTAAGAAGTCTGACCGAATCGGGCAGTGGCTCGGCTCATCGCATGAGTTTTGGAGGTCTCCAGTGGAATGGAACAGCAACTTCGATCGTCTGATGGTTGGCGGTAGGTGGATCGAGCCCGCGTCCTCGGAGCGAATCACGGTGGTGTCGCCGATCACTGAGGAAGTCGTCGGCAGTGTCGCTGCAGCCTCGCGGGCAGACGTCGATGCGGCAGTCGGGGTTGCCCGGGCGGCCTTTGACAACGGGCCTTGGCCGCGACGTGACATCGGTGCACGGAGCGCGGTGCTACAGCGGGTCCGTGACGCGCTGAGTAACGCAAGGAATGAGTTTGCCGACCTGGTCACCAGTGAGATGGGCTGCCCGATCACCCAGTCCAGGGCTATTCAGGCGGGTATCCCGGTCGCGCTACTCGACGCCTACCTGGATGTCGCTGCACAGTTTTCATTCAGTGAAGTGCGTCAGTCGGAATCGGGCTCGGCGTTGGTCACGCGCGTGCCAGTCGGAGTCGTGGCTGCGGTAGTTCCGTGGAACGTTCCGCTGGCAATCGCGGTGCACAAGTTGGCGCCGGCCCTGTTGGCCGGTTGTTCCGTCGTCTTGAAACCGGCCCCCGAGACTCCGTTGAGTGCGTTGCGGCTTGCGGAGTTGTTTGAGCAGGCGGGACTGGACGACGGTGTCTTGAGCGTCCTGCCCGCTGGCCGAGAGGTTAGTGAATACCTGGTGACTCACCCCGGTGTCGACAAAGTGACGTTCACGGGTTCTACGGTGGTAGGCCGGAGAATCGGTGCCCTCTGTGGTCAGGGACTCAAGCGGGTCTCGCTCGAACTCGGGGGCAAATCGGCTGCTGTCGTCCTCGACGACGCGGATCTGGACTCGGCAGTCGAATCGTTGCGACTGGGTTCGTTGCGCAATAGTGGCCAGGTCTGCAGTCTCAAAACCCGGATCATCGTTCCAGAGCAACGCGAAGTTGAGTTCGTCGAACGGCTGTGCGGGTTACTGCGATCGATGCCGGTCGGTGATCCCCGCGACCCCGAGACTCAAATCGGTCCCATGGTCACAGCCCGCCAGCGCGACAACGTTGAGCGGTATGTGGCAATTGGGAAGGCCGAGGGCGCCACCGCGGTGATCGGCGGCGGGACCGCTGCTCGGGATCGGCAAGGCTGGTTCGTTGAGCCGACGATCTTCACCGGTGTGTGTCCCAGCATGCAGATCGCACAGGAGGAGATCTTTGGCCCTGTGCTCGCGGTGCTGACCTATCGCGACGAGGATGCAGCTGTGGAGCTGGCCAACGACTCGCAATACGGACTCAATGGGGCGGTGTTTTCGGCCGATCCGGAGCGTGCGCTGCGGTTCGCCCGGCGGATTCGCACCGGGACTGTCGAGATCAACGGCCGTTCTTCGGGCCTTTTCTCCCCAATCGGGGGCTTCAAGTCCAGCGGGATTGGCCGTGAGCAGGGCCCCGAGGGTTTCGAGGCGTACACCGAATGCAAGGCGTACGGCATCGACGCTCGGTTGGCGCGACGCCTAATGCCGAGCGAGAGTTAACACTGCGTAATGTTCCCGAAAAATATCTATCCTATGATTATAGATGTAATAACCCATTGCGGCGAGATATTCAGGCCTGAGGCTGGGCCGGCCATCTGCCGATTCGCACCGCTGCTGCGCTCGCATACGAGGAGAACCCGGCATTGATAATCCCCACCCTGGACCAGTTGTACGCAGACCAGAGCCGGTCGCGGCGTATCGAGGAGGTGGAGCGGGAGCTCATCGGTTCCGGCGTCAAGCATGTGTACTTCCAGTACGTGACGCTGCAGGGCCGAGTCCTGGCTAAGGTCATCCCGATCGAGTACTGGCGCCGGGCCGCGTCCGACGGTCTCAACTGGTCCTACATCGTGGCCGGCGGTATGCATACGACGATCGGCGGCAGGACCGTCGGCTCCGGTGGCGCAGCCACCAAAGAGGGGCTGCTGATGCCCGACCTGGACACCGTGATGGTGCTGCCCTGGGACCGTCGCATAGCACGGGTGTTTTGCACGCACTACCGACGGCTCGAAGAGGATGAGAGCCCTGGCGAGGTCGCCTCCGATGATTGCCGCGCACTTTTGAAGCGTGCGCTCGCAGAACTGCGGGACGAACTCGGGATCGAGGCGCGCAGCGGGTGTGAGCCCGAGATGAGTTGGTTCTCAGGCAAGGATGCGCTCGATACCTCCCGTAGCCGGTTCCCCGCCCACGTTGGAACGTCGTATCACGTGAGGCATCTCGACGATGTGCGTGATGTCCTGACCAAGGTCACCGAGTACGCCACTGCAATGGGTTTCACGATGATTCAGGCCGACTACGAGGATCCGGCTCAGCTGGAGATCAATTTCCAGTTCGACGAATTCCTAGCGACGGCAGATCGTTTGGTGACCTACCGGCAGATTTGCATGCAGGTTGCCGACGAGCTGGGCATCGTCGCCACCTTCATGCCGAAACCGGTAGCCGGGATCATGGCCAACGGGTGCCATCATCATGTCAGTTTCTGGCGTGGCGAAGAGAACGTGATGGTGGATCAGTCCGTGAGTGCGCGGGCAAACCTCAGTGCTGCTGGACTGCATGCCATCGGTGGTCTGCTGAGCCATGCCCGCGGCATGATGGCGCTGATGGCGCCAACCGTGAACTCCTACAAGCGCTTTTTGGACGCAAACTGGTCTCCGACCGAGACTAACTGGGGCTATGACAACAGGGCTTGCGCGTTCCGCGTGGTGCCCGGCCGGGTGGAGGTCCGCTCGCCGGACGCCAGTACGAACCCTTACTTGTCCCACTTGGCCATTCTCGCAGCGGTGCGTGACGGTTGGAAGAATGAGATCGATCCGGGGCCGGCGCAGGAGGGCGCGGAATCGGATGGCGTGGCGAGGTTTGAGGCGCTACCGCTGACTCTGGGCGAGGCGGTCGACGCTTTCGAAGCCGACGACGTGATCGGTGCGGCGCTGGGGCCGGACCTCAAGGCGCATTTTGTTGACTGTAAACGTGACGAGTGGTTGCGGTTCTGTGGCGCAATCACCGAATGGGACTTCGACACCTACCTCAACTACGTGCCCTAGCTCACTTCGGCCTGTCTTACCGATTGCTCAGTAGGGCAATCGGTTCACCGGGCTGGCCTAAACCACGCGTGAGTGTCTGTCGATATAACCACTACGCGCTCGACACGCGCCCGACGCGACACAGTGAAAGGACCGACTCCGTTGACCGACCTATCTGGTGTCCACGAGGCTGCCCGCAGGCACCTGTGGATGCATTTCTCAGAACTGTCCGCTAGTGCAGCGGGCGGACCGCCGATGATCGTGCGTGGAGAGGGCCCCTACATATGGGATGACACGGGTCGGCGGTGCATCGATGGCTTGGCATCGCTGTACTGCGTCAATGCTGGCCACGGGCGTACGGAGATTATTGAGGCGGTACGGTCCCAACTGGCCGAATTGGACTACTTTCCGCTGTGGAATTACGTCACGCCGCCCGCCGCCGAGTTAGCGCGAAAGATCGCCGAACTCGCGCCGGGCAATCTCAACCGAGTGTTCTTCACCTCCGGTGGATCGGAGTCGGTGGAATCGGCCTGGAAGTTCGCCCGTCAGTACCACTACCTGCGCGGTCAGCCCGAAAGGGTGAAGATCATCTCCCGAGCGGGTGCTTATCACGGCACTACCCTTGGGGCGCTGTCGGTCACGGCGATCTCGTCGATGCAGGCGCCGTTCGGTCCGCTGATTCCCGGGGTCCTGCATGCGCCGCAGGTTAACCATTACCGAGCGACCACGCCGCCGGAGCAGCATGCACGGGAGTCCGCCGACGCCGTAGCCGACATCATCGAGGCCGAAGGTCCGGATACGGTGGCCGCCGTCATTGTCGAGCCAGTCCAGAATGCCGGCGGCTGTCTGCCGGCCCACCCTGCATACTTCACCAGGTTGCGGGAGATCTGCGATCGCTATGGGGTCCTGTTGATCTCCGACGAGACGATCTGCGCATGGGGAAGATTGGGGACATACTTCGGTTCTGCGGCCGTCGGATACCAGCCCGACATCATCACCACGGCTAAGGCGTTGACGTCGGCATACGTCCCGATGGGTGCGGTGGTCATCGGAGACCACCTGGCCGAGCCATTCCTGGCAGCCGGGACGATGTTCGAGCATGGGCTCACCTTCGGCGGGCACCCCGGCGCCGCAGCGGCCGCACTGGCCAACATCCGGGTCATGGACGAAGAGAACCTATGTACCCGTGCAATCGAATTGGGTGAACGGTTGCATGCCGGGCTGGAAAGCCTGCGTGATTGCGCGCTGATCGGTGACGTGCGCGGCGCGGGTTTCTTCTGGGCGCTCGAACTCGTCGCCGACCGCGACACCAAAGAGGGGCTGCCGCCCGAACTGCTGCAGCGTTGGTCCAGGGAAGTGCCGGCGATGCTGTACGAACGCGGCCTGGTATGCCGGGCCATCCATCGGGGCGCTCCGATCATCCAGTTCGCTCCGACTCTGGTGATGTCGGATAAGGACGTCGACGATCTTGTCTGCATTGTGGATGACGTCTTGCGCATCAAGGCCCGGGATCGGGCGGGGTCGGCCGGCTGAAGGTGCGAGTGTGCTTGCAACAGCATCGGAGCACCGGGGACACACTCCCGAAACATATGAAGTATTAACTTCTTAATATAGATCTTTGATTGCTGCTGGCGGGGTGCCGCGTTGTCGAGGGCACCGGACGACAGTCCATGCGGCCCACGGCTGGCGCCCGCATGCGGTGAACCGCCCGGGGTTCACCGTGGTCCAAATACATCTAACAATAGAGCATGGAACTCAACGGATAGGTCTGGGAACTTGAGCGATTCTCGAGCAGGGCGGCGGTGATGATGGCGACAGCTGACACGTCGGTGGACTTGTCTGCGGCAGTGCCTGCCGACGCCCAGGGCAGACAGCTTGCGTTACAGGTGAAGGGGGTGACTAAGCGGTTCGGCGCCATCCCTGCACTCGACGGCGTCTCCTTCGAACTCGTGCGTGGGACGGTGCACGCCTTGCTCGGCGGCAACGGATCGGGCAAATCGACGCTGTCGAAGATCCTGGCCGGTGTACACCACGCCGACGCTGGCGCCATGCAGGTCGGCGGTCGAGTGCTGGACCTGCGGAAGATCACCGTCGCGCAATCCTACGAGGCCGGTCTGCGGTTCGTGCACCAGCACTCGTCGACCTTTCCAGACCTCACCGTTGCCGAGAATTTGGCTTTCGGAAGGGGATTCGACACCTCACGGTTAGGGCTGATCCGCTGGGGTGCCACCCGTCGGCGTGCAGTGGAGGTGCTCGAACGGTTGCAGATCGACGTCGACCCCGACGCCGAGGTCGGCACGCTCAGCCCGGCCACCCAGAAGATGGTCGCGATCGCCAGGGCGCTGCAGGACCAGGAGGGCAGCAGCGACGGTGTGCTTGTCCTCGACGAACCGACAGCGGCACTGCCGGACGCGGAGGTGGCTGTGTTGCTCGATGCGGTGCGCCGATACGCCGCGGCGGGGCAGACCATCATCTACGTAACCCACCGCCTCGAGGAAGTGTTCGCGACCGCCGATCACGCGACGCTGTTGCGTGACGCAAAGCTGGTCGGGACGGTGCTGCCCACCGAGCTGACCCATGACGATCTCGTCGAGCTGATCATGGGGCGCCCGGTCGGCCAGATCGAACGTCTCCGGGCGCACGCCGATGGACCCGTCGTGCTTGAGGTCGAAGGATTGTCTGCCGGCCGGCTGGAACCGGTGTCGATGTCGGTGCGCAGCGGTGAGATCGTCGGGATCGCCGGCCTGATCGGCTCCGGTCGGTCAAGTTTGCTCAAGAGTCTGTTTGGCTGCCTGCACCGGCGCGCGGGAAAGGTCAGCGTCGACGGAGAGCAAGTGGAGCTGAGCAGCCCAGCAGCGGCCATGGCCGCTGGAATCGCGTATGTTCCTGAAGACAGATTGGCCGACGCGGCATTCACGGATCTATCTGTGCTCGAGAATATTTCGATAGGTTCCCTGCGCACGTACTGGCGCCGTGGTGTGCTGCTTCGCCGACGTGAGCGCCGCGATGCCCAGGAGCTGATGTCGCAGTTCCTGGTCAAGGCGCCGTCCCCGGATGCACCGATCTCGGCGCTGTCGGGTGGCAACCAACAGAAGGTGATCCTGGCGCGCTGGCTGCGCCGAAAACCTCGGGTGCTGCTCCTCGACGAGCCAACCCAGGGCGTGGATGCGGGCGCCCGGGCCGAGATCTATGAGTTGATCAACGGTGCGGTCCGTAAAGGCTCAGTGGCCCTAGTCGCCTCCTCAGACTCCGAAGAACTCGCGGCCATCTGCAATCGAGTCATCGTCCTGAGGAAGGGCCGGGTGATCGGCGAGCTCGTCGGTGACCAAGTGACCAGCGAAGAAATCCAGCGTCTTGCCCACGCAGAGAAGGAGGACGCAGCATGACGACGAGCAACGACATCACGGCCGCGCGGGCAGCAAGGCAACCCTCGGCCTCTTCGTCGACCGAGAAGCGCTCGAGACGGCCGCGTCGCTACTACCTTGAGGCATTGGCACTTCCCGCCCTACTGGTGGGCTTCGTCATCTTCTTCAGCCTGTGGCCGAGGACTGCGCCGACGTTTCCCACGTCGGCGAACATCGAAGTCCTTATTGCCTCGAACGCCGTGGTCGCACTTGTGGCGATCGCCGCGCTCATACCGCTGGTGTGCTTCGAGTTCGATCTTTCCGTCGGGGCGATCACAGGGCTGTCCTCGGTGTACGTGGCCACCGTCCTCGCCGACGGACACGGTATCCTTCTGGCTACCCTGGCAGGGGTCGTCACCGGTCTCGTCATCGGCACTGTCAACGCAGTGTTGGTAACCCGGCTCGGAGTCAACGCGGTGATCACGACCCTGGGCATGTCGACCATCATCGCCGGGATCATCAGCCTGCAGACCGGTGGTGTTCCCGTAACCGGTAATCTGCCAGAAGGATTCATTGCGTTCGGTACGCAGACAACCCTGGGAATCCCACGGTTGGCTTATGCGGTTGCGGCGGTCGCCATCCTGGTCTACTACCTGCTCGAACACACTCCCTACGGGCGCGAACTCTACGCCATGGGTTCCAGTCGAGATGCGGCCAAGCTGGTCGGAATTCGAACCAAGCTCGTGCTCGGTTGGACATTTGTCGCCGCCGGTGCCCTGTCCGGGATTGCCGGGGTACTCCTGATCGCCCGCGCCGGTGGCGCTGATCCCCGGATCGGTGACAACCTCGCCCTACCGGCGATCGCTGCCGCATTCTTGAGCGCCGCGGCTGTTAAACCGGGTCGATACAACGTGGTCGGTGTGCTTGTCGCCGTGTACTTCCTGGCGGTACTCAACAGCGGCCTCAACCTGGCCGGTGCGCCCGACTATGTCAGCAGCATTGTCAACGGAGTCGCGCTGATCGCCGGTGTCGGACTCGCTGTCCGCATTGGCCGCCGCGAGCGCACCTGATCATCGGCTGAGTTCGACCACAGCCCGACTGGCTGGCTCCGGTCCCTGGAAGAACCAGGCGTCACTATCTCGACACAGGATTCAACCCTTCTCACGGAATGAGGTCGTCACTCATGAAACACTCACTGGGGCTGCGAGCGGCTCGTCGTCTGGGAGCATTCGGCATGCTCACGGCCGTCGCAGTTACGGGCGCCGCCTGCGGCTCGAGCGACACCGCGCAGCAGTCGCCGAGCGGAGGCGACGTGTCAGCCGAGGACCTGGCCCGCTACCAGGACCGGGTCGATGAACTGTTCGTGGGTACCTACAAGAATCCGAGTGGGCCGGCGATTGAACCTCCACCGGACAAGAACATCTGGGCAGTCATGTCGGGAATGAGTACAGAGGGCTCGCAGAACGCGGTTGCCGGGATCACGGCGGCCACCGAATCGCTGGGTTGGGATCTCACGGTCTTCGACGGACAGTTCGATACCACGAGGGCTCAGCAGGGCATCGAGCAAGCCCTGGCCGCGGGCGCCGACGGCATCATCGTCGCCTACCTCGACTGCGCACCGATCAAGAACGCATTGGAAGCGGCGACAGGCCGTGGAGTCCCCACGATCGCGATTGAGGGCACCGACTGCGATCCGACAGTGTTCACCCACGACGTGCTCTTCGTTGACGATCAGACCTACAGCGAGTTCGCTCGTGGATGGGGTGGTGCACAGGCAGACTGGGTCATCGCCAAGACCGGGGGCGAGGCGAGGACGATCATCAATACCCAGACCGACCTGCAGTCGATCATCAATGATTTCGAGGGTGTGCGCGATGTCTTCGCCGAATGTCCCACCTGTGAGATTGTCGGCGACGCGGAGTTCATCGGGCCCGACTTCGGGCCACCGCTGCAGCAGAAGATCTCTCAAGCATTCATCGAATACCCCACCGCAAACTCGTTTATCGCGGCTTATGACGCCGTTTTCAGCTCCGGCGGGACCAATGCGATCCGCGCGAGCGGCAGAGCCGACGAACTGGCCATCATGGGCGGGGAGGGCTCTGCCGCGGTCATCCAGCTGATCCGCGACGGATTTGTCGGCGCGTGTATCGGGCTGCCGACCGCCTACGAAGGGTATGGCGCCGTGGACTCCATGGCCCGGTTGTTCCTGGGGCGCGACCCCGACGAGTCGAACACAGGTATTGGCCTTCAGCTTTGCGACATCGACCATAACCTTCCACCCGAGGGGGAGGGCTACCAAGCTCCCATCGATTACGTGGCCGAATACGAAAGCCTCTGGGGTCTGCGCTAGCGCGGCACCGGAGGGCGCACTGGCAACGCGAGCGCGCGCTGGCATCGTGACGGCGCGCGACTCGTCCACGGCCTGGGCACTGGCTACGGGTCAGCGAGAGTCCGCCGTACGAGCACATGCAGCGGGTCAACACGATGAACACATTTGGTGTGCAGCAACATACGTTGAGCTGTCGCCGTCCTCGTGTCGATCCGCTGTGTGTATAGCGGATCCCGTTCGGCAGAGTTGGTCCGAGGCTCTCGCCATTGGTTGCCGTCGCGAACTCGTCATCCCACAAGAATGGTCACCGCGTCGTGTTCTGGTGGGACCAGGGTTGGAGAACTATCGCCGGGTTGGCCGGGATGGCCCTTTGCGCAGTCTCCTGGCGCGCGGCGTGGAGCGGGCGGGTGGCCGCCGAAGTCGTGGGTGGTGCGGCTGCGGGCGCATAGTGAGCACTGCAGGAAGGGTTTTCGTAACTGGGCTGATGATCCGCACGGCGCCTTGGAGTCCCTGTGTGTCGATGCTATGGGCGCGCCTTCCGTTGACAGGCGCCGGCAAGACACTTATTATCTAAAAATAGAACTTTAAAGGTCGATCAGGGCTTGCGACGGGCCGGGTAACTGCCGCTGGCGACCTCGTCACAGAAAGAGCCACTGATGCCCGATAAGGCTTTGGCCCCGATTGGCGGTTTTTGGGCACCCGGCACGCGCGTACGGTCGGGGATTTCACTCCCGTTACAGGGTCTGACCGGTGCGCCGCGGAGGCGCGGTGGGCTATCGCCCAGCGTTTGCGGCTGACTGCAAACGTACACGGCTGAAATGTTTTCTGTCCGTTGATGAGTATGGAGGATCGAGATATGCAAGAGGTCAGCCACGACGTCGTCATCGTTGGTGCGGGCTTCGCTGGCGTTACCGCAGCGCGTGATCTAGCCAAGGAAGGTAGATCGGTCGTGGTCCTCGAGGCGCGTGATCGCATCGGCGGCCGGACCTATTCGGTGGATCAGATGGGGCGCACTATTGAACTGGGCGGCACCTACGTGCACTGGACCTGGGCACATCTGTGGCGTGAGATGAACAGGCTCGGCATCGGTTTCAACAAGCCGTTCGAGGTCGACAAGATCAGCTGGATCGCCGGCGGTGAAATGCATTCGGGTACTGCGGAGGAGTACGACAACGTGCTTGCGCCGGTGGCCGAACGATTCTTCGCCGATGCGCTTACGGCGTTCCCTCAGTCCTATAATCCCTCGTTGGCCGACTTCAGCGCGATCGACGCGGAAAGCATTGCCGACCGTTACCGCAAACTGGAGCTGTCCGATGCCGAGCGTGATGTGTTGGAGGGCAGCATATCCACCCTCATGGCCGACCCCGAAGATCAGGGCGTCGCGGAAATTCTGATCTGGGCCGCACACTACTTCGGGAACTGGCGCCTGGTGCATCAGACCGGCGGTCACTACTCCATCGCGGGTGGTACAGGCGCGCTGCTCAACGCGTTGGTGGAGGAGTCGGGGGCCGACTTTCGCTTGTCGACGCCGGTCGCTTCGATCGATGACCATGGCGACCGGGTGGTGGTCACAACCCGCGACGGCGAAACGTTCGTGGGTAAGGCCGTGATCGTGGCCGTGCCGCTCAATACCATGGGTGATATCGCGATTACACCCGCGGTGAGCAAGCCGGTCCAGGCATTCATTGATGCCGGCCACGGCATGCGCAGTGTGAAGGTGCTGGTGCGGGTGAAGGGCGAGCTGGAGCCTTTCGGTGTCTACACGCCGCTGGGTGAGCATCCCCTCACGGCTATCACCGCCGAATACTGGACCGACGGAGATACCTTTCTCACTTGCTTCGGATCCGACCCGAACGCCATCGACTACGGTGACAAGGCCGCGATCCAGAAAGCTCTGCAAGCCTTGATTCCCGGTATCGAGGTGGTCGACACAGCCTGGCACAACTGGTCCGAGGATGAATTCGCCAAGGGCACCTGGATCATGATGAGCCCGGGACACATGTCAGGTCTCTCACCCGAGATCCGCAAGCCTCACGGCCGGATTCGCTTTGCCGGCGGTGACATCTCGCACACCTTCCCGGGGTCGATCGAGGGTGCGATGCAAAGCGCGACCGGAGTTGCCAGCGAATTGCACCAGTTCCTGTCGTGATCGCAGACGGCGGCACCACCGCTCTTTGATGACTTGCTTCCGTCATGATCCGACAGCGAGGTCGGTCTCACAATTTTGACCCCTATCCCCATCGTCAGTAGTTCATCGACCGCGAGGTCGGCTATTCAGGAGGCACCGTGATCCTTCCGGTGGACGAAGTCCCCTATTTCGACATCCTCGATGCGAATTTCAGCATCACCGCACAGGACGTCCACGACGCGCGCTCCAGAAGCTGGTATGCGCGGACGAATTACGGAATGGCCGTTCTGCGGTATGACGAAGTCAAGCAGTTGCTCAAGCATCCGAAGCTCCGGCAGGGGAGTTTTGCCTGGCTCAGTCTCAACGGGATCACCGAGGGAACGTTCGCCCAGTGGTGGAACAGTTGGATCCTGCACCAAGAGGGCCAGGATCATATCCGGCTTCGTCGATTGCTGAACCCCTCGTTTAGCGCGAAAGCCGTCGCGCCGCTTGGTGAGCGATTCCGCGAGCTTGCCACCGAGTTGGTGGATTCCTTTGCAGCGCTGGGTTACTGCGAGTTCGTCAGCGAGTTCGCCGATCCGTATACTGCTCGGGCGCTCGCGATTCTGCTTGGAATCGACGAGTCCGAATGGCCGGTGATCGCTGAGCAGTCGACCATCTTGGGACTCTCTCTGGGGGTAAGCGTTCGCACTGATCTTCAACGCATCGAGGCGGCACTGGACTGTCTCTACGGTTACGCCGACAGGCTGATCGCCGAACGACGAGATTCTGGAGGCGGTGTCGTCGGTAGTTTGGTGGAGTCCACCACGCGGCCGGACGGGCTTACCGAGCAGGAGCTTCGCGACCTGCTCGTGATGGTGATCTTCGGAGGATACGACACCACGCGCAACCAACTGGGCCTGGCCATGCAGAGCTTTCTCGCTCATCCCGATCAGTGGGAATTGCTCGGTCAGCGACCTGAACTCGCCACGATCGCCGTCGAGGAGGTCATGCGGGTCAACCCGACGACCCGGTGGGTGACGCGGATGGCAGTCGATACCTTCGAATTCAACGGTGTGGTCGTCGAGAGCGGGACAACCCTGCATTTGTTCAACGAATCGGCCGGGACAGACCCCGAACAGTTCGGTCCGGAAACCTTCGACATCACCGAGCGTCGCGCACCGCAGTTCGGATTTGGTGGCGGAATACACCACTGCCTGGGCCACTTCGTTGCGCGCAGTGATATGGCGCAGGCGCTTGCAGTGATGTCTTCACGGCTCAGGGACCTGCGCCCGATGCCAGGCGACGAGTGGTTGCCCGACTCGGGTAATACCGGCCCAACGAGGCTGCCCCTGACGTTCACCCCGTTCGGCTGAGGCCGCCTGGTGTAGCTCGTCGAAAGGAACGAAATCGCCACTGCCGGAAGGTGAGACAAGGTGGCGATCAACGCGGCAGTCTGGGGCGGACAGGCGGCCACCCCTCGCCAAAATGCTGGACGCTTCCATCGCCCAGCTACTCCTACTCGCTATAAGGGCAATGTGATGCAGGTAAAAGTAGATTTCAACCTCTGTCAAAACCACGGCCTGTGTGCGATTGCCGCACCACAGACCTTTGAGATCAACGACGAGGGTCGCCTTGTCTACGAACAGAATCCGGACTCATCTGACCGTGCAGACATTGAGTCTGCCGCAGACGGCTGTCCCGAACAGGCGATTCAGATCCTCGACTGAGTTGCCCGCGTCGACGTCACGGGACCACTTTCCGGCGGATCTAGCTTGCAGTGAATGCCTACAGTGAAAACCTTTGTGTAGCAGAAAATCACGGCAATAGCAGGCAGTGACTTACGCTTCGGTACACGTCATCAACTCGACGTAATCGACAGGATCAACGCAACCTGGAGATCCCGGCTGCCCGAGGCGTGGCTCACCGCGATCTTACGGGCGCCTTCATGGTCGCGATCGGCAATCGCCCGAGCCAGACGCTTATGCTCGCGATTTGATGCGCGTAGCACCGGATCGGTTCGGTCGGCCATCAGCGGGAACACGGCACCGAAGATCTCGCCGAGCTCAACCTGCAGCTCGGTTTCCATTGAGGTCAAGCGCGGCGAACGGGCTGCAGAGGCGATCGTGATATGGAATTTCGCATCGAGCTGACGATACGTCGAATACTTCTTGGTCTTGCCGAGTTCCTCGGCCAGTTCGACGAGTCGTTGGGCCTCATCGGGTGTCGCACGTTGGGCAGCCAGCGCGCTGGCCTCTCCGTCCACCGCAACTCGCATATCCGTCAGGTCGGATAGGTACTGCGCGGTGTACTTGCCCAGGGATCGTCGCGCCTCGGCATCGGAGGGTGGGGCCGGGCCGCCGCGCACAAAGGTGCCGCCGTTGCGTCCCCGAACAATCTCGACGTATCCGGCCTGACGCAGGATGGCAAGTGCTTCTCGCAGCGTCATCGTCGAGATGCCGAACCACTCGGCAAGCTGAGAGGAGGGAGGTAGGCGATCACCTTGTCGGAGAAGCCCGAGGCTGATTGCCTCGGCGATACGGCGAACGGTCTGTTGGGGTAAAGCCTCGCCACCGATGGGTGCGAAGACTATCTGCTCGACCGTCTCGTCGAGCCGCCAGTCGGCATCAGATGATTCCGCCATGTGCCCTTGATCACTTACGCCGTTTGGGCTTGGAGGCTTCGTTGAACAGGGCGATCAAGGCGTCGCTTGCTCTGTCGGCGTGCGCGGCAGCGACCGCGAACGCAGCATCAGAGTCGCGGCGAGTGAGGGCTTCGAGGATTTCTTCATGATCGCTGTGCAACCGACCGATCTGCGCGCGGGTGAGCCGCGGCCTACTTGTCATTGCGATTCCGTTGAACTCCATCTCGGTCGAAGTCTGGTGCCGCCAAAGCCTGTCCGATCCTGAACACCGCGCGAGTGCGATATGGAACTGCGCTTCGTGACTGGGGTGCCAGAATGTTTCCTCTGAGGAGGCCGAGCTGGCAGATGCACGTTGCGTCAGCGCCTGAAGTTCTGCGTCGGTTGCGCGTTCGGCGGCTAGTGCGGCGGATTGGGATAGGAGTGCTCGGCGAAAGTCCTTCAAATCATTGAGATAGTCGGCGTCGATGTCGGGCGGGACAGCAGTGGGTGCTGTCACGCCTATGCCAACGAAGTTGCCGCCACCGCGCCCCCGCCGCGTTTCGATGTAACCCGCTTCGCGTAGCTTGGCCAGCGCCTCACGCAGTGTCATAGGGGCGATCCGCAGCCAGCCTGACAGCTCAGCCTCGGGAGGAAGGCGGTCGCCGGGGCGAAGTAGCCCGATGGTGATCGCATCGGCGATCCTTCGCACCGTCTGTTCGACCAAGCCCGAACCTGCGATTGGCGAGAACGCTACTGCCTGTAGATCAAGAGTCGGAGTGGCCCCTGGCGAGCCTACAACCTGGTCCCGAGAATTCTGTGCAGGTGAAGCAGCTCGGACCCGGGGCTGGCCACCCCTGATCTGCGGTGCGCCCCCACCGTCGTACCCGTCGCTGCTAATGAGCATCATTTAAACATAGAAGATAGCTTTAGTCGGGTGCCGACGTCTGCTGCATGTCTCCCGAAGGCAGCCCCCGACAGGATCGACGATCTCACAACGTCGCAGGTTGCATGGACGCGCAGCGCTCACTGGCGGATTTTCGTGCTTGCCCGGGAGCTTCGTTGAGATCGAGTTCGCGATTCTCTAGGTTGACCCCGTGCGCCTTCTGCTGATCGCCGACACGCACGTCCCGAAACGCGCCAAGGACCTGCCCGCGCAGGTCTGGGCTGCCGTCGAGGGGGCCGATGTGGTCATCCACGCCGGGGATTGGGTCGAGACGGGCCTGCTCGACGCGGTAGAGGCACGGTCCCGTCGGCTGGTGGCCTGCTGGGGTAACAACGACGGTGCCGAGTTACGCCGCCGGTTGCCGGAACGTGCCGACGCGATCCTGGACGGTCTTCGGTTCACCGTCGTGCATGAGACGGGCGCTGCCACCGGGCGTGAAGCCAGGATGGCCCGGACATACCCTGGTACGGATGTACTGGTGTTCGGCCACAGCCACATTCCGTGGGACACGACCGCCAAAACCGGCCTGCGGCTGCTGAACCCGGGCTCACCGACAGACCGTCGGCGCCAACCGCACTGCACCTACATGACCGCTGAGGTGCGGTCAGCGGCCCTGTCGAACGTGCAGCTGCACCCGCTGTAACGACATATGTCTCTCCGGGTTGGCGAAGGGCGAAGGCCGACCAACATGACGTGGACGGCATCCACCGGCAGGACCGACTACCGGGGGGCCGGTCTCCATGGCAATGTTGACAGACATGGAGAACAAACCGCCCACCGCGACGATCGAAGCCGCTCACCGCAAACACCTCGCCTCGCTGCCCTTCGACGACACCAGAGATTTCGAGGACGCTGACCGCGGGTTCATCGCCGCGCAATCTCCTTGTGTCATCACCGCCGCCGACGGCCGCGTGGTGTGGGACAACGACGTCTACGGCTTCCTGACCGGCGAGGCGCCGACGACCGTGCACCCCAGCCTGTGGCGCCAGTCGACGCTGGTGGCCAAACAGGGCCTTTACGAAGTGGTCGAGGGGATCTACCAGATCCGCGGATTCGACCTGTCCAACATGACGGTCATCGAGGGCGACACCGGCATCATCGTCATCGACCCGCTGGTGTCCACCGAGGTCGCCGCGGCGGCGTTGGCGCTCTATCGGGAGCACCGAGGTAATCGAGCGGTCACCGCTGTGATCTATACCCACAGCCACGTCGACCACTTCGGCGGAGTGCTGGGCGTGACCTCGCAGGAGGAGGTCGACGCAGGCAAGGTCACGGTGCTCGCACCCGAGGGGTTCACCGAACATGCCGTGCAGGAGAACGTCTACGCCGGAACGGCGATGGGACGCCGGGCCGGCTACATGTACGGAGCAGCACTCGAGCGCGGCCCACAGGGGCAGGTGGGTTGCGGACTCGGCCAGACCCCGTCCACCGGCGAGGTCGCGATCATCGTACCGACGGTGGATATTCGAGAAACCGGTGAAAAACACACCATCGACGGGGTGGACATCGAGTTCCAGATGGCCCCGGGCACCGAGGCGCCCGCCGAGATGCACTTCTACTTCCCTAAGTTCCGTGCGCTGTGCATGGCCGAGAACGCCACCCACAACCTGCACAACCTGCTGACGCTGCGCGGCGCCCTGGTGCGCGACCCACACGGCTGGGCCGGCTACCTCACCGAGGCGATCGACACCTTCTGCGATCGTGCCGACGTGGTGTTTGCTTCGCACCATTGGCCGACCTGGGGTAAGGACCAGATCGTCGAGTTCCTCTCCCTGCAAAGGGATCTGTACTCGTATCTGCACGACCAGACGCTGCGCTTGCTCAACCAGGGCTACACGGGTATCGAGATCGCCGAGAACTTCGCGATGCCGCCCGCATTGGAGAAGGCATGGCATGCCCACGGCTACTACGGTTCGGTCAGCCACAACGTCAAGGCCGTCTACCAGCGCTACATGGGCTGGTTCGACGGCAATCCTGCCCGGTTGTGGCCGCACCCGCCGGAGGCGATCGGGCCGCGCTATGTGGACGCGATGGGCGGGCTCGACCGCGTAGTGGAGCTCGCCCAGGCTGCGTTCGATGAGGGTGATTTCCGCTGGGCTGCAACACTTCTTGACCATGCGATGTTTACCGATGAGAACCATGCGGCCGCCCGTCAGCTCTACGCGGATACCCTCGAGCAGCTGGCCTACGGGTCCGAGACAGCGACGTGGCGTAACTTCTTCCTCGCCGGGGCGACTGAGCTGCGCGGAGCCAACTTCGGCACCCCGACGCAGGCCGCTTCTCCGTCGATGCTGAGCCAACTGACTCCCGAGCAGATGTTCGACGTCGTGGCGATCAGCGTGAACGGCCCGCGGGCATGGGATCTGGATCTGGCGCTCGACGTCACCTTTGGAGGTGACGGCAACTACCGGCTCACGCTGCGCAACGGGGTCCTGGTCTACCGCAAGGTGGCCGCCGACCCGACGACCGCGCAGGCGACGCTGCAGCTGGACAGTAAGTTGCGGCTGGTCGGATTGCTCGGCGGTGATTTCGAATCGCCCGGGCTGACGATTTCCGGTGATGCGGCTGCTCTGCAGTCTCTGACGTCGGTGCTGGACCAGCCCGACCCGTCGTTCAACATCATCACGCCCTGACGTGCGCCTCGACGAGAGGGAAGGAACGAGGGAGCCTGAGTCAGGGTATGCCACCGTCGGCGCGCACGATCGAACCCGAGGTGAAGCTCGAGGCATCCGACATCAGGAACAGCGCCGCGCCGACGATCTCGGAAGGCTGACCGGCACGCTGTAAAGCGCTGTGCGCGAACGGGTTGCTATCGCTGTCGAAGTCCCAAGACGCGCTGATGTCGGTGAGGAACGGCCCCGGCATCAGCGTGTTGACCCGCACCGACGGGCCGAAGGCCAAGGCTAGGCCCTCGGTCATCGCGTTCAGGCCAGCCTTGGAGGCGGCGTAGGGGATGAACGACGGATGCGGCCGCAGCGAGCCGTGGGTGCTGACGTTGACGATCGAGCCCCCACCAGCGGCCATCATTCGTTCCCCGATCAAGGCTGAAAGCCGGAACGGCCCCTTGAGGTTCAGGTTCATCACCGCATCAAAGAGCTTCTCGGTGACGTCGGTTTGCTTCTCGTACACCGGTGACATGCCCGCATTGTTGACCAGCACATCGACACGGCCGAACTCCGCATACACGGCGTCGACGAGTCCGTTCAGCTCGTCCCAGCGGCCCACATGCACCTGATACGGGAAGGCGCGACGACCGGTCTGCGCGGTGATCTCCTCGGCAGTGGCCACGCAGGCGTCGTACTTGCGGCTGGCGACGATCACCTCGGCGCCGCTCCGGGCTGCCGCGAACGCCATCTCGCGACCCAACCCGCGGCTGCCGCCGGTGATCAACACCACGCGGTCGGTCAGATCGAACAACCGATCGGCGTATCCGCCCGAACTACCCATGGTTCACCGTGACCTCTAGCACCAACTCATTACAGCCCAGCGTCGCCAGCCGCGTCCACGGAATCCACTCGCGATCTGCGCTCGCCGGAAGTGCAGACGCACTGGGGCGGAGGCAGCGGACGCACACGCCATATGGTGGCACGGTGCAATTGCTTCTGGTTCGACATGCGCTGCCGTTGCGTAGCGAGCCCGGGCAGGGCTCTGACCCGCAGCTGTCCGTCGACGGTGTCGAGCAGGCCGCACGGCTGCCCGACGCGCTGGCCCGGTTTCCGATCAAACGCCTGGTGAGCAGTCCGCAGGTGCGGGCGATCGAAACCGCCCGGCCGGTGGCCGACGCGTTGGGAATGCCCGTCGAGGTGGACGAACGTTTCGCCGAGTACGACCGCGACCTGCAGCACTACATCCCGATCGAGCAGATCGCCGAGGAGAATCCAGCCGAACTGCAGCGGCTGATCGACGGGCATCTGCCCGGCAGCGTCGATGAGGAGGCGTTTCTGGAACGGGTCGCTGCCGGCGTCGACGACCTGGTCGGCGCTGCTGAACACGACGACACGGTCGCGGTGTTCAGCCACGGTGGCGTCATCAACGTGCTGCTACACCGGGTGCTGGGCACCGAGCGGCTGCTCAGCTTTCACGTCGACTACGCATCGGTGACGCGGCTGTTGTTGTCGCGGACCGGTCGGATGGCGGTCGCCGGGGTCAATGCGACCGAACACGTGTGGGATCTACTGCCCCGTAACACGCGATAGGCCAACCGAATCGATGCGCGATTGCCGGTAGAGCAGGCCACGGCGGGTGGTAGACAGGTTTGCGTGACCGACCTCGATGGGCTCGACCTCGGCGCGCTGGATCGGTACCTGCATGACGTCGGGGTTCCCCGCCGCGGAGATCTGTGTGCCGAGCTCATGTCCGGCGGCAGGTCAAACCTGACATTCCTGGTCAGTGACGACGTCTCCCGCTGGGTGCTGCGCCGTCCGCCGCTGCACGGTCTGACGCCGTCCGCGCACGACATGGCCCGGGAGTATCGGGTGGTGGCGGCGCTGGCGGGCACCGCGGTGCCGGTAGCTCGAGCGGTCACGATGAGCAGCGACGACGCCGTGCTTGGGGCGCCGTTCCAGATGGTCGACTATGTGCCTGGCCGGGTCGTGCGCACCACCGCCCAGCTCGCCGAACTCGGGGATGCGGCAACGATCGAGGCGTGCGTCGATTCGCTGATCGCCGTGCTCGCCGACCTACATGCGGTCGACCCGGACGCGGTCGGACTCGGTGACTTCGGCAAGCCGGCCGGTTATCTGGAACGCCAGGTGCGCCGCTGGGGTTCGCAGTGGGAGTTGGTCAAACGGGACGGCGACCCGCGTGACGCCGATGTTCGGAAGTTGCACGCGAAGCTGGCCGAGGCGGTCCCCGGGGACGGTCGCGCGGCGATCGTGCACGGCGATTACCGCATCGACAACACCATCCTCGACGACGACGATCCGACGAAGGTCGTCGCCGTACTGGACTGGGAGATGTCCACTCTTGGCGACCCGCTGTCGGACGCTGCGCTGATGTGTGTCTATCGGCATCCGACGTTTCGTCTCGTCCACGCCGACGCCGCCTGGGCCGCCGACCAGGTACCCCCCGCCGAGGTGCTGGCCGAAAAGTACGCCAAAGCTGCCGGGCAATCGCTGGATCACTGGGACTTCTACATGGCGCTGGCGTACTTCAAACTCGCCATCATCGGTGCGGGCATCGATTATCGGGCCCGGCAGAGCGGTGACGTCGGCAGGGTCGGCGGGGCCGTGCGTCCATTGATCGCCGCGGGGCTGGCCGAGCTTTCCTGAGATAGAGGTTTCGGGGAGGCTGGCCGGCGGGTAGAGGAGTGCGTGGCCTCGAGAACCCCTGCGAACCTCATCTCCCGGATCAGAAGGACCCACCCCGCGATGAAGCGTGACGTGCGAGCGGAGTTGGACTTGCAGATCACTGCACCCACGACGCTCGAGTTCCAGATTGCGGTGGCTCCGCACCCGGGGGCCGAGGTGACCGAGACACTGTTGTTCACGCTGGACGGCAAGGAGATTGGGCTCGACGAGGTTGGTAAAGTCACCGGCGAGCACGGCAACCGGATCCACATCTACGAGGCGCCGGTGGGCAACCTGCGGGTCAGCTACGCGGCGGTGGTCACCGGTCAGGCCGAGCCGCCCCGGGTGCGCGATCTCGATTTGTCCACGTATCTGCGGCCCAGCCGCTACGCCGAGGCCGACAAGTTCTTCGGTTTCGCCGCCACCGAGTTCGGCGACTACGTCGACTCGATCACTCTGCTGGAGAAGGTGTCGTCCTGGGTCGGGACGCGGCTGAGCTACGTACCCGGATCGAGCGACCCGATCGATGGTGCCGCCGACACGGTGTTGGCCGGTTCAGGTGTGTGTCGCGACTACGCACACCTGGTTATCGCGCTACTGCGTGCGGTCAACGTGCCGGCGCGGCTGGTGTCGGTGTACGCGCCGGGCTGCCAGCCGATGGACTTTCACGCGGTGGCCGAGGCCTTTGTGGAGGGCCAGTGGCGCGTGGTCGACGCGACCTGCTTGGCCCCGCGTCAGACGATGGTGCGTATCGCCACCGGACGCGACGCGGCCGACACCGCGTGGCTCGACAACCACCGGGGTGCCGTCACGGTGAACAGCATGGCTGTCACCGCGACTGTGGACGGACCGCTGCCGAGAGATTCGGCCGAGCAGTTGGTATCGATCCGGTGAAACGGCTACAGGCCGGCTTTGAGGTTCTTCTTCGCGGCGCGGCGCAGTTGGAAGATGCGCACCGCGCCGACGGCGACGGTCAGCAGACCGCCCGCTACCGCTGCGAACAGGATGGCCACGCCCAGCGGCAGGCTCCAATGCCAGCCGAGGAACGCGAACTGAGCTGACTCGGTGTTCTGAGCGATGAAGATCAGCAGCACGATCAACACCAGGAACCCGAAGATCAACGCGCCCCACAGCGCGGCGGCTTTGGTGAATTTCACCGCGTCCTCGGGTGCCGGCCGTGATTCGGTCGGGCTGCTTGGTCCCAGACCGGTCGGCGGGGTAGCCGGCCCGTCCGTGCCTGGAGGGTCGGGCGGCGGCACATCGGGCGACGCGAATGAATCGCTGGACATGGTCCCTATTTTGCCCTTTCGCTCTTCGAATGAAACCACCGCATGGGTCGCGTTAGGGTCACGAAAGCTCTGCAGGCTTTCCCACAGCTGGAAGGACGTTGGCGTGAATCGCTTCCGACGACCAAGGCCGCCCCGGCATCCGGTGACGCTGACAGTACTGTTTTCGCTGGCCACAGCGATTCTGGTGGCCTGCGGCAGTTCCAACCCGCTCGGCGGAGGCGAGATTTCCGGCGATTTGAGGGCCGTCGTGGTCGGGTCGGCGGATTTCCCCGAGTCACGGATCGTCGCCGAGATCTATGCGCAGGCCCTGGAAGTCAACGGGTTCACCGTGGGCCGTCAATTCGGAATCGGCAGCCGGGAAACCTACATCCCCGCGGTGCAGGACCACTCGATCGACTTGATCCCCGAATACACCGGCAATCTGCTGCAGTACTTCGACCCGGAGACCACGGTCACCACTCCCGACGGTGTCCTGCTGGCGTTGTTTCGTGCGCTACCCGGTGATCTGTCGATCCTCAACCCGTCGCCCGCGGAGGACAAAGACACCGTGGCGGTGACCTCCGAGACGGCGCAGCGCTGGAATCTGAGCACCATCGGCGATTTGGCGGCACACTCGGCCGAGGTGAAGTTCGGCGCGCCGTCGGAGTTTCTGAACCGCGCCGAGGGTCTGCCGGGGCTGAGGGAGAACTACGGACTGGACGTTCCGGAGAGCAGTTTCGTCGCGATCAGCGATGGTGGCGGCCCGGCGACGGTGCGGGCACTGACCGATGGCACGGTAACCGCAGCCAACATCTTCAGCACCTCTCCGGCGATCGCGGAACATGACCTCGTGGTGCTCGACGATCCGAAGAACAACTTCCTTGCCGCGAATGTGATCCCGCTGGTTAGTTCGCAGAAGAAGTCCGACGAACTCAAGACCGTGCTCGATGCCGTGTCGGCTGCGCTGACGACTGAGGATCTGATTCGGCTTAACACCGAGACTTCCGGCAATGCAGGCGTGAACCCGGATGAGGCCGCCTCGCAGTGGATACAGGAAAACGGCTTCGACCAACCGCTGCAGCCCTGAGCATCGAAAGTTCGTGGAAAGGTCACCATGATCGAATTCGTGGGCGTCACGAAGAAATACCCTGATGGCACCGTCGCAGTCGACGATCTGGATCTGGTGGTGCCCGACGGGACACTGACCGTGTTCGTCGGGCCGTCGGGCTGCGGTAAGACCACGTCGATGCGGATGATCAATCGGATGACCGAGCTGACGACGGGCACGTTGACGGTCAACGGTGCCGACATCAGCTCCGTCGACCCGGTCAAGTTGCGGCTGGGTATCGGCTATGTGATCCAAAGCGCCGGACTGATGCCTCATCAGCGGGTGATCGACAACATCGCGACGGTGCCGGTACTCAAGGGCCAGTCACGGCGCAGCGCGCGTAAGGCAGCGTTCGGTGTGCTCGAGCGAGTCGGGCTGGATCCCAAGCTGGCCGATCGCTATCCGGCGCAGCTGTCGGGCGGTCAGCAGCAGCGTGTCGGGGTGGCCCGAGCATTGGCGGCTGACCCGCCGATCCTGTTGATGGATGAGCCGTTCAGCGCGGTCGACCCGGTGGTGCGTGAGGAACTGCAGGCCGAGATCCTGCGCCTGCAAAGCGAATTACACAAGACGATCGTGTTCGTCACCCACGACATCGACGAGGCGGTCAAGATCGGGGATCGGGTCGCAGTGTTCGGCCGCGGGGGAGTGCTACAGCAGTACGATGCGCCAGAGCGGTTGCTGTCCAACCCGGCCAACGATTTCGTGGCCGGGTTCATCGGCGCCGACCGCGGCTACCGTGGGCTGCAGTTTCGGCATGCAACCGGATTGCCGATGCACGATCTGCACACCGTCGACGAGCCCGGCATCGACGCCTTGGATCTTGCACCCGGGCAGTGGGTTCTGGTCACCAAGCCTGACGGGTCGCCGTACGGGTGGATCGATGCGGCCGGTGTGCAACTGCATCGTTCGGGAAAGTCGTTGTACGACAGCACCACTGCAGGTGGATCGCTGTTCCGGCCGGAGGACTCGCTGCGTCAGGCGTTGGACGCGGCACTGTCGTCGCCCTCCGGATCAGGGGTGGCGGTCGACTCCAGCGGAGCGCCGATCGGCGGTGTGCTGGCCACCGACGTGCTCGAGGCGTTGAAGGCGCAGCGGGGGTGATCGGATGAACTACCTGCTGAACAACCTTGATGCCGCGTGGGAACTGACGGTGATCCACCTGCGGCTGTCGTTGGTCCCGATCGTGCTGGGGCTGCTGATCGCGGTACCGCTGGGGGCCGCGGTCCAGCGCACCACGGTGCTGCGACGGATGACCACGGTCACGGCCAGCATTGTGTTCACCATCCCGTCGTTGGCGCTGTTCGTGGTGTTGCCGCTGATCATCCCGACCCGCATCCTCGACGAGGCCAACGTCATCGTCGCCCTGACGCTCTACACAACCGCCCTGCTCGTGCGCGCAGTGCCCGAGGCGCTGGACGCGGTACCGGCCGCGGTGCGTGACGCCGCCACCGCCGTCGGCTACCGGCCATTGACCAGGATGGTCAAAGTGGAACTGCCGTTGGCTGTACCGGTGCTGATAGCCAGTCTGAGGGTGGTCGCGGTGACCAACATTTCGATGGTGGCGGTCGGCTCGGTGATCGGCATCGGTGGGCTCGGCACCTGGTTCACCGCCGGCTACCAATCCAACAAGAGCGACCAGATCGTGGCCGGCATCATCGCGATCTTCGTGCTCGCGATCATCATCGACACGCTGATCATGCTGGCGGGCAAGGCGCTGACACCTTGGACAAGGGAGACTCGCGGCGACTCCCGTCCGGACCTGGCGCCGCGTGGGGCGCGGAGGGCAGAGGACGAGCACGCGGAGCACCAGCACACTGTGGGGACCGCGTGAACTTCCTGCAGCAGGCGCTGACATTCATCTTCACCGCCGAGAACTGGGCCGGTCCGTCGGGGCTGTGGGCGCGCATCGTCGAACATCTGCAATACACCGCCATCGCGGTGTTTTTCTCGGCGCTGATCGCCATCCCGGTGGGGATGCTTATCGGCCACACCCGGCGCGGCACCTTCGTGATCGTCACCGGGGTCAACGCGCTGCGCGCGCTGCCCACCCTCGGCGTGCTGCTGCTGGGTGTGCTGCTGTGGGGGCTGGGCCTGGTGCCGCCCACCGTGGCACTGATGCTGCTGGGTATCCCGCCGCTGCTGGCAGGCACCTACTCGGGGGTCGCCAACGTCGATCCCGCCGTCGTCGACGCCGCCAGGTCGATGGGGATGACCGAGCGGCGGGTCCTGCTGCGGGTGGAGACACCCAACGCGCTGCCCCTGATCCTGGGTGGGCTGCGCACCGCGACCCTGCAGATCGTGGCCACCGCCACCATCGCCGCCTACGCCAGCCTCGGCGGGTTGGGCCGGTACCTGATCGACGGCATCAAGATCCGGGAGTTCCACATCGCATTGGTGGGTGCGTTGATGGTGACGGCGCTGGCGTTGATCCTGGATGCCGCGTTGGCGTTCGCGGTGTGGGCGTCGGCGCCGGGGGCTGGGCGGTTGAGCCGGCTGCGGGGGAGGCTGCCGGAGCCGTTGCTCGACGACGAGATCGCGTTCGAATCACGTCCGCACGTCGGTTCGCAGTCCAGTTTGGAAGCCCGCCGCGAATGATGGGGGGCGTCGCCTACGGTAGAGGGATGAGTGAAGAGCCTCGCTCTGATGGGCACGGTCCGTTCCCGGCGATCCTGACGTGGCATGCGCACGATGTGCCGCGGATGGAGTCTGCGCGGGTCCAGCTCTCCGGCGATCGAATCAAGGCCTACGGCCGGATCGTCGCTGCCGCGACATCGGCGCATCCCGCGTTCAGCGCCTCCTATGACCTGGTCACCGACGAGGTGGGCGGCACCAAACGGTTGTCCTTGACGGTGACGCTTGCCGAGCGGGAACGCCAGCTCTCCATCGCACGTGACGAGGAGAATATGTGGCTGGTACAGGACCATTCCGGGCAGACCAGCCGGTCAGCCTTCGACGGTGCACTCGACGTCGACGTAATCCTCAGCCCGTTTTTCAACACGCTGCCGATCCGGCGCACCGGCATCTACCGGAACGTCGGCGAGTCGGTGACGTTGCCGGTGGTATACGTGCGGGTGCCGGACCTGTCGGTCGACGTTGCGACGATGAGCTACCACAGCGTCGCCGAGGGCATCAAGGTGCACTCGCCGGTCGCCGAGACGACTCTTACGGTCGATCAGGACGGGTTTCTGCTGGACTATCCAGGGTTGGCAGAGCGGATCTGATCACCCCGCCGGCACGGCCTGCCGCGGCGAGTTCGGCGCGCCAACCCTCAGCGCCGATCACGGTGGTCACGATCGGCGGCCGGGGGAAGCCTTCGTAGCGGATGCGGGCGGCATGGCCGGCCTCGACGAGGTTGGAGATCGGCCGTCCGGCGGCCAGATGTGTGCGCGCATCGGCCAGCAGGCGCAGCGCCTGGTCGAGGACGGGCACCAACTGGTCGGCGTTGGCCTCACACATCGCCCGCACCAGGTCCGGCGCGGTTCCCGCGACGCGGGTGCCGTCCCGGAAGGAGCCTGCTGCCAGCGCGAACGCCAGCGGCACGGCACCTGCGGTGGTGGCCAGCGCCTCGGCGAGCAGATGCGGCAGGTGTGAGATCGTCGCCGCCGCGAGGTCGTGCTCTTCGGAGTGGGCCGGCACGACGAACGCACCGCAGTCCAGTGCCAGCGTCATCACCTGCACCCACACCGTCGCGTCGACGTGGTCATCGACCGAGAGCACCCACGGAGCGCCGACGAACAAGCCGGCGTCGGTGGCCTGCCAGCCCGACTGCGCAGTGCCGGTCATGGGGTGGCCGCCGACGAAGCGCTCCAGCAGCCCGGTGTTGCGAACCTCTGCCAACACGGCCGACTTCACGCTGGTGACGTCGGTCAGTGGGCATTGTGGGGCCACGGTGCCGACGCGGCGCAGCAGCGCCGGCAGGGCCGGCACAGGCACCGCCAACACGATCAACGCGGACACTGCTGCTGCACGCTCCAGCACCGCGTCGAGGTCGGTGGAGGCGTCGAACCCGTCGGCGCGAGCGGCCTCGGCGCCGTCGGCCGATCGGTTGTAGCCGAACACGTCGCGCCCGGCCCCGGCCGCTGCGCGCATGAGCGAGCCACCGATGAGCCCCAGGCCGATCACACACACCGGTGTCTTCGCCACGGTTCCAGGTTGGCACACCCGGTTGGCGGTCCGGTGCCCGGAGGTTTCGAGGAGGTGTTGAGCCGCTGGTCAAGGCCCTGTTTGGGGACTACCGTGTGCTCTCATGGGAGCGCAGCGAACGCAGGCGCAGCAGCAGTCGGTGGAGATGCCCGACGGCTTTGGTGTGGCGGTTGTCCGTGAGGACGGCAAATGGCGGTGCACCGCGATGCGGCGAGCCGCGTTGACCAGCTTGAAAGACGCCGAGACCGAGCTGTGTCAATTGCGCAGTGCAGGTGCGGTGTTCGGGCTTCTCGACATCGACGACGAGTTTTTCGTGATTGTCCGGCCCGCCCCGGCAGGGACTCGGCTGTTGCTGTCGGATGCGACGGCGGCGCTGGACTACGACATCGCCGCTGAAGTGCTGGAGTTGCTGGACTCCGACATCGACGACGACGAACTCGACGACGCCGACCCGTTCGAGGAGGGTGATCTCGGGGTGCTGTCCGATCTGGGGCTGCCTGCCGGGGTGCTGGGGGTGATCCTCGACGAAACCGACCTCTATGCCGATGAGCAGGTTGGCCGCATCGCCCGGGAGATGGGTTTCGCCGATGAGCTGTCGTCGGTGTTGGACCGGCTGGGCCGCTGATCCTGACGTTGTCGACTGACCTGGGTGACTGACATACGGGACTGGCCGTAGGTGACTGACCAAGAGTTGATCCGGGCCGCGCTGGACGCGGCGGCGGGCGCCGGTCCCCGGGATGTGCCGATCGGCGCGGTCGTCGTCGCCGCAGACGGCACCGAACTGGCGCGCGCAGCCAATGCGCGAGAAGCGCTCGGCGACCCGACCGCTCATGCCGAGATCCTGGCGCTGCGCGCCGCGGCAACCGCGCTGGGCGACGGCTGGCGGCTGGAGGGCGCGACGCTGGCGGTGACCGTGGAGCCGTGCACGATGTGCGCCGGGGCGTTGGTGATGGCGCGGGTGGCGCGGGTGGTGTTCGGGGCCTGGGAGCCGAAGACCGGGGCGGTCGGGTCGCTGTGGGACGTGGTGCGCGACCGGCGGCTCACACACCGCCCGCAGGTGCGTGGGGGCGTGCTGGCCGACGAATGCGCCGCACCGTTGGAGGCGTTCTTTGCCCGCCAGCGCTAGCTTGTCGAGCGGGTTTGGGTTCACCGGGTGTGCATCGGTAAGCTACCCCGCGGTGGCGTGTCCGAGCGGCCTAAGGAGCACGCCTCGAAAGCGTGTGACGGGTAACCCCCGTCCGAGGGTTCAAATCCCTCCGCCACCGCCAAAAGTTCGATGTTCGAACCCAGCGACAGCTGGGTTCGTTTGTGTTCATCGAAGCTGATCAGCACGGCCCTGTCACGGCGCTCTGCGTCGGCCTGGGCGGCTTTTTGCCCGCGTGAGAGCATCGCCGGGATCGTGACCAATCCGTCGGTGCCGGTAGGTGCAATGTCGCCGCGTTGGACGTCTGGGGCGTTCTGGGGTGCAGCTGATGCGTGCTCGATTCGGGTGACCACCGCGCCTTCGTCGCGTGCCATGAGCTGCACGAACGGCTCTTGCAGTTCGGCGTGATCCACGCTGCCGTCGGCGGCAATGTAGAGCCGGGTGAAGAAGCCCTGGTTGAAGAGGCGGCGTTCTCGCTTGGTGGCCTTCTCGTAAAGCTTGTAGCAGTGGGTAGACAGCGCCAATGCCGCATCGAGCAGCCGGGTCAGTTCTTCCTGGGAGTGCGTCACGGCGCTCGCTCGTTTGTCCGCCTCATGCAGTTCACGGGTGAGGCGATCCATCTCAGTCTTGAGCATGTCGAGCGGGACGGCTTTGGCGTAGTGGGCTTCGAGCAGCGTTTGGCGCTCGTTCTCCAGCCGCGCTTGCTGGCGTCGGGCCTCGGCGAAGTCGCGTGCCGCCTGCTCGGTCTGCCCGGCCAGTTCCCGAATGATTGCTTCCCGGATGAGCGCGGCGCGTGCTGGGCTCAGCTGGAGTGACCGGTAGAAGTCGATGACACCATCCTCGACGTGCGTGACCGGGATGTACGAGCGGGAGCACCGGTTGTGTTTATCGCGGCGACCCATGCAAAAGAAGTAGTCGTAGACCCCGCCGCGCCCTTTGTTCTTCGAAAAAATCATGCGTTGGCGGCATTCACCGCACCACACCGATCCCTTCAAGTATTGGGCGTGCTGGCTTTCTTTCTCGCCGGCAAAGTTGTGGGCTTTCATCACGTCTTGGACTCGGAGCCACGTTTCGACGGAGACCAGCGGTTCGTGCGTGCCTTCCTGGTAGACGCCTTTGTAGGCGACGATGCCGATGAAGTATGGGTTGACCAGCAGCTTGTGCAGTGCCCCGATCGTCACGGGCTTGCTCGGTACTTTGGCGGTGGCTCGGGTGCGCAGGCCGCGGGCCTCTAATTCAGCAGCCAGTCCGGCCAGGCTCCAGTCGCCGGTGGCGTACTGCTCGAACGCCCAGCGCAGGTGGTCGGCGCGCTGGGGGTCGGGTTCAACCCACCGGATGTCGGCGACGCCGTCGATGCGCCGCTTGTTCAGGTAGCCCAGGGGAGCGCGGCCGGGCGTGCCACCGGCTTTGTGCTTGCTGGTCAGGCCTTTGATGACTTCGGTGGCCAGGTTGTCGGAGTGGTAATGGGCAACCCCGCGATAGATTTGCAGGCTGAGCCGCCCGCTCGGGCTGCCATCGATGCGTTCGACCACGCTGACCAGTTCGGCGCGGGCAGCTTCCATCGCCTCGTCGAAGATGTAGTCGACTTTCTTGCTGCGGCCGAGCCGGTCGAGTTTGTGCACGATGACGTGGGTAATCCGCCCGGCGGCGAGATCATTCAACAGCTGACTGAAGGCGGGGCGACGAGCGGTCAGACCGCTGTGGCCCGGGTCAACATATTCGTCAACGATTGCCAGGCCCATCTCTTCGGCCTTTCGTCGGCAGGCGTCGCGCTGGTACGGGATCGAGTAGCCTTCCATGCCACCACCGACCCGGGCTTGTTCTTCGGTGCTGACACGCAGATAGATCGCGGCCTGACCGTTCTGTTGCTGACTGGTGGCAGCCGCGCCGATCACCTGTTTGTCGGTGTCGTCCTGGCGCAGTTGGGCGATGACGGCTTGACGGCCACCCTTGTAGGCGGCCGCGTTGCGTTTTCGTTCAGTCGTGCTGTCGGGGACCGCCTTGAGGTCATCGGTCAACCCGTGATCACCCGCCTGAGTCGGCTGGCTGTCGCGACGTGTCATGGTGTGGCTCCTGCGAGGACTGGATCAGTACCGTTAACGGGGGAACGCAGGGTAAGTGAGGTGGTGCGCTTTGGGAAGGTGCTCGTCGTCGGGCGGCAGCGGTGGCCGCCACGTACACCCGAGTTGATCGGCAAGCCCAAGGATTGGAGCCGGATCGTCACGGCTGCCAGTGATACGCGCAGCGATCCAGCCAGGGCCTCTGGTGTCCGGACGCCGTTGCCCCACAGGCGATACACCGATGGTTTGCTCATGAGCAGGCAGGCTGCGAAGTGGTCGCAGACGCGTTCGATCTGTCGGTCGGTCAACGTGGTGTAGGCCGTCTGGTTGGGCGCGTCGATGACGTGTTTGAGTTCATGAGCCAGCGTGAAGCGTTGGCGGGTGGCCGGTTCGGTCGGGTTGAGGCGGATGACCCAACGGCCGTTCTCATAGCGGCTGCTGCCGGAATGCTGACCGTCCGCGTCTGCGTCGGGTTCGACGTGGATAGCGGTCAGTTTCAGGAGGTCGGTCTCCTGAATACTGGTGGCGCGGTGGTTGGCTGCCAGGCGGTTGGCCTGCTTCTCGGCGACGGCCAGCGCCTCGCCGTAGCTGATTGCCCGTTGTGGCAGTAGGCGGCGCAGGCCTGTCAGGGTGGTGAAGGTTGTTCGGTTCATGGGTGACCTCCTTTCGGTTGATGTCGTTTTGTTTGATGAATTAAATAGACGAGTGAGTGCGGCTCTCTTCGGTGGCGTCGTTTTCGTGGCCCCGCAATTGCTCGACAAAATTCTCAATTTGCGCGATTTGTTCGTCGTTGAGGGCGTCGTACTTGGTGCGGAAGTAGGTGGGCAGGCTCGGCAGCGGCTGGCCGGTGGTCTGCCAATGCGCCTCGTAGAAGCGTTCCACTTCGACGTCGAGAGCATCGGCCAGCTTCTGCATCGTTGCAGGTGTCAGGTTCGATACGGCGCCGGATTCGATGCGGCGGATGTTGGAACGGTCAATGCCGCTTCGCTGCGCCAAGGCCCAGGTGGTGAGATCGGCGGCGGTGCGCAGATCGATCAGTAATTGCGACAGTGGCGTGGGCTCGGGCGTTTTATTCATGACGATTGTTCCTTTTCTCTATTTTCGCAGGAATTGGCATTCGGGGCAATACTGGCCCCGTTGCAGAATTGTCAACGGCCTGTGTGCAGGCGGGGTCTCAAGGCGCGAAAATATGGACGCCCGTGTGACCGTCAACGACGCTCCACTCGCTGCGAAGGGTGGCCTCGAAGTTGTCGTAGTCGAACGTGAGGAACGGTGCCAGACCGGTCTTCTCGCCGAAGCGGTCAATTTCGTCGTTCCATCCCATGGACTCGATGAAGCCGTCAGCGAAGGTTCGGAATGTCGGATAGGTGCCGTAATAGACGTCAATGAAGGTGTCTGCGTCGGCCGATGCGGTGCCGACCAGATCAACGAAGGCGCTGAAGGCTTCGCCGTGTTCGGCGATGCCGCAGGCGATCCGGTGAACGGTTTCAATGTCCTCGTACTCGCCGACGGTGAAGCCATGAAATCCCGAGTAGTCGTGGATGGCGTATTCCTCTGCGCCAGGGTCCGCGGACGCGCCGAGCATGGCGGCGATGCCGGCGCGGATGTCAGCCGGGTCGTCGGTGGCGTCGATCCAGCAGCCGTGTAGCCGTCCATCGTTGTAGTCACTGAGTGAGGCGACGTAGATCCGTGGACTATCTGGTGATGGTTCTTGTTCGTGGCTTGGTGATTGGTGTTCCATACATGGGTTCTCCTCTAGTTGGTTGTTCGTTGGTGATCAAAAGCGTTTTGTGCGTGTTTGATTCGCTCCACAGCCTGCGCAGCGTAGGCCGGGTTCAGCTCAATACCGAGCCAGTCGCGGCGGTGTCTGCCCGCAGCGATGGCGGTGGTGCCTGCGCCCAGGAACGGATCGAGTACCAGCCCGGGCTGCCAGCCGCTGTCGCACTGACAGGTGGGCCGAAGCGCTCCGGTTCGCAGCAGTCGTTCACTGCCGCCGCGGTCGCGCTTCTTCGCCCGCTGCCACGGGGTCAGACACCGACGGCAGACTCGCTCAGGGCAGCCGGCCAGTACGGCACGCTCGGCCAGCGGTAGCGGGTAGGTCGCGAAATGTGCTCCGCGGTAGTTTGCCGTCGCGATGGTCCACACATCGCCGGGCGACTTGCCGAGCGGATGCGAACTGGCACCCCGTCGTTTCATCCGATCCAGGCCCCTGTTGCGGTCGACCGTGCCGTTCGACGGGACTGCTGAGCGTGGCGGGTAGCCGGTCACCGCCCGCCTGCTGCGGCGTGATCGGGACACCGCAGGTACACGGATGGCGTCGAGGTCGAAGAAGTACGTCGGTGCCCGCGTCAGCAGCAGAATCGTCTCGTAGGTGGTGGACAGGCGGTCAGTCACCGATGAGGGCATCGGGTTGGGTTTGGCCCAGATGATCTGGTTGCGCACCAGCCAGCCGTCCTCGGCCAGCGCCAGCGCCAGGCGCTGCGGCCCCAGCAGCAGCCCCTTCTTCGGAGCGCCCTCGCGTTCATGCGAGGAGTAGCTGTCGCCGATGTTCAGCCACCAGCTGCCGTGGGGCCGTAGCACCCGGGTCAGGTCAGCTGCGACGCCGCGAAGCTCCTGCACCCAGCCGTCGACGGTTGGGCCGCCGCCAAGCTGCTGGCTGTGGCCGTAGTCACGCAGGCCGAAGTACGGCGGGCTGGTAACGATGCAGTCGGTGCTGGCGGCGTCAATGTCACGCAGGCAGTCACGGACATCTCCGATAAGTATCTGATTGCGCTTCATCGCTGGCCTCCGCCCACCTCGGGGAGATGACCCAGCAGGACTGCACTGGCCTGTTCGGGTGTAGTGACGGCGAAGATCGGACGCTGCTCAGACGGCAATCGGTCGATGACCGCCGCCAACTTCGAGCGGCGACGATGATGGGGGACGACCAACACCACGCGGGGAAAGATGCCGAGCCGCCGCTGTTCGACGCCGCTCTGCCAGTAGGCGACATAGGCGCGACACTTGCGCCCGATCGTCGCCAGGCTCTCTGTGGCCAGATCGACCTCGACGAAACTCGCATGCTCGTAGTCGCCGTCAGCGGTGCGGGCGAACGCATCTGGTCGCAATGTGACGCGTCCGGCGTGGCTACTGGTGTAGGTCCGCCACGAGGTTGGTTCTGCCTCAAACGCCAGCAGTTCGTCGTTTCCGTTGCGGGTTTGCTCACGAAGGTCGACGTAAAGCTCACTGACGGCCAGGACGTGTCGGACGAATCGCTCACCCGGCTCGCCGCCGATCCGGCGACGCTCGGTGCCGTCACGGCGTTGCAGCTCGCCGAGGCCCCGCCCACTGAGGCGATAGACGGTGCCCTCGGATCCGGCGCGGATACCGCCGATGCGGCGATCGAGCTGGGTAATGACACCCCGCTCGCGCAACCGCTGCAGCACCGAGCGCATCCGCCTGGCTCGGGTGTACGCCGACCCCTCGGTCATCACGAGGCGTTGCAGCTGGCTGGTGGTCATCAGTCGGAAGCGCAGCAGCAGCCGCAGCACCTCGACGTCTCGCTCCGACAGGGCCGTGCGGCGCGACGTGCTCATGACACACCTCCGGCATGAGCGCAGAGTTTCGGCCGCAGCCCTTGCGCGAGTGCACATGTGGGGCATGATTTCGACTTGACGCGACCGGTAGAGCGAGCGGTAGGCCACTGTTGGGGCCAGACGTGACGACCGGTCATGGTCGATCTCCCCGGCGGATACGTCCGACGCCACCACCGTGCTGCTCATTCCAGCGGTCCAGCAGTGCCGCATCGACGGCGTCGCCCTCCTGGCCGAACCGCGCCTGACTGATCGCTCGCGCCACACTCGTTGGCTGACGCTTCGGCGGTAACGGTTCGGTGCGGAAGTGGAATGCACCTGCCGTCCCGTGAACCCTGCCGACCGCCTCGTACTGCGCCAGGCCGAGCAGATCGTCACCGGTAACGGCGATGTCGCCAAGCATGCCGGCCATGGCCACGGCGTCGTCCTTGGCAGGCGCGAAGCTGATCTTGGAGCGGGTATTGGCACTGACGGCGGCACGCAGCTGAGGCGTGAGTTGGGAGAGGTTCTGGTTTGCCAGTGTGATGCCGCAGCCCATACCGCGCGCAGTACTGAGCACGTCAGCGAAATCGAGGGCACCGGTGAACAGTTGCCATTCATCGACGATGACGGTGGTCAAGCGCCGCTGTGATTCCGGAATCCGGGTGTGCCGCTGAATCGCACTCCATAGTTGACCCATCAGCAGGGTGCCGAGCAGCTCGCTCGCCTCGGGTCCGATCACGCCACGGTTGAGCGAGATGAGGACGATGCCCCGATTGTTGAGCATGTCGTCCCAGTCCCACCCCGGACTGACTTGCCCTAGTAGTCGGCGGATGCGCGCCCGCGCGGTAAAGCCTCGCAGCTTATTGAGGATCGGGGCGACGACTTGCGTACGCTCGCCGTCACTGAGCTGGTCGAACCAGGCCAGCCACGGATCGAGCACGATCGGATCGTCGACCTGCTGCGCTGTGCGAGCACGGAAGGTTGCGTTCGTCAGCAGCGTCGGGACATCAACCAGCGTGCCACCGGTCTTGGCTGCGAGCAGCACTGCGTGTAGCAGCACGTCGGTACTGCGTGGTCCGAGCGCGGTGCCGTGCAGGCTGCGGAACAGACCGACGGTCTCGTCGGCTCGTCGCTCCGCGGTGTCTGTCCCACCGGCGAGTGGATTACTGCCGACCGGATGCGCCGTCTCGCCGGCCTCGATGAGTACGAGCCTGTCGAAGACCAACGGATCGAGCCGTTCGAGAATGGCGTCGACCGCGTCCCCCTTGGGTTCGATAAACACCGTCGCGCGGTCGGCGGAGATATCGGCGAGCGCCAAGCGGGCGAGCAGCTGTGACTTGCCGGTGCCTGTCGGGCCAATGACGTGGAGATGCCGGGACACCGCCGAGGCCGGCATGATTGCCGTCCGACCGGCGCTGGCCGGGTGCAGGCTGAGACCCATCGGGCGTCCATTCTCCGACGGTGCCGGCGGCGTACCGCCGATCGGACGACGATGGGCGTAGGTGCCGCCATCAAGCGGCCACGCCAAGAGGGTGGCGAGTTCGCGGGCGTTGACTATGCCGCCCCACCGGCGATGTGTGACCGCGGCAAGCGCATCGGCGGTTCGGCGGGAGGGCGGGCCGACGATCAGGTGGCCGGTGGCGCTATCGGCTTGTTGGATCGCTGATCGCAGACCCCGCAGCGTCCCGAGGTGCCCCGTGGTGCCGATGCGGCCGCGGATGGCGAAGATCGGCTCGGCAGTCTTCTGCCGCCACAGAGTCTGATCGTGCGCTGTTGGCGTTGGCGCGGGCGCGAAGCCCAGCTGTACCAGCGGCTGGAACGGTGTCGGGAGTTGGTGGCGTCCGTGGGCGGGCCCAACAATCCACTGGACGACCATGGTCTCGTCGCCACTCTCAGTCAATGCGGCGCTCTGGGCACTACTGACATCAGTTGCAACGTCGGTGCGCAAGCTGGCGGCCATACTGGTCAACCGAATCTCGCTGCCGTAGCGCAGTGCCGTGCGCGGCGACGATTGCAGTGGTGCGCTGATGACGCCAGGAGCCACGGCGGTCAGCTGGGTTGTGAACGTTTCAGAGAGCGGTGCTTCGATGCCCGCCAGGTAGCGCACGCTCCCCGCCGATACCCACTGCTCGAACACCACGACCGGCGTCCGTTGCCGGAAGCCGACACGCGGGCGAGACGCCAGCGGCCGCAGGAACGACGTCACGGTGTCCAGCGTCAGCCCGCGGGAGAGAAACAACTCGTACCAGCGAAGGTCAGTCATGGGGCTGCTCCGGTGCCGGCGTGGCGGCCGCATCCTCGGCGAGCCTGCGGGCCGCAATTGACAGCACGGCGCGCGCGATCTTGCGTAGGGCCGGATGGTCGGCGGGCTCAGTGGGGACGCCGACGATCCGAACCGGATGAGATTCGCTGTTTGTTGATGCTGTGGTGTGTGACATGAAGTCCTCCTCTCTGGCACGCAAGCCCCACCGTTTTTGGGCGCAGCGAATACACCTGTGTCCACAATGAAGGGGGCTAGGTGGAAACTGGGGGTGAAAGCGGCGGGCTGAAATGCCCTTGGTTAATTGGTGATTGGCGACTCAGACCGGCGAAGCGCAGCGGTCGGGGCTCAATAGGCCCCGTCGTCTGCCCTTACTATGCGGGGTAAGGCAAACCCCGTCAATACGGTTTGTACATTCCACATCACCGACCGGTATGGCCGTGGATCTGTTTGGCAATCAGCGTAATTCGCGTTCTCAGTGCTTGCCTCCTCGGAACATCACGCGGTAGACAACCGCAATCGCGAGCAAGCCAATCAGCGACGGCAAGACAGGTTGTATGACGGTCCACGCGACACGCAGGGCCACAGCCACAGCCACGACGGCAAGCGCAAAGCCGATCAGCCTGCCATTGAGCGGCGCGGGCAACTTGTTCGTCATCGAGGCCGACCGGTCTGACGGAGGGCCTGGCGCACGGCAATGTACGCCAGCCCGAGCCGTACCAGCGCGACGCCGGTTCCGGCGACAACTCCCAGCAATGTCGATAGAGCAGGGCCGATCCGCGGTCGGTGTGTGCGCCACGCATCCAGGCTGAGTATCGCCAGACGGAAGACACCGCCGAGGACAACGACCGTGAGCAGCACGTCAGCCACCGCGCCGATCATGACGGCCAGCGCTCGATACAGAGCAGCGTCTCGCACGCGACCGCCGACACGTAGCGCCGGACATGCTCGGCACTAACGGGCGCGACATCGACGTGGACGGACAGTGCCGTATCGAGGTCAGACAAAGCTTCCATGACCGTTTGCAGGACACTGCGGGCCAGATGCTCGACAACCACGGGATGGTCTCCGGTCGGCACCGGCACCGGGATTGACTCGCTGCTCACATCCGGCCGATCTCGTTGGCGACCGCCATGGTGAACTGGTCGAGCAACAAGTCGGTTCGGGCGGCGACGCTCGGATCACCGCCATGTTGGAAGGCCGCCTCACGCGACAGACTGCCGACGAGTTGGATGCCGACCATGGTGACAAGGCCTTTTGCCTGTGCCTTCGTGGCCGTCACGATGCCGGCGGCCACTGCCGCGTTTTGGCGGCGGACAAGGTCTTTGCCCTCGGTGCGGGAGAAACCAGCGGGTGCGGACGAGTCCGTGGACAGCCAACCGGTGCTGTTGGGAACGAGTGATGTCATTGAGATGCCCTCCGTATCTTTGCTTGTGTTGACATCACTCATTGAAGGCGCGCCATACCCCACTCGTCACTGACACAAAACTGACAGGAGAACGGCCATCGCTGAGTTGAAGGACCCGGTGCGCGACGCGCTCGTCACCGAGCTGCGCGTGATACGAAAGATGCCCGGCCTACCGACAATTGAACGGCTTACCGGGCAGAACGAGCTGATCGATGCGCTGGGGTACGGCGATGTTGCGCGCGCCTGGGCACGACTGGAGCGGCTGCGTGAGGAGCATGGGAGTGATCCAGACACCGACATTGGCGCGTATTTCTACCTCAGCGGCTGGCAGGTAGGGCGGGACACGCTAGATCAGCGGATCAAGCAATACGCCGACGAGTTTGGCTACGAGGAGCGAACGGCGCGGCGCCGGGGTGATCGGGGTGCGACAAAACTCGGGGCGATCATCCGGGACCGGTCAGAGACCAATCGGCCCTGGGGGTTGATCACGTTGTTCCAGTCCGGCGACAAGGTCGACTTCATCGTCCGCTTGATGATGGCCTACGAGTCGTGGCGGCCCGCCGAGATCCGGCTGAACGGTGAAGACATCTCAGAACCGACGTTCGTGCTGCATAAGAACCCAGATGTCGCCGGCGGCTACTATTACCAACTGATCGTTGAGGCGGTGCCGCTAAAGATGCGGTCTGGATCGGGGGAAACGATGGCGTCGCTCGTCGTGCATTGGCCGATGCCGGTGTGGCCGACGTGGCAGACGGTCGCCCACATTCGAGATTTAAGTATTGTTGTTCAAACGCGTACATACAGGGACCGGGGCATAGGACTTAATCTCGCGCTCACATAGATTCGTGTACGTACAATACCGATGTTCAGCAGACAAAGCTCCAAATGAGTCCGATTGTACAAATAGTAAACACCGCCCAGGTGACGGGTGACCACCCGCATACCCGACTTAGTCTGTCCCAGACATGAACGGGGGTTAGGGCGATGACCGTTGACAGCAGTAGTGGGACTGCCGCTAGGATCAAAATGACGATCGTGAGGATATCGTCTCTGTCCGGGAAATTGTCGCGAACGATAAAGAACACCGAAGGCGCAGTGGCTATCGATGTGCCGACAACCTGAATTGCGTCTGCGTCCCGAGCCTGACGCCGCTTGAGTTCAGGCTTTGCATAGGCATCTGTCTCTGTCGTGGCTGAATCTGGCAGCTCAGGCATTCGATCGATATCGAGATCTGCGAAGCGGCGTGCAATCATTCCGCCACCCTGAACGACCAACGCGCTAACGAAGGGAATCGCGTCAATCGTGGCCATTATCTAAAAGATATGGTGTTCGGTTGCATGTGGAGCGGATACCTGATAGCTAGATTCAGTGCGTGTGACATTGATCTGCACTCGTCGATCTGGGCAGTTAGTTGTAGTCACTGACAACTGACCCTTGGGTGTCCGCTTGGAGGACTTTGTCCGGCTTCCATTCAGCGACACTTTTAGCTTCCATTCGCGGCGGTCGCTAGAGACCTCGCCATCGCAAAGTGTGGGGTCGTATTCGACATCGCCAGCTCCATCCACACGTACACAGTTCGTAAATATATAGACGGGCTTTACGTGGTTGTTTCTGAATGAAATTTGGTGGAAGAAAACCTGTGGTTCAGATGGCTTCCGTCTAATTCTTGATACGACCTGCACCCCCGGAGATTTCGGCAATGCGATCTCGAGGGCGTCTGTGCTTGGGAATCTGAGATTGTATCGATTCTTGAGAGTTTCAAACACGCTTCGTCGAGTGCCTTCCGTGGAAACGCAGAGTTCGGAAAAATACCAGAATTTAGTCCATCTTAGAGCATGAGGTGTCGCCCAGCCTTGCCCAGCTCCATTGAAACGCCTTCCATGCGCGCGTGGCGTCTCAGTTCATTTGTCGCACTCACCGAAATTACCTGATGTAGTCGCGTCTTGGCGAGGCGCAAGCTGCACGAAATGGCCGCCTCTGAATGCGCTGACTTGCTCGAAGCCAACTTCACGAAAGGTTCACTCCATACAACGGTAGAGCTACCGAGGTCAACAGAGAAGAATTTGACGTACAAAGGATTATCGATTATACACTGGATAACATCCCCAGAGGAGCCTTCTGCGATCCGCCGGTCACCTTCAATTTCCAGCGTGACTGTGCCCACAGCAGTTTCATCGTCAAGTCCGAACGATGTCACTACAGTTTGTAAGAGTTCCGCAGGTCCCATATCAGTTGACCACGTTACAGAAAGAAGATCACGGTCAGATATGTCAGCCTGAATGTACTCACCATCTCTTAGGGTGAGGATTTCACCCGGACCATATGAGTCCTCGTACGATTCCCGCGTCTTTATCATTCCACTACCACTCCGCTTCCACCGGAACGCGCGATCCGCACCGAGAGGAATGACGATGACATAACTGGCGTTGACTGCCTTTTGGACTTGCCCCATGAAACTGGAATCCCAGCTGTACCCAACCCGCATATCGCCGGGCTTGCGGACTCGGAGCGTATCGAGTGTTGCGCGCATGTGTTCGGGGCAGCCGGCCGTGCCCTTCGTCCTGATGACGAGGACATCTCCATTAGAGTCCCCGCATATGTGCTTAAGGTCGCTTGGCCGCAAACCCGAGGTGTAACGACCACGGCCATGTTCACGCGCCGCCTTGTAGACGGTGTCAAGGGTGCTCGGCTCGAACGAACCGGTGCCGCTTCTCGGCATCGGACTCCTTGTCTGCTGGGTGGTGGTTGAGAACGTGCATACTGAGACGGACTGGACTCTCGCGTAGTTCGGGAAAGTGGGGCCGCAACACATCTTCTCAGCGCCGCGATCGGCGGGACCCGCAATAGGTTGAGAATAATGTAACTCACTAGTAACATTATCCCGCATTTGTTTGCTGGGTCAAGTGCGGATTGAGGACCACGCGCGGCATATTGTAGGGCGTCGTTCTGGTACGGAGGCACTTTTGGCGAATGCTGTCGCATACCTGCCCACTCTCGTTGATGCCGAGGTGCTGGACAGTTAGCCACGCCGACAACAGTCCACCCCCGCCTGGACACCCGGGTGCTCCCGTAAAGGTGTCCCCACTCTAAGGGTGCTGACGCCGCCTCGCTAGCTTCATAGTCACAGCAAAGGTGCGTGCAGGGGATGCTAACCCCTGACCAGTTCTAATCGAGACTAGGTGGACTTCATGGCTAAGGACGTGGGGAAGGGTTGGAGCGCATACATTACTCCACAGACTGTTCTCGTCGTCCACGATTCTGATGGGTGCAGAAGAACCCGCACGGGACCGATCGGAACGTATGCGCCAGGGTCATGAGTGGGCTGATTGTCGCAGTAGTGCCTCTTCGCCCTTCCCGGGTAGGTTTGCTGGGGGTTCAGAAAGGAGCCAGATTCAAACTGCCTGACTCTTGCGTCTACTACCGGTGGCCCACACAAAAGCCACGCCGCTCCGAGGGAACACCCATCCGTCATGGGCGACCAGGACTGACCTCTCGGGCACGTTCGGCGGCATGTGTTCAACCCTTGTCTTGTGGCTGCTGACAAAGAAGTCGAGCACGTTGACGTAGTCGATATCGGTGTCGCTGTAGTCGAGCTGGACCGCAACGTTGCGTGTCGGGGCCTCCATGTCGAGATGGAGCAGATGTCCGTGCTGTGGGACTAGTGCTCGGTAGGTGTAGGAGATCGTGACCGGTCGCGCTGTCGCCACCACCTCGGGTCCGATGCTCACTGTGTACATCTGCCCGCCCTTGCGTTCGGCCCTCCGGATGTTTCGTCGGTCGCCGTCAACGGTGAATTGCACGAGTTCCCATGCCCTTCGGTCTCCGGCGTCAATGCCGTGTTCTTCGCGGATGAACCAAGTCGAGGTGGCTTCGGGATCGGCGGCCAGCTCGCGGTATTCGGCTCGATCCGACACGACCGCGAAGCGGCGAACCGCGTGTGCCGGCGTGACGGTGTATTCCCACCGGACTGTTGCGACGTAGACAGGGACGCTCCTCTTGGGAGTGTCCCTGACCATGGTCAGGGATATTGATACGTCAGCGTCATACCAACGTTCGCTGGACTGAATTGCCTGGTCACGTACATCGTCGTAGACCTCGCTGGCGAATTCAGTATCGCCCAACCGTAGGGCGAGGCTGTTGCGCATAACCCGATCGAGCGTGTCCGGCGTCGCCACCCGTCGCAAGTCGTCGGCATCGAACGCGAAGCCGTTGATGACTGCCTGGCGCAAGGCAGGCGCCTGGCTTTCGAGCACGCGCCGGAGCCGTTCGTCGGCGCGTTCTTCATCGTCTTTGCCGAGCAGGTAATCGATGCCAATGCCAAGGATGCCGGTGGTGAACAGCGTGCCGCCCACCTCACCCCACGGAAAGAAAGCCAGGTCCGCGAGATACAGCTGACCGTCGAGCCAGCGGGCGAACACCATGAGCGAAAAACCAACGAAAGACACACTCACGGCGATCAGTGCCAATTTGATATTGCGAATTCGTTGTAACGGGTCACGCATGTATTCATAAGCAGTATACCAATTTTGATTGTTGTTGCCTATGGAACAACTTCCAAGCCGGGATACGTGTTCGCCTGTGCATATTCCACACGCGGCCGGATCGCACGACGCGGCCATGTCGGAGGCTGCTGCTATAACGGTGGCGACGGCAGACGACCGGCACTATTCAACGACGAATGGACGACTGAAATGCGATATCAGATCATTGCCCGACGCATGTCTCCTCCGGACAGTCGGGACTACCAGCACATCATTGCGGTCAAGTGGCGCACCAGCAGCTCGGTCGGTGAATGCACACGCCAGGACATGGTGCGCTGGCTGGATGCCGGACACACGGCGTTCGTGCAAGGAAGCAGGAGTACATCCGAGGTGGCCGTGTTCACAGCGGCGAACGGCGTCAAGTACCTCCGGACGCATGCGAACGGTTACTGGGACGACAACCTGCTCTCGCTGCCGACTTTCTGATCGGGGGAATGTTGCGCTCACACCACTTGTCGGACGAGTGCGATTCAATTGAAGTGGATTGCGCGGCGGGTGCCGTGCTAACGCAAAGGAGTCCCATGGCCGAGAGAGAACCAGAACGGAACCCGGCGCCGCCGCAGGTTCCGTCGGCCGGTGGCAGAGAACGGCCGAAGCCGCCGCCAAATCGCGACTGGGTACGGACTGAGCACCGAACCGCTCAGCGCGACCCGGACACACCACGCCATCGGAGACAACGATGAGCGACGAGTCATCCGAGGGCGCCGGCGCCAACCAGCCGCCGAAGGACCCACCGCGACCGCCGCCTGACAAGTCGTGGGTGAAGACTCAGAAGGGCACCTATAGCCGTGAACCTGGGGAGACTCGTCCGTCGCGGCCGCGCGGCACTATCCGCGACCGCTGACGTCTTCGGCGCAGATGGCTGATCAGGGGACCGTTTATGCCGAGTTTGTGAGAGCTGAACTGCAGGCCGAGAACGACCGACGCAACTCGATCAACGATCGCGCCGGGGCCGCGTTGACCGGTGCGGGCGGGCTCGTGACGCTAGTGCTGGCCGTGTTTGCAGCGCTCACGGGCACAGAGACACTGGTGTTAACGGATGGGTCAAGAATGGCTCTCGCGGTAGCCCTGCTCGCACTCCTGTCGTGCGCGTTCTGCGCCGTAATTGCGGGTTTGCCGTGGCGCTTTCGCGTATCGGATGCTGACACGTTGCGCGCGATGGTGAACGAGCATTGGGGTGACGATGAAGTGGACGCCAGGAACATCACGGCGGATCTCAATACTCGCGTCTTATTGTCGCTGCGGTCTGGCACGTCTATCAAAGTCGGTTTTCTGATCGGAGCTGCCGGCTGCCAGATGGTTGCGATCGGTGCACTGGGCGTGTGCACCTTCGTGGTGCTCGGCATCACTGACTCATGATGGCCGTCGGTGATGACGGAGAGAACGCCCGCGACACGATCGATCGTGTCGCGGGCGTCTGGTATGTCGGTGCGCGTCAGATGATGCCGCTACCGCCGCCGAGGAAGCCACTGCCTCCACCCATGATGCTCACCCGCCCTTCGATCTGTCGTTGGAACCGGCTCCGTACGTCGCCTTCCAAATATCCTAAATTGGGATATCGCCTGGTGCAAGGTGCGCTGAGGCGGTGGAGAAGTCCATCTACTCGGCCGAGTATCAGCAGCTCTGTGCGCTGCTGCGCCGGCTCAGGCAGGAGGCTGGACTGACCCAGGTGCAGGTGGCCGAACGGCTGGGTGTGCCGCAATCGTTCGTCAGCAAGTACGAATCCGGGGAGCGCCGCCTCGACGTCATCGAACTGCGGCATGTTACGCAGGCCATCGGGACGACATTGAGCACTGTGGTGGAGACGCTGCCCTAGCAGCGGCACATGGCGTCACAGCAATCCCGCCGCAGGACGTAACCTGATGCCATGCGCGATCCTGACGCCATCGATAGAGGCTTGCAGGTTCTCAGTGCGGTGCTGTGGTCAATCCGCGCTCATGATGACGCACCGCCTACCAATCAGGCTGGTGTGTTGCTCGATGAGCGCTTCGACTCGCGCCGAGCCGACGCCGAGGCCTGGCAACACTTCGTGCTGTCACGAGGGCGATGAGAATATCGAAGACGACCTCATTGTTCGATGGAGTCAGACACTACGCAGGACCAGCTCTGCATACCGAGAGTAGTTTCCACTTTCTCAATCGCGCTGCGGGTGACTCATGGCAAGCGGCTCGCGAACTTCTTGACGCTTGGTACGCCAAATATCCTGACGCAACGGGTGACCTGCGTGCACGCTTCCGCCAAGACGATTCGCGCCAGCACGTCGCCGCTTGGTGGGAACTCTACGTCTACACACTCTTCGTGAAACTCGGTTACTCAGTTGACGTTCATCCGAGCATCGACGGCACGGATCACCAACCGGATTTCGGTGTGTCGAAGCACGGTGCCGACACAATGTACGTGGAATGCGCCGCGCTGCTTGAAGACGCTAGTGAATTCGTATCAGATGGCCAGGCGTGGGTGTTCGATTGCATCGATACCGTGGATAGTTCCGACTTCATCGCCGACATCACCGTCGAACGCGTCGGCAGCCAACGCCCACGCAAGCAGGAAATTACTGGGCCGGTCGATCGCTGGCTGCAGACGCTGGATTGGCGCGAGGTGACGGATGAGGTTGACCGATCTGGCAACGCCCCGGAAAAGACCTTCGTTGTAAGGGATTGGCAATTCACCTTGGGCGCATGGCCGGTTCGCCCCGGCAAGCGAGGCGTACCTGGTCGGTTCATTGGTGGCTATCTCATCGGTGATGCGGAACCGCGATTCGACGAGCAGCGGCTTCGCGATCTGATTGCTGACAAAGGCGGCCGCTACGGTTCGGCACAGCCCTTGGTCTTGGCGGTACTTGCATGGTCCAGCTTCATGGATGAACGGGACCTGACGAATGCGCTCTTCGGCTCGATTGCCGCGATGTACTATCAGCACAGTGCAATTCAACCAAAGCTAGTTCGCCAGCGCGATGGATATTGGCGGCCGACCGGGCATTCACGGGGTTCGCGGTTAGGCGGTGTCTTGTTCGGCAACCACCTGTTGAAACCTTGGGACTCGACGTCAAGCCTGCCGCAGCTCTGGATCAATCCGTGGGCAGCCAGCCCGATCGACTCTTTGGGGCCGTTCGGCATTCACACGGCGCAAGACAGTGGTGTCATCGTGTCAACGGAAGCGACTGGATCGGCACAAGATATCTTTCACGCATGAACTAACCGGCGACATCTGTGGAACGGAGCATCGGGATCAATGCGCGATGGGGAGAAACAATGGAATCTTTGTCCCACTGGTACCGGTCTTTCTCGACTCGAAAACTTCAATGAGTGCCACTAGATAGATGAACGCTGCCCGGGCAACGGTCATCGACTGATGACATGCCTCTCGCATGCCTTCGAGCGACATCGCCTGCATTGTTGGCGTGGTCTCGATGTCCGTAATGCCGTGATGTATCAACACAAATCTGTGCGTCCCGGCGTTGCGCACATCTTGTGCGTGGCTGTACATGCCACCGGGGGCCATGTCGATGGCGAGTTCAGCCATCGACAAGATCCCCATGGATAGTTCTCTGTGATCCATTAGAGAAGAGCGCAGCTTGGAGCGGCTCTTGTTCTCGAACCAGAAGCTACGAAATGACACCTTCCTCGGATCGTCACCGACTTGGAGATGCTCGTTTACCGCCACGGCGGTCTTATCGAGAACGTCAAGGGCTGCACGGTGAGCTAGTACAAGTTTTGAAGAAACCTCACCATAAACGGCGTAATCCAAGGTCTCTGTATAGATCCCCGGATCGTCTTGGTGCTGCGCCCAGCATCCTGTGTCCTCGATCAACCTATCCGCTTCAAACGCGAGCCTTCGAGCAACAAGGTAGTCGGCCTTCAGGATATTCAGAATTCCGAAAATGGGCGGGGGCGTAGTCGAACACTTCGATGTGGTAACCGAACGGAGTGCGATCGTGTCCCAACGCCCGCTGGCGTCGCCTGCTCCGAGGCCCTCGAAAGCAGCTACGAGCGCCAGGCGATGGTCGGCAACCCACCTTCGATACGGGTCGGTCTGGTTGTGCGGATCCGAAAGAGGCTCATGGCTACCCACCGGAGTCATCGCGTCGAATCGCTGCGCAGCAGCCTCTCCAGCGACCTCTACTGTAACCGCCCGATTGGTGTGGGCCATCGTCAGATAGTGGTCATACAGTGAGCAAAGGTGACCTTCGAAGTCCCAACCAGAGCCGATGACTTTCTGGATAAGAACGGCAGCATTGCCCGCAGCGTTGCCGTTACCGGCGTCTGCGTCTAGTGCGCGGACGTAGGCGTCATAGGCCTCGATCCACCTGCCTGAGTGATCGAAAGTGTTGGCAAGGTTGCACAGTTGCATCCCCCGCTCGCGCCCGTCCTCTGTCAGTCTGGATGCAATTCCCAAGTCTCGCCGCGCAAGCCGCAGTCGTTCACGCTCGGTGAACCTGGACGCAACGGCGCCGGCTAGGCGCTCAGACTCGCCCAAGTCGCTCCAGGCCAGGGCAAGGTGGGAATCGGCAATTGCGATTCTGCTGTTGGCCAGGTTGTAGAGGGCCGTGGACTCGAAGCGAGTGTTCTCCAGAAGGCCGCTGTCTACGACTAGGGACATCCATGTCTCGCCGGTTCGCAGGGCTTCGGTGTCCGCAGTACGTTCAGCGGCGTTGATGACTACGCCTGCTGCGTTCATGAGCGTCGCCGCCTCTTGTACATCAGCGACATGCGGACATTCACCAAAAGCGTCGTGTACCGCAGCTGCCATTAGCACCAACACGCGATCAGCATCGTCATCGACCTTGCCGGCAAGGAACAGCGCAGCCCCCTCTGTGGCCCGTAGCTTCTCCTGGTCCATCCCAAGATTGTGCAGCGGACAGGGAGTGTGAGCCAACATCTTTTAGGCGTTTCTGGCGATGCGTTCAAAAGCCATGCAATCCCCTCCGCCGCTTTGAACATCATAGTCGATAGCAGAATGGCGACCGATTCGAACGTTAAAGCCTTGTTCTATCTGCGCCGATTAACCGTAGTGATGGAGGTTCAAATCCCGTTTCGTCGTGCGGTCCCCAAATTCAAAGCCAAGCGAAAATCAACTAACGTAAAACATAGTGCTAATATTAATATATGGACAATCCAGCAGACGCGAATTCTGATATCACACGGGTTTCGCGTGAACGTGCAGACCTCGAGTCTGCTATAACTGCTGCTGATGTTCTAGAGCTCCACAGGCAACTAGGGCAAGCTGGGATTAATATTTGGATCGACGGTGGTTGGTGTATTGATGCTCTATTAGGTGAAGAGACTCGACCGCATCAGGATCTCGATATTGCCGTGAGTCGGGCAGACAATCCACGACTCCGAGACTTGCTTGAGGCTGAAGGGTATGTCGAGGAAACTCGTGCTGATAGCTCCGAGTGGATGTATGTCATGAAAGATAATGCAGGTAAACGCATCGATGTCCACGTTTTCGATTACGACGAAAACGGCAATAACAGCTACGGCGTGGAATACCCCTACGGTGCTCTCGCTGGCAATGGCCTCATCAACGGGGAGGACGTGAGGTGTATCGCGCCAGAGTGGATGTTTCGATTTAAGACATCCTACGAGCCAAAAGAGAAGGATCGATCTGATGTCCGTGCGCTCAGCGCTAAGTTCGGCTTCGATCTCCCTGCCGCGTATAAGGAGTAGCGGGAAGGGTAGGGTTTACCTCTATTAGTGCCTCAATCGCGAAGCATATCAACGAGAAACGGGGGGCAGGCCTTATTTGTCTAGTCTGCCTCAGTGTTGCTGCTATGTAGTAGCCGCTGCGTCTCTGGCGAGGGGTTCGAAAGCCATCCACTTCCCTCCGCCATAGCCCCGATCCTGTTAACGCAGGTGAGGGGCTGTTTCATGGTTGCTGCGTGCCGAAGGTCATGTGGGGTGACCTTCCGGACCGCACCTCCCCGGAGAACCATCCCCCGCTCGCCTTGTTCGCGCACAGCGGTGAAACCTCGTCGAGGACTAACGACGGCACCGGCACCGAGTGGACCTTGCGGCCCTCAGCTCGGTCCAGGGCCCCGGAGTGGGATCTCGTGCGTGACCATTCTGTGATGTGGGGTTGTGCAGGCTATAACACCTCGTTCATCTATTATAGTTTTCCCATAGTTCCTATAGTAGATTAAAGTGCGTTGCCCCCAAGCTATAGCAGATCTGAATCTATAGAAGGAATGCTGCGGAAGGTATATTTGTGCAGGTAGAAG